>CAZFZX010000018.1:0-35485 GCA_964523765.1 uncultured Enterobacteriaceae bacterium
CGCTAAGATCCAACCTACAATGTTCACGCATTATGAAATGCCTCAGTAGTTAACCACATAAGCGTCGATTACACAGTCGATCCACAAAAAATATCCGGCTGCGCGAACGACGGTTCATGCCATCAACCGCGATAAAGCGGCGCGTTCCGAGCGGGGAAGGGCCAACTCGGAGATCGGTAGTTAGCTGCTCACAGCGGGGACAGTCGCGGAGCTGTAGGTCCATTCGTGAGAGGCGAACGGACGGACGATATTGCATTGCAATAGGGGTGACGACCGTCACGCATTTGATTTCCGTCATGCCGGAGAGCGGTGTTCTCGGTATCTCGTCCGGCGCCGCCATGCCTATTTGGTGGAGGCGCCCCATCCGAAGCGGTATATTAGAAGCCGTCATCACAAACGGGGAGCATGTCGTGAGCGTTACGCAGCAGAGGGTCGCCCAGCATTACACCGTAGAACAACTGATGAGGGAATTCAGTCGGGAAGAAGTACTCGACATCTGGAAAACCCTACCGGCCCCCGAGCCCGAGGAATTGGACGGCGAATATGCCGGACACGTGCACGATGGTGGCGACCTGGAACTGAGAAAACTTCGTAATGCATTTTTTTACGACGAGGAGTCGGATTTAGGCTCTTGGGTCGGGAAGGCCTACGCGCCGAAAGCCGATGGTATGGGCGAAGGGTACAACAGTTGGCGTCGACCCGGCGGCATTGTGAACAGATATCTACGGTTCGCGACGGAAATTGGACCGTCGCATTTGGATGGCCGGCCGTCGCTGATCATGCATTACGCCCGATTCGACAACTATTCCGGCAGCATGGATCTGATTGACGAGATCCGTCGACTCGACGTCGGCGCCTACCTCGGCATCTATACCGCAACCGAGGCCGTTCCCGGATTTTCGATCATCAAACCCGGTAACACACGTTCCGAACCCGACCTATTTGGACTTACCGGGCCGATTGGCCCGTGGGTGGGAGTCGACGATCCGGAACTTGAAGCGCGCTGACCCGATATCTATTGAGACTTGCAAAAAAACTGAATACACGTGCACCGTAGGTTGGGTTAGCCCGAAGGGCGTAACCCAACAATGCAGCCATCATGTTGGGTTACGCCCTTCGGGCTAACCCAACCTACAATGTTCACGAATTATGAAAGCCTCCGTAGGACGCGAGGAAAAGGGGAAATCACGCCTTAGTACTGTCCCGTGAGTGTCCCATCTGACATTATTTTTCGGAGGGAGCCGAAGGGCATCGATAAGGTTGAGAGCTGGGTGGCGAAAGAGGTGGGAGTCGAACCCACCGAACACGCATGCGCGCATTCCACCGGATTTGAAGTCCGGGCGCCCCACCGGGAGACGTCGCTCTTCCGTGGGAGATACTAACAGATCGGGTTCGGTGGGAAAAAGAAAAAGCCGGCGTACGTTTTCAGTCGACTAGCGTGCCGAAAGCCTCCGACGCAGACTTCCGGCGCTGGCGGGTCTGGTCGAGACGGCGCGTGTAACCGACGCGATCGAAATATTCCAGGATCTCGATCACCGAGTTGCGCCCGATGCCGGCGCGGTCGCGGTATTCCCGAACGGTGAATTCGTCCTGTGGGTTCGCGGCGACCAGGTCTTCGACGATCTGGATCAACTCGCGCATCGCCCGGGGCACGAAGTAGCGCTTTTCGCTGACCCGGATAACCTGTCCCTGTCGCGCCGCATTCATTAGAAACTTGTTCAGCTCGGCGAATGCGACACCGGTCGATTCGACCATATCGTGAACCACGGGCGGTTTGATACCGCCGGCTTCGAGGACGGGTGCGACCTTTCCCCACAGCGCCTGCTCAGCCGAGGATTTCACCGCGACGTGTTCCGGCAATCGTACGACACCGCCGTCGCGAACAATTTGCTTTTCTTCCAGCAACGCGGCGACGGCGGCGGCAAACGTACCGGTAACGATGCGCTCGGAGAGATCCAGTCTTAGTTCGCTCTCGTTAACCCCGACGCGGTCGGGATACCGCTGATGCCAGTCCCGGAGGCCCGCAACAATCACCGTTTGAATTTCGCGCCAGCGCGCTTGGGTGATACCCATCTCGGCGCGTCCATCGTTGACGACGACCATGTCCGCTCCGGACCACAGGGCTTGCGCCTCGGGCGGCGTCAAGTTCCAAGCTTGGCGAAAGCGCTCGAGCGGGATGGTATCGAGATGTTCGAGGACGGCGGTTAGCGCGTCTGCTGCTGTGACTGCGGCCATCGCCCGCACGTATTTGCTGCGCGCCGCGCGCGTCCGCCCGCGGGTTAGTGGCGCCGGATCTATCACGGTGCCACCACCAATCGTCCGCATTGCCGATTGGTCGCGCAGAATGATCCGGTCCCCGTGCACCGTACCGATCGGCCGATCGAGCAGGATTTGCACGAAGCCCTCCGCCCCAGGTGCTACATCACCGCCGTCGAGCGTTACCACCCGCCCAGTCACATCGGCCGCGCCGAGGTGAACGTGAACCGGCGTTCGGTTCTTCAACGCGCGTTCCTCCGCGGCCAATATCCGAATGACGGCATCGAAACGCGTCACCCCGAAACACGCCGGCTCCGCGACCACCCAGTCGCCGCGATGGATTTCAATGCGCCGCAAGTCTCCGCCGACGATGTTCAATGCGCAGCGCTGCCCGGCCACCGCGGTCTCCGACTCACGATTCTGTGCGTGGATGCCGCGCACCCGCAGTTCCGCCCGCGCCGGTGACAGCATCAACTGTTCGCCGAGGTTCGCTGAACCCGAAAAAACCGTACCTGTTACGATTCTTCCCGCGCCCGCGAGCAGAAAACTGCGGTCGATTGCGAGCCGGAAGTTGCCTTCGATGGTTCGCGGCGGCACCCTTTCCGCCGCCGCACCAATCGATTCGCGCAACGTGTCGATGCCGACTCCCGTCATCGCCGACACGGGCACGATCGGCGCCTCGCGTAGGCAGGTCGCGCCGAGCAACTCGGATATCGCGCTCGACACCTCGGCGACGCGCTCTTCGGTGACGCGATCGATCTTGGTCAAAGCGACCACGCCGTGTTTTACTTCGAGCAGATCCATAATGGCGAGATGCTCGGCGGTCTGCGGCATCGGCCCGTCATCGGCGGCGACGACGAACACCACGAAATCGATACCGCTGACCCCCGCGAGCATCGTCCGGATGAATCGTTCGTGTCCCGGAACATCGACGAAGCCGGTGAGTTCGCCGTTACCGAGGTCGTGATAGGCGAAGCCGAGATCGATCGTCAGCCCGCGCTTCTTTTCCTCCGGTAATCGATCGGTATCGACCCCGGTCAATGATTTCACCAGCAGCGTCTTGCCGTGATCGACGTGTCCGGCGGTGGCGACGATCACGATTTTTTCCCGCTGACGTCGATTTGCCCGAGCTGCGCCACGAAGCCGGTTTCGTCTTCGAGACAACGCAAGTCGAGCAGGAAAGTCCCGGCTTCGATGCGGCCGATGACCGGGATGGGCAGAAGGCGAAAAGCACTCGCGATCTGCTCCAAGCGTTTACCGCTGCCGCGGCCTTCCGGCGGTTTCATCGCGAGCGCCCAACTCGGCAACAACTCCACCGGCTGGGCGCCACTGCCGATCTGGCTGCGGCACGACTGGGGCTCGACGCCCACGGCAGCGCCAAGGGCGTTTCGCAGCGCCGCCGCTAAACGCCGCGCCTGCGCCTCGATATCCGCCACATCACGCGTGAGTAAGCGCAAAGCCGTGGAGCGCTCCGCCAGGCGATCCGGGTCGCAGAACAGTCGGAACACGGCTTCGAGCGCCGCGATCGTCATCTTGTCCACGCGCAAGGCGCGTTTCATCGGGTTGCGTTTTATCCGACCGACCAGCTCCGCGCGCCCGGCAATGATCCCCGCCTGCGGACCGCCGAGCAGTTTGTCCCCGCTGAAGGTCACGAGCGCCGCACCGTTGCCGAGGGTTTCGGCGACCGTCGGTTCGTACGGCAGTCCATAGCGGCTGAGATCGACGAGCGTACCGCTCCCGAGATCGACCACAAACGGGAGTTCTTGCCGCTCGGCAATATCGGCAAGCTCGCGCTCGGTCACTTCCGCCGTAAACCCCTCCACCACGTAATTGCTGGTATGCACTTTCATGATCATCGCGGTCTTGGGGTTGATAGCCTCCACGAAGTCCGCCGGGTGCGTCCGATTGGTGGTCCCGACTTCGCACAACTTCGCGCCGGCTCGCGACATGACATCCGGGATCCGAAACGCACCGCCGATCTCGATCAACTCGCCGCGCGAGACGATCACTTCTTTTCGCCGCGCCAGGGTGTTGAGCACGAGCAGCACGGCGGCCGCGTTGTTGTTGACGACCGTCGCCGCTTCGGCACCGGTCAGCCGGCAGATCCAATGTTCCAAGTGGCTGTCGCGGTCGCCGCGGCGTCCTTTGGCCAGGTCGAACTCGAGGTTGCTCGCACCGCCGGCGACCGCGGCCATGGCCTCGATCGCTTCGGGCGGCAGCGGCGCCCGTCCGAGATTTGTGTGCAACACGGTACCGGTCAAATTGAAGACGGGGATGAGGCTCGGTGCGGTGAGCCCGGCCAGATAACGGTCGGCCGCGGCGATAATGGCCGCATTCGCCGCCCTCGGCAGTGCGGCCTCGCCCTGCTCCGCCAGCGACCTACGCGTCGCCGCGGTGACGCTCCGGAAGGCCTCGGTCACTAGCTCGCGACCGTAGGTCGCCAACAGCGGCGCGGCACTTTCCAGACGCAACAGTTGATCGATACCAGGCACGGCCTGCATCAGGTCTTCGGCCATCGGGCTCCATTCGGCTGGGATTGTACGGACCGCTCAGGCTAGACAAGCGGCGGACGGGCGTCAACGGTGCCGGCAACTGCCGCGGGCTTAACGATCGATGCGGGACAGCACGAACCCGTAATGGTAGGGCGCCAAATCGATCAATGGACCACACCGGAATCCCGCCGCTTCGGCCCAACGCCGGCAATCCTCGGGACGGGGCCTGATCGCCATGGGCGGCCCCCGCGGTGTAGCGGGATCGTAATTCCAGTGAATCACGCCCGCCTTGCCCCCGGATTTGAGGTTGCGGAGGGCTTCGCGCAACAAGGAAACGGGCCCCGGGCCGTGCAAAATATTGAACAGCATTGCGTAATCCGCCCCGCCATCGGCGATCCCCGTACCCTCGC
This sequence comes from uncultured Enterobacteriaceae bacterium, assembly GCA_964523765.1. Lineage (GTDB taxonomy): Bacteria > Pseudomonadota > Gammaproteobacteria > UBA11873. The sequence goes on from CAZFZX010000018.1 coordinate 5,159, forward strand.
CCACGAAATCTCGTGGCATGAACTCGATATTCGTCAGGCCGGCCGCCTCGGCACGCGCCGCGGCCGCCGCTAACATCTCTGGTTCGATATCCAGCGCGAAGACGTGACCCCGAACCCGTCGCGCGGCGGCGACCGTGAACGTTCCGTAACCGCAGCCGAATTCGACGACGTCGCCGCAGTCTACGGTCAACTCGAGGCGCTCGAGGATCGACGGCGGATCGAAATAGCGATCCCACTGCGCTACGCCCGGCATACCACTTTCGCGAATCTTCATCCGGACAACAACGGCACCTCGCAGAACTGGTCGTGTTCGATCTCGGCGTGAACGGTCACGTTGCCATGCGGGCCGGCGCACCAGGACGGCATGACCATGGTATACAAGCCCGCCCCGCCCGCGGTCAGCAACAATATCTTGTCCGGATCGCGCACCGCCGGGATCAGCGCCTCGTCGCCGACGAGCATGCGCGGATTGAACTTCTCCAGTTCCGCGCGCGGCGTCACCGCGCGCTCGCTCAATTCCCGCTGGATCCGTTCACGGCTATAACCGGCGCGTGCGAGCACCGCGGCATGCTCCGGGTTAACGACGATTCCAATGGCCGCCGTACCGCCTAGATGTGAATTGTTGCTGCCGGGGTTCGCGATCACGGCGGCGACAGTTGCAAGCCAACGCTCGGCCGACGTCGGATCATCGGCATCGCCGCTAAACAACACCGAATGCGGCGCCTCAGTACCGAGTATGGTCACGGCGCTTTGCCCGGCGTCGTAGCCGAGGCTCGTGTGCAGCGGCGGAAACGGCGAATGTTCCTCGTCTTCGGCGATGCAGAAGGTAAATTTGCCGGGGTGACCGTGCAGCGCCATGTCTGACTCTCCGGGCCGCGCCCCGCCGATGTTGATCATCGCCAAACGCAAGGCGCGCCCAATCGAGGCGTTGGCTCGATGCCCGGGACCCATGACGCCGAAACCCGAGGCGATGTTGCCGCAGGCCTCCCGTGCCGGCCCATTCACGATCAGCAAAGGCGCAATGCAATGCGTTGTTCCCTGCATCTCGGCGAGATCGAATTCGGGTTGGCATACGGCCCGGATCGCGGCTACTACGACCGGAACGTGATCGGGCAGACAACCGGCCATGACCGCGGCGACCGCAACCTTTTCAACCGTTGCCGCGCCTCGCTGCGGACCCATTTCGCCCAGCACTATATCGCCGTCGAGGCCGCTCGCGAGCGCCATGCGTGCGACCCGATCGGGTGTCGGAATAACCACCGGCAAACCGTCCGTACAGCGAGCCTGATGTAGATACTCGAGCGCCTCAGCCTCGTTGGCCGCCGTGAGCAATGCGTTCATCCTTGCAGGAGGCGCCCCAGCACCTTTTCGCAGATCTCGTCGGCGATTACGGCCATCGCGTCTCGGCCGATGCCGGCGACCGGATGCGGCAACTGTACCCGCGGCACATCCGGCATACCTTCGGCGCGCGCCACGAAATTCCCCTGCCGCCAGAATTCGCTGGTCACTAAAGCCACCGCGGGCAGCCCCCGACGCGCAATTGCAATGCCGTCACGCACGGTGCCGGAAGTGCAGCTTCCTCAATGCCCGTAAGCAGCGATCGCCACCGAACACCGCGAGGCGATCTCGGCGAGCATAGCCGGCGCCGCCGGGATTGAAGCATTGTGTTTGCAATAATGGCTAAAGCTCGCTTCGGGCAGCCTGGCGGCCAGTGCTTTTCCCACGGCCTCGAGGAACGCTTCCGAATCGGGAAACCCGTTTGCGAGCAGACCGACCACGGCGGGCCCGGATAAGTCCGCACGCAGCACGTAAGGCTCGGCCGGCGCCGTCGGTTCGGCGCGCGGATCGTAATATTGAACCGTCATCATCCATCACCTCTCGTCGAAGGATTCACAGCATAAGAAATCCGATGCGGCGTGGAAAGCGCGCCGGCGACCCGCCCGTATTCGTGTCGACTCCGGAGTCGAGGTATAGTGTGCGGCGATTTTTCTTTCAGCAATAAGACGAGAAAACGATCCATGGATGAGTTGAAGCCAACGGCGTTTATCGATTCCGACCACGAGGCCGTGCGCGAGTTTGCTGCAGAACACTCCGATCCGGCCAGCAGCGATCGAGACAACGCGGTCGCGCTCTATTACGCGATCCGCGACGATTTTCGCTACGATCCCTACAGCATCGATCTCACGCTCGAAGGGTTGCGTGCAAGTCACGTGCTGGAGATCCAACGGGGCTGGTGCGTAACCAAATCCAATCTACTCGCGGCCTGCTGTCGTGCGCTCGGGATCGCAGCGCGGGTCGGTTATGCGGATGTGCGCAATCATCTATCGACCGCGCGGATGCGCGAACGCATGGGTACGGATCTGTTTATCTGGCACGGTTACACTTCCATCCGGATCGAAGGGGACTGGGTCAAGGCGACCCCTGCGTTCAACCTAGAACTGTGCGAGAAATTCCGCTTGAAGCCGCTCGAGTTTGACGGGCGAGAGGATTCGATCTACCACCCATTCGACCTCGACGGCAAGCAACACATGGAGTATGTGACGTTTCGCGGCGAATTCGCCGACGTCCCGCTCGAGGCGATGCTCGAGGACATGGCGCGAGTCTACCCGCACCTGATGGAATCCATGAGCGAGGGGGATTTCGATCGCGAGGTTGCCCAAGAAACCGCTTGAGCCACCGCGCCACGGGAGCACCTCCCAACGCCTGGCTCAAAACGGAACTCCCGGGCGAGCGTAACCCGAGCTTCGGCCACGCCACCGTTGCGAGGTCCGCCCGCCGCTCGCAGACGTAGTCGAAACGGTACCGCTATTATTTTTCCCTCTATTTCATGACGTTATATCTGACTCGGCCGGCCGCGAGCAGCTGGGGCCGGCGGTGTTCTGGCCCAAAGTCGAAGCGGCACGGCCGTAGGAAAACGGTCCGATTTGTGCTATTAGTGACGAGGTTACTAGGGCCTGTTTACCTTTCGTCGGCACCGCTGTTGCCCATGAAAGGTCGTCAATCAAGGCGCAGCGAGCGTGGTTTGGTCATTCCAAATGAGCGAACTGCAACGCCGAGTGAGGGTCTTTCAGGGGCAACCCACAGGGCTGCGATCCTGTTTGTGTCCAGCCGCGTTATCGGTCGCTTATGTAGCACGGCTACACTGCGCTCCCTCTGCCTTGCTGGGCCATAAACAGGGGCACAGCAGCGGCGTCGACGAAAGGTAAGCAGGCCCTAATAACAATAGTATTAAAAGCGGTCCCAATAAAATGCTGCGCTTCGTCAGGACAATCTGGCGACAGATGGCCCGAGCCGGCAAATAATTCGATCTGGAGGTTGTTATGAAACTCGGAATGCTGCACCTGTTCGAAAACCCGGTGGGCTTCACCGAACACGAAGTCGTCAAGAATCAAATGGAACTCATGATCGAGGCGGAACGGCTCGGATACGATTCGGTAATGCCCGCCGAACATCACTTCTCGGAATACGGCTACTGCGCTTCGCCGCAGGTATCTCTCGCGGCCGTTGCCGCTCGAACTTCCAAGATCCGTCTCGGAACGGGGGTGGTTGTCCTACCCTTCCACCACCCGGTGCGGGTCGCCGAAGATTTCGCTTTCATCGATTTAATGAGCGACGGCCGAGTCGACCTCGGCGTCGGCCGCGGCTACCAGCCAACGGAATACAAAGGATTCGGCATAGACCAGACACACTCTCGAGACATTTTTCGCGAGGGGATGGAAGTGATCCACAAATGCTGGACCGAAGACCGCTTCAGCTATAACGGCAAGTATTATCAATTCGACGACCTCTGTGTCCGTCCCAAGCCACTGCAGCAACCGCATCCGCCGATTTACATGGCAGTCCTGTCGCCCGAGACCTTCGCGCTGGCCGGTCGCTTCGGTTACGACATTCTCATGTCGACCGTGTTCGGGCTGACCCCGGAACTCGCAAAGCAAGGGATGGAGAACTACCGCAAGGGCAGGATCGAAGGCGGTCACGACCCGGACGGCGGAAAAGTTGCGTGCTTGATCATGGTCTATCCCGGCAAAACGCGCGAAGAGGCGCGTAAGACCTTTGGTCCACGCGTGACTTGGTACTACCGCACCATCGCCAAATACGTGGCGCCGCCGCAGGGACAGAAGGACATCAAAGGCTACGAAGGGTACGGTGAGTCCCGCGACCTCGCCTCTTCCGTGGAATTCGAAGATCTCGTCGACGGTACCTCAATCGTCTGCGGAGAGCCGGAATACTGCACGGAGAAACTCGTAAGCTTGGCCGATGAATTCGGTTTCGACGAGTTGCTCTGTTGGACCCGTATCGGCGGACTCGAAAATGATAAGGTGCTGAGCGCGATGGAACTGCTCGGAACCGACATCCTCCCGGCCGTACGCAAGGCCAGCGGGAAGCAGGAAGCCGCTTAACGCATCGACAATCGCCTGCCGCCGGACGAACATCCGGCGGCAGCGTTCGGGTGCCGGAGTCGACGTATTTGACGAGACGCCGCGGGTCTGCCGTCGGCGTCGTGAAAGCGCTCGACACAGCACCGACTCGGAGCGGGTGAAGCGGCGAGCAACGCGTAACCTAGGGAACCTCTGATCAATTCATGGAACGTCGCCTTGCGCCCGAAATCGTCCCGGTCTGCGTTGCGGCGCTTGCTAATAGTCCCCGCTATTACCTGCGCGCCGCGCCTTGACCTGAACAATTTTGGGCGGCAACTCGACTGTCCCAGAATGAATCACAGGTTCCTTAGTCAAATAAGTCAACTCCGGCACCACTTACCTCGCTCTTTAGAAAGTCGACAAATACGCGCAGCCGTTTAGGCGTGAATTTCTGATACGGATAGACCGCGAACACACCGCCCGGTCGGAGACCGTATTCCGGCAGTAATTGCATTAGCTCGCCCGAATCCAACATCTCGCGTACAAAGTACTCAGGTACGCGCCCGATCCCTGCACCAAGGCAAAGAAAATCGCGGACGGCGGTAACTGCGTTACTCTCGACAACGGGATTGAGCTTCACGCGTTCCGTTCGCCCAGATGGATGCGTGAGGCAAATCACTGGCCGGAAACTCGGTTGCGCGATACCTACCCAATCATGTTGAGCGAGGTCACCGGGCCGCTCGGGAGCACCGCGTTCGGCGAGATAGGCGGGTGCAGCACACAACGCCTCGTCAAATGAGGTGAGCCTTAACGCGCAGTAATCATCGTTCTCCAGCCAGCCGACACGGACCGCCAGGTCGAATCTTTCGGCGATCAAGTCTAGTTTTGCATCGTCGACGATCAATTTGATACTGACCGAGGGCTCGGTCTCTCTAAAGCGGCTGATCACGGGGATCAGGAATCTACTACTGAAATCGGACGGAGCTGTAACCCGTAAACGGCCGGTTAGATCGACCTGTGCAGCTTCCATCTCTCTTATCGTTTCCTGCGCCGCATCTAAAACCCGCCCGCACCCGGCGAGAAAACGGCTGCCTGCTTCCGTGAGTGCCAAATTGCGCGTGCTGCGGTTCATCAGTTTCACCCCAAGGTCCTCCTCGAGGCGGCTGATGTGTTGGCTGACCATCGACTTGGACAGGCCGATCTTCTCGGCAGCCAGCGTAAACGAGCCTGTTTCGGCCACGGCAGCGAAGATCAACATCCGGTTCAGGTTCAGATTCACGATTTAATTGTTTATATTAATTAAACAAAGAATCCTTATAATTCTATATTTCTAAACTGATTTCTACCCTAACATCTACTCATGAGCAACCGAACCGACCGATGGATCGACCGGCACGCCGTACTTTTGGTAGCGATGTGCTTGAGCGTCGCCGCCGGGGGTGCCCGTGCACAAGCACGCGGCGAATGGCGAGGGCCGCAACACATCTACTCGGCCGCCTGCGTGTACTGCCATTCAACCGGTGTCGGGCCGGTCTTAATGGGCCGCAACTTGGAGCGCGATTATGTCTTCTCGCGCGTGCGCCAGGGTTTCGGGCCGATGCCAGCGTTCAAGCCCAGCGAACTCAGCGACGCGGACCTTGAAGCCTTGTGGCAGTGGCTGTGGGACAGTCCCGCGAAGCAACCATGACATGACCGCGATAACGCGTCGCCGGGCGCTGGTGGGGACGGCCGGGTTTAGCCTCCTGGCGAGCGCGCCATTCACCTTCGCAACACGCCACGTGGCCGCGGGGCCACCGATAGTCGCAGTAGCGACACATCATCGAGTGGCCCAGGCGTTCATCACCCACCTGACCCGTACCACCAGCTTTGTTGACGCGCCCGTGTTTACCGAGGTACTTCACAAGGTCGGCGCGGTACGCAAAGCATTCGAGCAGTATCGAGGTTGCGCCGTGATCGGTATGGTCGGCAACGATGCCTATCCGGTACTCGAAACGCTTGCGCGCGACGCCGGTGCGGCAGTCCTTTGTCATGGACGTCACGCGCTGACTCCGATCGAAAATCGCCATGTTTTCCTTACCACACCAACCAGTGCAGGCGTGTCGGCCGAATTTATGCGTCCACTCGTCGACGACGGCATCCCACTTCATGTCGAGGAGCGCGTATTGGTTGAACGTGGTTCGGCTCCCGCGCGTACAGTTGGCGCCGGCGGCGGCTGGATCGAATCCTTGGCGGCGGTCTATGCGTCGATGGCAACCGGGGTACCGTGTCAGAGGCGTGCGATCACTATCGAGCCTCCCCGCCCCACGACCGGTCGCAGCATGAACCTGAACATCGAGTCATTCGTCATGCGAGTTTGAAACGACGTCCGGAGAGATCACCGAACGCTAGATAGTTGAAATATCGAGAGGAACGCTGGAATGACCGACAATGAGTTTGCCGCTTTACCGCCAGGCGTATCCGCAGAGCGGTTTCGCGCGGCGATAGCGAAGTTCCGCGACGCCATAGGACAGGAACACGTCGTCGTTTCGTCCGAACGGGTGGCACCGTACGCAAAGATCATGATCCCGGAAGAGGAAGAAAAGCACATGCCCGCGGGCGCCTTGATGCCGAAAACGGTCGAGGAAGTGCAAAAAATCGTCGCCGTCTGCAATGAATACAAAGTACCCGTGTGGCCGATTTCCACCGGCCGCAATTTCGGTTACGGATCGGCCGCGCCCGCCAAGCGCGGATCGATGGTCCTCGATCTGCGGCGCATGAATCGCATCATCGAGGTGAATGAAGAACTCGGTTATGCACTGGTCGAGGCCGGTTGCACCTACCAGCAACTCGCCGACTATATCGAGGAACACGATCTGGCATTGTGGCTCGACACGCCAATGCCGGCGCCCATTGCGAGCCCGACTGGTAATACCCTCGATCGGGGTGTCGGCTATACCCCGTATGGAGAGCATTTCCTGTTCCAGTGCGGCATGGAAGTAGTACTCGCCAATGGCAAAGTCCTGCGCACCGGTATGGGTGCGCTCGAGAACTCAAACACCTGGCAAGTCTTCAAGTGGGGCTATGGACCTTACTTGGATGGGATCTTCACGCAGTCCAACTACGGCATCGTTACCAAGATGGGCTTCTGGCTCATGCCGCGCCCGCCGGTCTATAAACCGTTTCTCGTCAAGTATCCCAACCAGGACGACATCGTCACCGCGATCGATACGATCAGGCCGCTGCGGATGAACCAGGTCATTGCCAATGCGGGGACCGTGTCGAATGCGCTGTGGGAGATCGCCGTCGGTACGCGCCGCTTTGAATTGTGGGAAGAAGAAGGCCAGATCCCGGACGAGATCGTCACCGCTTACGCAAAGGAAAAGGGGTACGGAGCCTGGAACGTTTACGCGGCCTTATATGGCACGGAAGAACAGGTCGCGGTTAACTGGAAGATGGTCAAAGGCGCCTTCGAGTCCTCGGGCGGCACACTAATGACCGAGAACGACATGGACCCCGATGATCCCCTCTGGCAATACCGAAAGGACATGATGTCCGGCACGCTCAGCATGCAGGAATTTGGGATGTACAACTGGCGTGGCGGTGGCGGCTCGACATGGTTTGCGCCCGTTTCGCAAGCCCGTGGATCGGAAACCCTCAAACAGATGCAACTGGCGAAGGAAATTACGAAGAAATACGGTATCGACTACGTGGCGCTGTTTATCATCGGCTGGCGTGACATGCATCACATCGTCGATCTCCTTTATGACCGTACCGATCCGCGGCAGATGCGGGGCGCCCACGATTGTTACGGCGAACTGCTGAAACGGTTTGCCAAACAAGGCTATGGCGTCTACCGCGCAAACACGGCGTTCATGGACGAAGTCGCTGAACTTTACGGCCCGGTCAAGCACGAGGTTAATCTCGCACTCAAACGTGCGCTGGACCCTAACGGGATCATCGCACCGGGAAAGTCGGGGATAGATATCTAAGGCGCCGGAGTTGCGAAAGCGAGCGGCACAGCACCGACTCGGAGCGGGCAAATCGAGCTGTCTCCTCGGTGAGGAAAAAAGTGACCGCGGGAATACATTTCTACCCTCCGTCGCTTTTCCCCGAGCATCCGACCGCCATCGTTCACAGAGCGGGTGCCGGAGTCGACGTATTTGACTAAACGCCGCGGGTCTGCCGTCGGCGTCGTGAAAGCGAACGGCACAGCACCGACTCGGAGCCAGCAAATCGACATGTCACCTCGGCGAGGAAAGAAGTGACCGAGGGAAACCATTTCAATCCGTCCGTCGCCGTTCCCTCGCTTTCCCCCTCCGTCACTTTTCCCCGAGCAACCGATCGCCATCGTTCAGGACGGGACGATCAATTCCACGTATTGACTGTCACCGAGCGTGACCTGTCGCTCAGCGGTGCCGTGCGCCTCGTGGTGCACATGCACCGAATATTCACCGCTGTCGCCGTCTAGACCGTCAAACTTGAAGTCGCCGAACAGATCGGTCTTCGTTTCCGCGACAAGCGTGTCGCCCGTGGACAAGCGGACTTCCGCATCGCCTACGTTACGCTCTTCACCATCGACATTTACCGCGACATTGCCGCCGATGAAACACGACACAAAAAGAGAAAGATTCCTGTAATACACACGCGGGCGGGTGCCCCAATCAGGGTTTCTGACGGTGAGTCCCTGCTCGGCGACGATTCTCGCCATCTCATCATCCGCGACCTTCATCGCCGTCATCGACGCGGTCGGGCACGCCTGAACACAGCGCGGCTCCTTCCAGCCCTGATCGAGCAGATGCGCATCGAAGAACCAGGTTTGCGGAATATCGAGTTCCTCATTCCAGGTTACCGCCCCGTAGGGACAGGCTTTCGCGATCGCCCGCTGCCCCCGGCTCTTCTCCGGGTCCATCATCACGATGCCGTCTTCGCGTTTGTATGCGGCCCCATCCGCGGCAGCCTCGATACACGGCGCCTTATCACAATGATTGCACATCGTCGGCATATAGGCGGCATCGACCATCGGTCCGGCGTCACGGATACGCCGCTCGATATCTATCCAGTAATGACCGTGCTTGGGTTGCGGCGCCGAATAACCTTCGAAGCTGTTGCCCTCGAATTCGTCCTTCACCGCGACGACGCAGTTGTTGCAGTTGATACAACTCGCAATATCAATGACCAGATTCCATTTGCTCATGATATTTCCGCCTCCGCGAGACTCCACTTTTCGATTTCAACGAGGCAGGAGTTGGGTGCAATAGCGTCCGTCCCCCGGGCCTGCGTTCTGGCCGGGGTGAGAATATTCACACAGCCAGCGCGATCGACCAGCGTGCCTTCGCCGTCTTCGATGAGGTCAAGATCGGCACACGATTCCCAGGTCTTCAGGACGCCGGCGCACATCAGCGGGGAAACGTCGACGGCACAGATAACCGCTCCCCGCTCGTTGAACATCTTCACCAGATCGCGGTGCACGAGACCGCGCGCCTCAGCGTCTTGCGGACTGACACGCAATATCCAGTAGTAATAGCCGTCTACCAGCATCCGGTGATCCTTGATGTCATTGGTTGCACTGTCCTTGCCATCGGCGTGCGTATGAAAGCTGTACCTTGGATGGGTGGAGACGAGTTGCAGGGGGAATCGTTCGATAAGCTCCCGTGTTTGCGGCCCTTCCCAGGACGGGGTGTATGTGTTCAATGCCGGCCGTTCCGGATTGTCGGGGTCGCCGCGCTCGATCGATTGGGGGACGAATTCGATCTTTCCGGACTGTGTCTGCAGTCCGCTCCGGAACTCCCCAGAGTAATCCGCGGGCAAAGGATGGGGCTCCGGGATGTCCTTTTTCCGTCCCTCCGCGTACCAGCGCATGTCGGCCGGATCGCGGGTCTCTTCGGAATTCGCCGGAACGACGTAATAGCCTTTTTTCAGAAACGCTTTCCAGGAGATCGATTCCGCGATATCCGAGGAATCAAAGACGCGTTTACACCAGTCGAGCTCGCTGCACCCTTCCGAATACATGGCGCCGAAACCGAGGCGCGTAAGGATATCGAGAAAGATCTGATAATCCGACTTGGATTCACCGAGCGGCTCGATGCACTTGTGCTGCATGGTGACGATCCGGTGATTGAGCTGATTCTGGTTGTGGTGAATGTAACCGGCACAGTTCGCCCATTCGCCGATATCGTTGCGCTCCAACTGCGAACACGCCGGTAGGATAATGTCTGCGAACTGTGTCTCCCCCTCGTCCCAGACCGACTGATTGATGACGAATTCCATCGACGGATCGCGATACATTTTGACCAGGCGCGCCGAATGCATCGTCGTCCCGAAAGACGACCCACCGAAGCGATAGAGCATGTGCACTTGCGAGTAACCCGGATGCGGATAGGTAATTGGCGTAAATTGTGCCTCGAGAGACGAACCGTCCCACGGATAACCCTTGCATTGCCCCTCGGTTATCCCCTCCATGAACTGCTCGCGCGGCATCATTTGTTTCACCGGATTCATGCTCAGCACATGGGGCATACGCACGTAATTGTTGATACCTGCGGCGGTGCGTGTGAAGTCACCGGAAAAGCCGCCTTCAGCATAGCCGGGGAAATAGACGCTCATATCGAGCGGCGCGCCCACCTGCAGATTACCGAAATTGACCCCCGGCTTGCCCCAACCCTGCATCGCCATCATCAGTACCATGTTCCGCGCCCACTGCTGCCCCGAAGAGGCCCGGCAGGCACCGCCGAAACCGCCGCCCAGACCGCCGGCGGAGAGGTAGGTTTTCCGATTACCCCAGGCGCGCGCCAAGGACACGACATCTTTTGCCGGCACGCCGGTTTCCCCTTCCTGCCATTGGGGTGTTTTCGCCACACCGTCGGTTTCGCCCAGCAGATAGGCGCGCCACTGTTCGAAACCGGTCGTTCTGTCGCGCACGTACTCCTCGTCGTAGAGTCCCTCTTTGATCCAAACGTACATGATCGCCTGCGCCATCGCCGAATCGGTAGTCGGCTTGATCGGGATCCACTTCCCGCCGAGTAATTGGACGGTAGAGTTACAATGCGGATCGATATGGACGAAGTCGATGCCGAGTTGCTTCGCCCACAGGCGGCGTTGGGTACCTTCGAAACCGGCATAGACGCCGCACGTCGTCTCCGGGTCGCTCGACCAGAAAACGATCATTTCGCATTCCTTGAGACAATCCTCGAGTGTCCCGTAAACGCTTGGGTTCCCCAGCCTCATACTGTTACCGAAATGATGCTGCGCGCCCCAATACCAACCCTCCCAACTTACGGGACTCAGCGCCATTTGGGTGACGCCGAGAATATTGCCGAACCGCATCAGTGAGCTGAGGTAATAACCGACGTTGCCCCATTGCTGGTGCCCACAAAAATAACTCATTATCGCGCCCGGCCCGTGCTCGGTCTTTTGACGCTTGATTTCCCCGCAGACGATATCGAGGGCTTCATCCCAGGAAATCCGTTCGTAGCCCGAGCGCCCGCGCATCGAGGTATTGCGTTCGCCATCCGGATCGAAATCGACACGTTTCATCGGGTAAAGCACGCGCTTGTCCGAGTAAACCAGCGATTTGAGCGTCATGGCGAACACGTTGACTGTCGCCTTACGCAACGGCATAAAGCGCTGACCGCGCGCCTCGATACTCCAGCTGTCCGGATCCGTTTCGTCGAGATCGATCGGGCAGGTACGGACGATGCGCCCGTCCTTGACGAAAATGAACATGGGCCCGCCGTTGGTATTGGTGGTATAGCGCACGGTGCCGTCCGGCATCAGCGTTCCGTGTTCCCAGCCCGCCGAATCCATCAGGTTGATGAGTTCCATGAACCATACGGTGAGTTCGTCGTCCCCGGTTGCTTCCACTTTGAAATTTTTCATCGCATGGACGACCGTCGCGCGATCGGGCGGAGGCTTGAGAACTTTGAGGGCGACGGACACGGACTTGAAGATCATCTCCACATCCGGCGCGGCATGAATGCCGGACCTGGAGGTGATCCGACCCTCATTAAAGGTGTAAGAGCGCCCGATGGACCGATCCTTGAGGCGTATTTGTATCGTGGCGTTTCTGGCGCGCAGGTGGCTCATCACCGCCTCGTGCCGGGCGGCGCTGTGTCTCAGCACTTTGGGCAATGCGAATAGAATTGTCCGCAACATTGCTTTTTTCATCGTCGACCTACCTCGAGCATCGTATACAATTTGAAGTTTATTCAACATTAAAGAAAAATGCGACCGTCGATTGAATCTCGGCGACGCTCGCTTGACAAAATCGATCGGCGAAGTTCGCGCCGTATGTCGTTGGCCCGGGCGGTACCGATTCGCGGCTGGTTGCCCGAAGAGCGATCGACACCTGGATCGTTGCGATTGGAGGGACTTCGGTGACGGCCTTCAACCTCTACTCCGGCCGCACCTGGAAGTTCGACGCGGATGTGGTAGTACTCGTGACGCTGAAACATTCGAACGCCGCTACTGCGCGACTCATCGAATCACGCACCTCGTTGCCGGTACACAAGATTGGTGATGTCGTCGCGCCGCGTCACGTGGCCGATGCGGTGCGCGAAGCGACGCGTCTGGCCTATTCGATCTAGCCCGCATTTTTCACCAGTCGGCGCGATGGTTGCTCCCGCCATCTGATGTGCATGGATGCACAAATGCCGCGATGGCAGGATGCCAAAGAGTGGCCATGGCTCCCGCGACATTTGTGTATCCTACACAGCATCGCGCAGTCATTTGGATTGCATGGAGATTTTCTGACCGAGTGGATAGAAGGTTGTCTTTCCGAGGGAAGAAAATATTCATGCGATTCAACAGACGGCTAAGGGCGCGTCGAACTGGTGAGAAATGCGGGCTAGTCCGGGAATCGCGCGAGGCGCCCGTGGAGCACACCGCTTCCTAAATATTCACCCTGCTGTGTACAATGCATACTAGGATACTAGGATACTAGGATCCTGGCGGGCTTGATCGTTTGGGAACGGCGCCAGGCCAACGGTACCGACCGCCGTCCGGCGGGACGTAACGAAAAAGCGGGGAAAATAGAAATGGGCGCAAAACGAACATTGTTGAGAATGATACTGTTCGGGCTGACGCACGTTTTGCGGCGTGCCGCCAGGAAACACCCGGGTTTTCACACCGAAATGAAGCGGCATGACTGCGTCGTGCAAATCAAGCTCATGGATGACAGCCTCGGGCGCACCTACAAATTCCAGGGTGGTTCGCTCGCTTCCTCGGCGGGCATCCATGGGCAACCAGACGTTACGGTGGCATTCAAGGATCTGGCGACCGCGCTGGTGTTCATGAAGGCGCGCCGGGACCAGGCCGAGGTCATCCACGCCGCCAAACAATTCCGGGTGGTCGTCACGGGGCGGGACGAACTGGTCGTGTGGTTCTCCCAGCTGCTCGGCCGCACGCAGACCGACGGCCTCGAGTACGGCACCCGGATGCCGGACGGGACGCTGCGTCTGACCACCAACACCAACGGTGGACCGATGTTCGTATATGTCATGGACGGCAAGATCGTGCGGATGACGCCGATCGTGTTCGACGAGACGGATCCGCCGAGTTATACCATTAAGGCACGGGGTAAGACGTTTACCCCATGGCGCAAGAGCACGCCCAATCCGCACGCGCTGGCACTCAAATCCCTGGTGTACTCGGATAAACGCATGCTCTATCCGATGAAGCGCGTGGACTTCGATCCGGCCGGCGAGCGCAACATTCAAAACCGGGGCGTCTCCGGCTACGAGCGCATCTCCTGGGACGAAGCCTTCGATATCGTCGCCAACGAAATCAAGCGCATGAAACGCCAATACGGACCGGGCGCGATCGCGACGCATACCAGTTCCCATCAACTGTGGGGCAACGTCGGCTATTACATGAGTACGTTCATGCGCTACCGCAACCTGGTCGGTGCAACCCACATCCTGATGAACCCGGACAGCTGGGAGGGATGGTACTGGGGTGCCATGCACCACCACGGCAACGCCTTGCGTTTGGGCCTGCCCGGCTATTACGGCACGGTCGAGGATTGTCTCAAGGAAGCGGAGATGATCGTCTTCTGGTCGAGCGACCCTGAATCGACGACCGGCCCCTACAGCGGCTACGAGGGAACGCAGCGCCGGTTTTGGGCCAAGGACGTGGGTATCGAGTTCGTTCACATCGACCCGCATCTCAATCCAACCGCTCAGGTCTTCGGCGGCAAATGGATCCCGGTCCGCCCCGGAACGGACTCTGCTTTGGCCCAGGCCATCATGCACGTGTGGGTGGTCGAAGACCTGTATGACAAGGATTACGTCGAACAGCGCACCACGGGGTTCGAGGAATGGCGCGATTACTTGCTCGGAGAGAGCGACGGCATAGCAAAAACACCGGCATGGCAGGAGCCGGAAACGGGCGTGCCCGCCCGCACGGTACGGGCGCTGGCGCGCGCCAGGGCGAAGAAGAAGACCTATCTCTCGGCCGGCGGGCTTGGCTCCGGCTTCGGCGGTGCCGCTCGTTCGGCGACCGGTGCTCAGTGGACGCGCAACATGATCCTGATGATGGCGATGCAGGGGTGGGGTAAGCCCGGTATCAACTTCGGCAACCTGCAACTCGGCACGCCGCTCAATCACCTCATGTACTTCCCGGGGGACGCCGAAGGCGGTATCTCCGGAGAACTCGTCGGGACCGCGGCCGCGGTCAACAACTACACCCGCATGCCCCATATCCTCAGCATGAACCCGGTCAAACAAACGATCCCCCGCCAGGGCTGGCCGGAGGCGATCATCAACGGACATTCGGAGGGTGTTCAGTCCATCGACGGTTCATCCATGGAGGCGCAGTTCGAACCGTACCGTTATCCGATGCAAGGCTACTCCCGGGTGCACATGCTGCATCGATTCGGCGCCTCGCACCTGGGGACCCTGGGCAACTCCAACAGACTGGTCAAGGCCTACCGGCATCCGTCGCTCGAGTTCGTGGTCAACCAGTCTATCTGGTGGGAGGGCGAAACCCAGTTCGCGGACGTGATCCTGCCGGCGTGCACGTCGTTCGAACGCTGGGACATCAGCGAATGGGCCAACAGTGCCGGCTACATCCACCACTATATGGCGACCCTGAATCATCGAGTCATGGTGATGCAGCACAAGTGCATAGAGCCCCTCGGCGAATCAAAGACCGACTACGACATCTCACTCGGGATCCTGCAGCGGTTGGGACTCGGCGCCGTCTTCACCGAGGGCTGCACCGACTTGGATTGGTGCAAACGCCAGTTCGATTCGTCCGACATGCCCGGGTACGCCGGCGTGAAATGGAAAGATTTCCTCAAGAAAGGCTACTACGTCGTGCCGCCCGAACCGGAGAAAACGCGCGAACCGGTGTATATGAGCTGGTACGCCGAAGGGCGCCAAAAAGAATCGCCGGAGCCGATACCACTCCCGTCTCAATACGGGGAAGAGTTCGGTATGGGCCTGCAGACCCAATCGGGCAAGATCGAGTTCGTCTCGTCGTCGCTGCAGCGATGCGACCCCGAGTATCCCGATCGTCCTCCGCTGAACCGCTATATTCCTTCGTGGGAAGGTCTGCGAACCAAAGAACTGGTAGAGAAGTATCCGTTGCAGATGCTTTCACCCCACGCGCGGTACAGCTTCCATACCTGCGGCGACGGCAAGAACAGTACGATTAATGACATCCAGGACCACCGGGTGCTCGTGGACGGCTATTACTATTGGGTGATGCGCATGAACCCGGAGGATGCGCAAGCGCGCGGCATTGAGCATCACGACCTTATCCGCGCGTTCAACGACCGTGGGGCACTCGTCTGCGCGGCGGATCTGTCTCCTCTGACCATGGCGGGTGTCGTCTCGACCTTCGAATCGTGTGCAGAGTTCGACCCACTCGACCGAGATGGATTTACCGACCGGGGCGGTTGCGCCAACGTCTTGACGCCGGAGCGCCGCGCGCTCGAGGGAACCGAAATGATCGCGCCGAACTCGTGCCTGGTACAAATAGAGAAGTGGTTCGGCGAGGCCGAAGGCTTTCAACGCCCGGAAGCGGCGCCCCCCGCCAAAAGCACCGGCGCCGATTCGTCACGCTAATCAACCGGGGAAACTTCGTTATGGAGAAATGGAATCTGATCATCGACGTGGACAAGTGTGAAAACTGCCACAACTGCACCCTGGTCACGAAGGACGAGCATGTCGGCAACGATTTCCCCGGTTACGCCGCGCCCCAGCCCCTGCACGGCCACGAATGGGTGCGCTTGCAGCGTCGTGTGCGCGGCACGGGATCGATGGTGGACGCGGCCTATTTGCCGACAACCTGCAACCATTGCGATGACGCCCCGTGCCTGAAGTCCGACGGCTCCGTCTACAAGCGGCCGGACGGCATCGTCATCATCGACCCGGTCAAAGCAAAGGGACGCGAAGACATCGTCGATTCGTGTCCGTACAAGGTGATCTTCTGGAACGACGAGCTACAGCTCCCACAGAAATGGATCTTCGACGCACACCTGCTCGATCAGGGTTGGCCGGAGCCCCGCTGGACGCAGGCGTGCCCCACGGGGGCGGCGCGGGCCGTCAAACTCGAAGATCCGCAGATGCAGGAACTCGTCGAGCAGCAAGACCTGGAGGTGTTGTCCCCCGAATTGGGAACCAGCCCACGCGTGTATTACAGGAATCTTTATCGATACAACAAGAGCTTCATCGGCGGCAGCGTAGCAACCACCATCGACGGCGACGAGGAATGCCTGGAGGGTGCGCGCGTCGTTCTCCACGAAGGGGCCGAACAGTTGGCGGAAGCCACCACGGATTGCTTCGGCGACTTCAAGTTCGACAAGCTCGATCCCGACAGCGGGCCTTATCGGGTAGAGATATCGCACGCCGAACATGGCACGCAGTCAGTCGACATAGCAACGGTTGGCACGAGCCAGTACCTCGGCTCCGTGACGCTGTGACCGGCTGCATAGGTGATCCCCAAGATGCTTCGCATCTCCGGCTATCCTGGCACCCATCACCGCGGACTCGATCCGGGGCCGGTATGACGGTGATGATGTCCAGCCATCGGCCTCTAAGCCGAAACCGATCGATGTTTTGGAACGCGTATTTAGAAACCGATGCTTGAAGGTTTCACACCGTATCCCCGCGAGTTCGCGGAACGCTACCGCGCCGCAGGCTATTGGCTCGACCAGCCGTTGGGCACTTATTTTCACGACCGCTTCGTCGAGTATAGCGAGCGTCTCGCCGTCGTCGCCGGGTCACAACGCATCACCTATACCGAACTCGACGCACGCATCGAACACCTCGCGCGGCACTTGCTCGATCTCGGGATCGCGCCGCTCGAGCGCGTCATCCTGCAACTCCCCAACGTGCCCGAATTTCTCTACCTGTATTTTGCGCTCCAGCGCGTGGGGGCGATCACGTTGCTGGCGCTGCCGCCCCATCGGCGCTATGAGATAGGGCACTATGCGCAGTTCGCCGAAGCGGTCGGCTACGCCGCCCAGGACCGGGCGGGTGAATTCAGCTATGTCGACATGGCCCGCGACATACAGGCCGAGACGCCCAGCATGCGGCATATCTTCGTGCTCGGTGACGAGGTACCGGAGGGCTGCCATTCGATCCGGGATCTACTCCGATCCGAGCCCACCGCACCGGCCGAAGCGCTCGATGAGATAGTGATCGACCCGGAACAGCCGGCGGTATTTCAGCTTTCCGGCGGCACCACCGGTGTCCCCAAGATCATCCCCCGGACACACAATGATTACGTGCTGAACTCGGTCGGCTGCGCCGGCGCCAACTATATGGATGGCGAGGCGAAGCTGTTGGTCTGTCTGCCCATCGCCCACAACTTTCCGCTCGCATCGCCGGGCGTCCAGGGCGTCTTCGTCTACGGCGGCACCGCGGTGCTGGCGCCGACGCCCCGGCCGTCCGACATCCTGCCGCTGATCGAGAACGAGCGCATCAGCCATCTCGAACTCGTTCCGGCAGCCTTGATCCGGCTGCTCCACGACGAGACATTCACCGATTTCGACACCACCTCGATCCGCATCGTCAACGCCGGCGGCCAACGCGTACAACCGGAAGTGGCTGCACTGGCCGAGCAGAAGTTCGCCAACGGCACCATGCAGGAGATCTTCGGTATGGCCGAGGGGTTGGTAATGCTGAACGACATCGACGATCCGCCCGCCGTACGTTTTGAGGTTGCCGGCCCACCGTGGTGCAGCCTTGACGAGATCAAACTGATTGACGACGAAGGACGCGAGGTCGGTGAAGGTGAATCGGGCGAGATGGCGTGCCGAGGGCCCTATACCCTTCGCGGCTACTACAAACTCGCCGATCATAACGCAAGGGTTTTCACCGCGGACGGATTCTATCTGACCGGCGACCTGATGCGCCGCCACTCCGACGGACGCTACGTGATCGAGGGACGCAAGAAAGATCTGATCAACCGCGGCGGCGAGAAGATCTCGGCCGAAGAGATCGAGAACATGCTGCTCGCCCATCCCGGGGTCCGCAACGTCGCCTGCGTGCCGATGCCCGATCCGGTACTCGGCGAGCGCAGCTGCGTTTACGTGATCGCGGCCACCGAGACCCCACCGACGCTCGACGACCTCACCGCATTCCTACTCGACCAAGACATCGCCAAATTCAAACTGCCCGAACGCCTCGAACTGGTCGAACAGTTTCCACTGTCACCGTTCGGCAAGGTCTCGAAAAAAGACCTCGCCGAGATGATCGCCGCCAAGCTGGCCGAGGAGGAACACGGTTGATACTAGAGCCGCATCTACAGATTTGCCCAGGCGTCGATTTCATCCATCAACTTTTCCACCGTCTCCGGACGGTCATCGCCGGGCAGGGCCTGATCAACTTCGTAACCCGTTTTCATTAGACAATAGGAAAGGTTTCGATAGGACGCTCTGAATCCTTCCATTTCGCTTGGAGCGATGTTTACCGTTGTCCCCAGGATAGCGGGGGTCAGTTCATCCCGTACGTAAAGACAATCAAGGCTGAATATGCGCCATACCTCATCACGCTTCTCGGTTCGGTAGACCAGCCGCCCATGGGCGGACAATATCAAATCTACGCCGTCTATTACTTTGGGAATATCGATAATGATGCCGAAGGTGGCAACGGCTCGCGCGCCAGCAAGCGTAACAAGAACAGGCCCCAAGCGATGCTTGGCAAACACCCCCCGATTCGCCATGTCAATGGAACCGGTAACGAATTCAGCACCGCTGCCGTTGAACCAGCTTAGTTTTACCGTCGAATCGTCATGGAAACAATCGCGCATGGTGTCCCATTTACCCAGATCCCGACTTTCGCGTTCTCTGAGTACAAGCTGGGAGATTTCCGTAATATCGGCGCAATCGAGTATCCGCTGCGGGATCTTCGTGTTCATTGATGTCACTTCTCCGAAACTGTAAGAGGCGAACAAATCGTAACATACCAGGATCCGGGCCCGACGGATCTCGTGCGCCTCGATCGTAAAGTACGGTAGCGGCAGCAAGAACCGATGATACGATCGGCCCGCTCGTAATCTTCCCCGGGAACCGATATGATTTTTCGCTCCCACGTTGATCTGGTCGACGGTGGGATCGTCCACACAGAATCTGTCCATAGGGATACTTCAAATGAAGGAATTTGAATACATCGCGCCGGAAGAATTGCAGGAAGCGGCCCGATTACTGGCGGCGAACGCGGGGAAAGCCCTGATGATGGCCGGCGGCACCGATCTCCTCCCCGTCATGCGCGCGGGGCGCAAACATGCGGAGCTCGTCATTGACTGCAAGAAGCTCCCGGAGCTCAATCGTTTGCATCTCGACGACGCGGGTTTGAGCATTGGCGCGGCCGTGAGCTGCCGCGACATTTGGGAGAACGACGAGATCGCCGCCAGATTCCCCGCGCTGATCGACTGCACTTCGCGGATCGGGGGCATTCAAGTCCAGGGGCGAGCGTCCGTCGGCGGTAACCTCTGTAATGCGGCACCAAGCGCAGACACCATTCCCGCACTCATTGCTTACGGAGCCGTAGCGCGGCTGGTCAGTGTCCGGGGGAACCGGGATGTGGCTGTCGAAGAGATCTGTGTTGCACCGGGACAGACATCGCTGCGCGATGATGAAATCCTGACCGTGATCAACATTCCGAACCCGGCGCCGAATTCGGGAGCCAAATTCCTGCGCTTCACTCCCCGCAACGAGATGGACATCGCGGTCGCGAATGCGGCGGCCGCGGTTGAACTCGACGAAACGGGAAGCCGATTCCAATCGGTGCGCGTCGCCGTCGGCGCGGTCGCGCCGACGCCGCTATTCGTGAAAAAGTCCGGTGATTCACTGCTCGGGCAACCGGTCAATGACCGAACTATCGCTACGGCTGCCGGCATCGCCAGGGAGGCGGCGAGTCCGATTGATGATATGCGTGGAACCATCGAACATCGAAAGCAACTTGTAGAAGTGCTAACCGGACGGGTTTTGCACGCGGCGGTGAAACTCGCCAGGGGAGACACGGCATGAGCAAACGAACCCACGTAACGACGACCGTCAACGGTGAAACCACCGACTTTCTGTGCGAACCGAGACAGAGTCTGCTGGAAGTGCTGCGTGACGTCTTGTATCTCACCGGAACGAAAGAAGGCTGCAACGACGGCAACTGCGGGGCATGCAGTGTCATCGTCGACGGCGTGTTGGTCGATGCCTGCTGCGTGCTGGGCGTCGAAGCCGAAGGCCGCAACATCGAAACGGTCGAAGGACTTGCCGCCGACGGGAAACTGCATCCGCTGCAACAAGCCTTCCTCGAAGAAACCGGGCTGCAGTGCGGGATCTGCACCCCGGGCGTTCTCATCGCGGCAAAGGCGCTCTTCGACAAGAACCCGCGACCCGATGAAGGCGAGATCCGGCATTGGCTCGCCGGGAATCTATGCCGCTGCACGGGATACGACAAACTGGTGCGCGCGGTGATGAAAGCGGCCGACATGATGGCGGAGGCACGGTAAATGAGTAAACCGGAACAATCGGATACAACATTTCGTATCCTCGGGACCCGCCCCATCCGACCGGATGGCTTGGACAAAGTGTTGGGCCGGGCGGTATTTAGCGATGACGTTCACTTTCCCAATATGCTGCATGGGAAGATCCTGCGCAGTCCGCACGCGCACGCACGGATCCAATCGATCGATACCAGCGCCGCATCGGCCCTACCCGGTGTACGGGCGGTAGCGACCGCTGCCGACTTCCCCGTCATCGGACAAAAAATCGTGAGTCAGGGCCTGGCCGGCTTGATCAATATCGGGGACATCTCCGATAATTGCATGGCCCGGGACAAAGCCTTCTATGACGGTCACGCGGTGGCCGCCGTTGCCGCCGACAATCCACACATCGCTGAGGAAGCGGTCAAATTGATCGAGGTTGCTTACGAGCTGTTGCCGCCGGTAATGGATGTCCGCAGCGCAATGGCCGAAGGCGCGACCGTCATTCACGAAAACTTCTTCCCCGGCGCGTTCATCATGCCGACCGAGGATTTCCTGCCCAATGCCAGCCGTCTGCAGCTGGGAACCGGGGATCTGGAACAGGGGTTCGCCGACGCGGATATCATCCTCGAACGAGAATTCACCACCGAGACGATCCATCAGGGCTACATCGAAAGCCACATCTCGACGGTAAATTGGGACGCCAACGATCATGTCACGGTCTGGACGGCAACCCAGGGACAGTTCGCGCTCCGTGATCACCTCGCCGAGGTGATCGGCGTCCCGATCGCCAATGTCAAAGTGATCCCGCTCGAGATCGGGGGCGCATTCGGCGGCAAAGAGCGTATCTATATCGATCCGGTCGCTGCCGTACTTTCCAGAAAATCCAACCGCCCGGTGAAGATCGCGCTGCGGCGCGACGAAGTTTTTCGCGCAACCGGACCCAGTTCCGGCACCTACGTGAAGCTCAAATTCGGCGTGCGGAATGACGGCACACTGGTCGCGGCGGACCTTCACCTTGCCTACGAGGCAGGCGCCTATGCCGGCGGGCCCATCTTTATGGGGGCGATGGCCTCGACGACCCGTTACAACATACCCAACATCGCAGTAAACGGGTTCGACGTCATCGTCAACAAGCCGACGATGCGGCCCTATCGGGCTCCGGGCGCGCCGCAGGCATTGTTTGCGGTAGAGCAGATGATCGATGAATTGGCCGTTGAACTGAAGATGGATCCGGTCGATTTCCGCTTGAAGAATCTCACCAAGACCGGCGACCGCCTGATGCTGGGTTTCCCGTGTGCGCCCATCGACACCGTCAATTTAATGGAAACCGTCAAGGCGCATCCGCATTACACCACACCCATGACGGGCGCCAACCAGGGACGCGGCCTGGCCTACGGATTGTGGTTCAACATCGGTGAAGCCTCCAGTGTCCGCATCGCTGTCAACCCCGACGGTTCCGTACAACTTGTCACGGGAAGTCCTGACTTGAGTGGCACCCGCATGACCTTCGCGATGCAGGCGGCCGAGGCGCTGGGCATCGATCTGAGCCGTGTCAGCGCGGCGGTGGGCGACACCGAAGCCGTCGGATTTTCCTTGCCTACGGTCGGCAGCAGAACCACCTATGCGACCGGCGCGGTCGTTCATCAAGTGGCGCAGGAGGTCCTGAAGCAGATGGCGGCCCGCGCCGCATTATTGTGGGAAATCGACGCCGAAGCGGTGTCGGTCGATGGCGGGACCTTCACTAATGCGTCCGATCCAAAACAGACCATTCCGTTCGGCGAACTCGCGGAAAAGCTGTTCGAAACCGGCGGGCCGATCAGCGTGCACATCACCGGATCGCCGGAAAGCTTTGTGCCCGGAATTGCGGCTCACCTGGTCGATGTCGAGGTCGATCCGGAAACCGGCAAGGTCGATGTTCTGCGCTATACGGTGTTTCAGGATGTGGGCAAAGCGGTTCATCCCGCCTATGTCGAGGGACAAATGCAGGGCGCTGCCGCACAGGGGATCGGCATGGCGCTCAACGAAGGCTATTTCTACGACGACGAAGGGCATTTGAAGAATGCAAGCCTGCTGGACTATCGGATGCCGACAACTTTGGATATACCGATGATTGAAACGGTGATCCTGGAATCGCCTAATCCGGCCCATCCGTACGGTGTCCGAGGTTGCGGTGAGCACTCCATCTCGCCGCCGCCCGGGGCGATCGCCAACGCGATCCATGATGCGGTCGGTGTGCGCGTAAACTGTATGCCGATGGCTCCCCACCGGGTGCGCGCCGCGATCAAAGCAAAGCAAGACTCGGCTGCTTGATAGTTCGCTGAGGGTATGTGCGCCTGAAACGATGCCAACGGTTTGGATCCCAAAACCGATGCAGGTCCATACGCGGGAACAAGAGTTCGTTCATTGTGAAGGCCGCAACGTGCGCCAACTCATGGTCCATCTGGAAGAGGCCTATCCGGGACTGAAAGATGCGCTCATGGACGGTGACAAGCTGAAACCTACCGTCGCCGTAGCCGTTGATGGACAGATCACGCAGCTTGGTCTGTTGCAACCGCTGACGGAGGATAACGAAGTGTTTTTTGTACCCGCAATCAGCGGCGGGTGAAACCCTCGACAACGATTCAGTCGATCCAAACCCAATCCGACCCCTCCGCGCAGGCACGGCCATCGGTGACGAGCTTCAACAGGTGCGCGTGCAGCGATTTCTCTGCCATTACGTGCAGAGATTCATCGACGTCGTCGTAGACGATCGGCAGCAAAGTAGAAATAGGACAGGGCCCGGCTGCTAACAGCGCGTCGACGACTTTTTGCTCTCGCTTGAGGCGATGCGCGATCAAGTACCGGATTTCGTCGTGGGGCGCATCGATGAGGTCCCCGTGTCCCGGCGCGAGATGCTTCAATTCCTGATCCAGCATCCGTTCCAGCGACTGAATGTACTGGGCCATATCACCGGCGGGTGGGATGATGACGACCGTCGACCCACCCATGACGTGGTCACCGGTCATTAGCATGCGGTCCTCTTCGACGAGATAGCAGACGTGGTTGGAAACGTGTCCCGGTGTGTGGATCGCGCGCAGTGTGAATTCATCGGTCGAAACGCGTTCGTCATCCGCTACAGGCCTGGAATCGACGAAGGTCGAATCCTGGAACCCGTCGTTCTCAATAACGTTGCCGCGCGACTCGGCACCGGTAGCCGCCGCAAGGGCTTGCGCCGCCGGCGAATGGTCGCCGTGGGTATGCGTCACGAATATCCAACGCAAACGGTCGCCGACCGCCGCTAGGATTGCATCGATGTGCGAATCGATCGCGGGGCCGGGATCGACCAGCGCGATCCGATCGTCTCCGATCAGGTAGGTATTCGTACCGGGCCCGGTCATCGGCCCCGGATTCGGGGCCGTAAGACGCCGCACCCGCGGCGTCAGTGCGACCGGCACACCATACGGAAATTCAGACATGATTTCCTGACGGTGCTAATTCCGCAAAAAATCGCTTTTTCTACGCGTCCACCGGATCAAAATAGCGAATGCTCGGCGCACCCTCACACATCGCCCCGAGTTGTTCGAGCAAACCGGTTTCCGCACGCCAGCCCACGTATTTTTCGTGTTTCGCCCGGCTTTCCCAAGTTTCAACGAGGACGAGATTTCCCGATTTCTCCTGATTCTCCACCACGTCGACCCCCAGGCAACCATCGTAGGCGCGGGTATCGGGCAGGATTTCTTTAAACGTACTTTTGGCAGCGTCGATCACATCGGCTTTCAACTGAATTTCCAGTAACACGGTACAGGCCATTTTCGTTCCTCCAGTTTCGTTTTCATTGTGTGGGCGCACGATGTTAGCGTCGTGCACCGGGAATGTATACGCCCGCAGCGGCGCCGTACCTTTTGCAACGCCCTCGCGGTCGACGGCAGAGCGGGCCTGTGCCGTCCGGCCGCGCCGATCGACCGCAAGCATCTCACCGGGATCCGAGAAGAAGACCGCACAAGTGCCGTAAGGCTTACACAAACCCCACCGCGGCGGAACACTTCGACTATCATAGGTATATGCTGGTCACTCAATGGATCCTCGAGTATCTGCGGGATGAGCATCGAAGTTTCGCAATGCTGCGAGCTGCCCTCGCCGAACGCGCGAAAGACCACCCATTACCCCCAACGGAGAACGAGATCCGCATCGTCTTGGCCAAACTCATCCGCGACGGACGCGTCCAGGCGTGCCAGTTCCTGATGGAAGACCAGCGCTTCGAGCCGGCACACTACAGCGACAAAAGCATCCATTTCTACTGGTTCCGAACAGCCGTCGGCGAGGGCCGAGCTGCCCCTTCAAACTGACACAACCAAGTGATAGCTGTAATCTATCCGGAGTTGGCAATCAGATGGTGGAATAGTTTTGTCTACATACTGCCGTCATTAGGGAGGACACGCGATCAATCCATACTCAACTGGCACGGAGCTGCTCAAACTCCTGCGCAAAGGAGAGGTTTCTGCGCTCGATCTTACGGAGCTGTACCTGAACCGGATCGACAAGCTCAACCCGGACATCAACGCGGTCGTCTGGCAGGACGCTGAAGGAGCACGAGAAACGGCACGCGCCATTACGGGCCGTCCGGACGCGGATCGGCCTTTGCTCGGCCTGCCGATCACCGTCAAGGAAGCGTACAACGTCGCCGGATCGCCGACGACCTGGGGCAAACCCGAGTACCGCGACAACGTCACCAACGAGGACGCGCTTGCAATCGAGCGATTGAAGGGCGCCGGCGCGATCATCATCGGAAAGACCAACGTGCCGTTGGACCTTGCGGACATCCAGAGCTACAACGACATCTACGGGGTCTGCAATAACCCGTACAACCTCGAGCACACTCCGGGTGGTTCATCCGGTGGATCGGGGGCGGCGCTGGCCGCCGGCATGGGTGCGCTGGAGATGGGATCGGACATCGGCGGATCGATCCGGACCCCCGCTCACTTCTGCGGCGTCTTCGGCCACAAGCCTACTTGGGCGCTCATACCCGGTCGCGGACATGCGCTCCCCGGTGCGCTGGTCGAAATGGACATTGCGGTCATCGGCCCGCTCGCTCGTTCTGCCTTCGACCTCGAGCTTCAGCTCGACGTCCTGGCCGGTGCCGACGATTTCGAGCCCGGCATCCGCTACGAACTGCCCGGCTTACCGGCGCGCGGACTCGAAGGGTTGCGTGTCGCGGTCTGGTCGACGGATCCTGCCTGTCCGGTATCGAAGGAAGTAGAAAGCCGGGTGATCCGAGTCGCAGAAGCACTCGAGAATGCCGGCGCACAGGTAAACTACGAGGCGCGGCCCGACATAACCGGCGAACAATCCGAGGCGATCTATCGTCCCCTCCTCTGGTCGTTCATGATGGGGGGGCTTCCGCGCGAGAAGTTCGAGGAAATGAAAGCATACGCCGCCGGCTCGTCTCCCGATGATCACGGCGAAGATGTCGAAATAGCGCGAATGGGGACGATGGATCATCGAACCTGGCTCGGACTCCATAATCGGCGCGATGAGTTGCGCTGGAAGTGGCATGCTTTTTTTCAGGACTACGACGTCGTCTTGGCGCCACAAACCCCGACCCCCGCCATCCGTCACGACCACCGTCCGTTCGGCCAGAGAACCGTAAGCGTCGATGGGGTAGACATGCCCTACTTTCAACAGATCTTCTGGGCCGGACTCGTCGGTATTTCGCGGCTACCGTCGACGGTCGTGCCGACCGGTTTGAGCGATAGCGGCCTACCCATCGGCGTTCAGATCATCGGCAATGCCCACAGCGATCGTTTGACGATCCAGACCGCACAAAAGCTGGAGCAACTCGGCTTCCGGTTCGAATCGCCAGGCGCTTACTCGGCTTGAACGACGGAGATCCCTCGCTCCCCTTTTTCTATTCGCAGTATGGAATATTCAAGGATTGGTGCCCGCATAACGGATCGGGCCAAACCTCTTCCCAACAACATCGGTGCCCGTAAGCAGAAAGCGTTTGTATTGTGACGCGGTTCGATTGCGGAACCATAGCTTTGTAGGAGTCGGCGACGGCACGCGGCATGATCGTATCGTCGTCCCCGACGAAATGAACTTGCGGAAGGTGGGCGATCTTCGTGGCGATATCCGCCGGATTGAGCGACCCACTTAGCGGGGCAACTTCGTGGTGCGATGTCCAGGCAACGTGATCGAGGTTGCCGGCCACCGTCACCAATGACACTGCATCGTCGCGCCTCGCCGCCAGCAAAGCCGCGATAGCGCCCCCTCCCGAATACCCGAACAACGCAACGGCCGAGACATTCGTACTCTCGATAAGCTGAGTAATGGTCTCGTCGACCGCCCCTACTACGGCTTCGGAATAACGGTGGGATGACCAGTACTTCGGATCGCAGTCTCTAAGCTCCGATTCATCGAGGTACTGACACGGCCGGGCAATGTATAAAACGGAAGGCGACTTGTCCTTGGCCGCGAGCCGTAATGCTACCGGGTCGCGCGGGGTCGGGTCGGACGACAACTGATGGCGTCGATGCCATGCATGTCCGTCTCCCTCGATATACACGTGTAGGCGCGCCGCGTCGCGATGCAAACCACGATGGTAGGCGCGCAACCGAAACTGCCCGGCATCAATCGTTGCCGCCGCAAGTCCGCCGCCACTCGCAATACCGGTTGCCACGGTTTTAGGCGCACTAACAATTGCCGGCAGTGAGCATCCCGCCGCCACGAATACCGGACACAATAACAGGTAAGAAAAACGCGGGCGCATCGGTCCGATTATACCGGTGCCGAACGATGCCGAACGGTAAACGACGGCAAATATTCGGCCGCCGCGGCGCGCATGTAAAAAGCACCGTTAACGAAGTAAACTATCAAGGGATGCAATGGTCCGATAGAACATCGGTCACCCTCACAACGGATAAGGGCCAATGTGGAAAACACTGAATAGATGCACGGCCATTCGATCCGGTCCAACGCTGGGTTATCTGCTAATCGTACTGGTCGTGAACGGTGCGATGGCGGCGGAACCGGCCGGTGTCGTAGAAAAGATCAAGGGCACGGCCTGGGCCCAGCAGGTCCGGCAAGACGACCGGGAACTCGAAAAAGACGCGCCGATATATTCGGGCGACGCAGTCCGAACCGCACGGGGCTCGAGTATCCGGATCCGTTTGCTCGACGGCACCAAGTTCGAGTTGGGTGAAAAATCAAAAATGTCGATCGATGAATTCGTCTTTGAGCAACAGGAGGAGGAAGAATCGCTCAGCGCCAAGATTTTTCGGGGGACATTCCGTTTCGTTACCGGCCTCGTAGCCAAAAAACGTTCCAGAGCAATGCAAATATCGACGACGGTAGCGACGATCGGGATCCGCGGCACCCATGTTGCGGGAGAAGTAGACGAGACTTCCGCGACCATTGTCCTGCTCGAACCGGAAGGCGAAAAACGACCGACCGCGATCGAGGTATCCAACGAATTCGGAAGTGTCACCATCAACGAGCCGGGGTACGGCTCTGAAATCCCCGACGCGTACAGCCCGCCTTCACCGCCCAGGCGTATGCAGTTGCGGACCATCAACAACATCATGCGCTCGATGCAAACGATTCAACGCGTCAACGTGCCTCGGCCGCGGATGCATTGACCGTCGTTTGGCCTACCAGGAAACCTTTCTCCGGGGGGAATGCGAGGCGCTCCCGGATCGAGCGCCGGCTTTGTTTGAACTCTGATCTCAGGCGGAAACCCGGGGGTTAGAGGTCAAATCGTAACGTCGCCATCACTCCGGAACTGTCGAAGTCTGTCCGGCCTGCGCCGATACTATATTCGAGAGCGCCGGTGACGCCGGATTCGCCGAAATAGCGGAGACCGAGCCTGATGATGAATTCGTCTTCGTCGTTATCAGGCTGCTGCAAGCCCGGCGCTACGTCGACATCGTCGCGGGTCGTATCGTTCAGGTAATCGAGCCCGGCGTAGGGTTCGAGAAAGGATTTGTAATCGTAGGCAACATCAAAACCAATTCGAAACTGCCCGAGGTCGAAATTGCGGTCGCCGACGGCAGACGTCACGCCACCGCCCGACTCGGCAAACGAATCGTGATCTTCCTCTACCCATAGGTAGCCGGTATGTGCTCCCAGTAGAATTTTATCCAACGTCCAGAACGCATTTAAGTTAACGGCGGCAAAAAACCGGTCGGCATCCACCTCGCTTTCGATCACGGTCCCTGCCGCGACCCCTGCGAACGGGCCGGCAGCGGCACCGAAAGCACTCAAGGTACGGGACTGATCAATATCGATGTCCGAATGCCCGATGGTCCCGTCGATGCTGAAATGATCGTTGATCATGTACCCCAGATAACCCGCGATGGTATAACCGTCGATCTCCTGCTTGCCGAAATTGAATTCGGTTTCGACGTCGTTATCTTCGTAACCAAAAGTAACACCTATGATAAGGTTATCCAGCGGCTGGATATCGGCGCCCACCATCCCCATTCGGTTGACCGAATCGAATGCCGTGTTGGCAAATTCGTTATCGAGGGTATTCCAGTTGAAACTGCCCCAGACCGCAACGTTACCGAATACTTCACCGGCGTTTAGGCCGCCTTGCTGTGTATCTAAACTTGCCTCACTCGGCAAAAGAATGCTCATAGCTCCGTACGGATTCGTAATGTCCGAACCGCGCACGACACCGCTTTGAAACATCGCCGACAGCATGCCAGCGGTCGT
This sequence comes from uncultured Enterobacteriaceae bacterium, assembly GCA_964523765.1. GTDB lineage: Bacteria > Pseudomonadota > Gammaproteobacteria > UBA11873. The sequence goes on from CAZFZX010000018.1 coordinate 35,116, forward strand.
AAATTGGCTGCCCGCATTATCCGATGAACAGGTGTTTTCGATCGCCTCCTGTCCGGATGAATCGGCCAAGTAATGCTCACTCGTGCATTGCGCCGCGATATTAGCCCAGGTCGTATTGGTGCCGGGGCCGACCCAGTAGTGCGTCGCGTCGGCTGCGCAAGGGGCCAAAACGACCGCAACGCCGAATACAAACTGTCGTGAGTTAATCATCCCTCCCTCCCAATCTGCGCTGACCGCGGATCGCCGCAAATACGGACGGCCGGTAGCGCGTCAAACTATCGTCAGCCGCCGATTCCAGCGGCCACATAAAATTCACCTAAATAACGGAGCAGAAATACTGAGCAGTTAAATTGAACTCGGGTGGTCCCTA
>CAZFZX010000019.1:0-31655 GCA_964523765.1 uncultured Enterobacteriaceae bacterium
ATTTCGCCGCGCACGGTGTCGCTCGGGAGATCAATGAAGAAGATCTCATCTAAGCGTCCTTTGCGGATCAGTTCCGGTGGTAGCGCCGTAACGTCGTTCGCGGTCGCGACGACGAATACTCGTTTGTCGTTTTCGGCCATCCACGTGAGCAACGTGCCGAGCAAGCGTTTCGACGTTCCACTATCGTAGTCGCCGGTCGAGATCCCTTTTTCGATCTCGTCGCACCAGAGCACGCAGGGGGCCATTACTTCGGCGGTCTGCAGGGCTTCGCGCATATTGCGTTCCGTCTCGCCGAAGAATTTGTTGTAGAGCACACCGAAGTCGAGGCGTAGAAGCGGGACTTTCCAGATCCCGGCGACGGCTTTTGCCGCCCCCCTGGACCCCCAACAGCATTACCCCCTTCGGTCGATCGGTGTCCTCCGAGGCCGCCGGTCCGGCAAATTGCGATTGCCGACGCAGCAGCCAGCGCTTCAGGTTTTCGAAGCCGCCGACCTCGGATAGATGAGCGGTGTCGTATTCAAAAGACAGCAAGCCGTCCTGGTCTACCAGCGAGCGTTTTGCCGCTACGACCTCCGGTACGTCCTCGGCGGTAATGGCGCCGTCGTCATCGATCGCGTTGCGCACCAGGCGCCGCGCGTCGGTATCGGTGAGCCCCGTCAGGTTGTTCAATAGCGCCGTCACCGCCTGACGGTCGACGCGGATATTTTCGCCAACGTGTTGTGCCCCCCAGACCGCGGATTCTTCGGTAATGATCCGGCCGATCTGGTTCGCGTTCGGCAACCGCAAACTAAAACTTGCGGAATAGCGGGTGAGTTCGGCCGGGAGTGCGACTTGGTGGCTCACGAAGACGAGTTTCTGTCGCCGTGCGTCATGGTCTTGGGCGATTTCTTTGATCAACCGTACGTGCACTGGTTCGGTGAGAAACGGATGGAAATCCAGCAAGAGAATAATGCCCGGCTGCTTCGCGTTACGGATCACCCGTAGTGCGACCTCGGGATCGGTGGTGGATCGTGAACGGGTATCGACGGGTACCTCGCCCTCGAGCCGTAGTTCACTCGGGTTGAACGTCGCGTCGCCGATAATGGGATCCAGGCCGTCGGTAACGGTCCAGCGGCTCAACGGCAACTCGAGGCGCGGCGCGATCGTCTTGAACAGTTTCACCGTACGCATTTCTTCGTGGGTACTCACCGTGACCAAGGGAAAATGAGAGCGCAAGATGATTTCGAGATCGTCGCGATCGGACATGCCGTATTCCTCAATTGTTACCTTAACTGGGGGCTGACCCTGCGCGCGCCCCTAAAATAGCTGTTCGAAATTGCCGATCAGTTTCGGAATAAAGGCCGGCGGGCGTGCCTCGTCACGCCGGGCTAGATACACCTCATAGGTCGGATCTTAAAGCCTCAATCGAACCGGATACATTGCTGCGTTGTACAAAACAGAACCACGAAGGACACAAAGAACACGGAGGAAATATTTTTGTATGACAATTTCATATCCTTATCTCCGTGTTCTTAGTGTTCTTAGTGGTTAATCTCGATTGCACGGGGTATTGAAGGCTTAAGAACTAACCTATGAGATACACCTAACAGATTTCGATACGAATTCGCCACAGGAGCAACCGTTCTCACTGGCGGTTCAGTTCGTTTTGGTCCGTGTGTTCAAACACCTTTCCGTAGATCTCCACGATCGTCGTTTCCGAATAAGAAAGTCTGCGGTCCACCAAGGTGATTTGGTGTCGGAACGCCGTCGTCCGTGCGTTATCGCGCATGAAAGGCGATTGAATAATTTGCCAGTCCTTGTCGTTCACGCTCGCGGAAACCTCCAGCAACATACTGCCGTCTTCTTCCTTTTCGCCAGTATGCGAACCACCGGCAAGGACGCTTACAGCACGTGGAATCGTCAGCGAGTGCATGATGATTCCCGCACCTGCGTCCCACATCCAGTACCCGGTTTCGTCGTGAAATATCTCGTCGTTCGATTTGCGTTGAACGATTTGACGGTAATGGAGGCCGGTCAGCACTTGGGACTCCGCATTGGTGACATCACCGATCGCGCTAAAGGAAATGGTTTCATAATAAGGATTGTTTTCGGCCCCATCCGGCTCCGGAGCGATATCGAGACCTTTGTCCCCCTTCCAGATACCGATAAGCCCCGTCAGCGGGCCGTAATCGATTTTGCCGGTATTCGTCACGAGTCCCCCGTATCATTCGTGAAAAAGAGGAAGTTTACGTTCTAACAGGCTCAGAGGAAAAGCGAGGACAATCGAAAACCGGTACACACCCATTGTGCGCATCCGCTATCTTTGGATCCCGCACAACTGAGCCGCGAGACCGGCGGCTACCGCGCACTCAAGCCCGAACGGCAGATAACCGGCATAGCCCAGGATCGGCATCTCGAAGATTTCGAAACGATGTACGTAGGGAACCGAGTAAATCCATTTCGCGGCGCTCAAATAGTTCCAGGTTTCCCAAAAGACGCCGCAAACGAGCGCAGCCAGCGTCCACAGCCAGATCTCCCGCCAGTCACCGTCTTTGATGCGCGCCAGTTTGGTCGATTGCCCGAGCAGGAGCTGTAGCACGGTAATGATGGCCAGCGGCGCGAGCCACAACATAGGGTAGGTGTAATTCGGCCAGATACCGATCGAGATCAGTCCGGCGGCGGCCGACAGCAACGCCCATGGCGCGGCCCGCTTCGGCAGCCGCAAGCGCCACCCTCGATCAAGGCCGGCGTGCAGCCGAGGATAGGTGGCGAGCAGCGCACGCGTGGCATAGACCGCCGGCAACACCGTCGAAAACGCCAGGCTGCTCCAGAGCACGTATTCGAACGGCGCGAATTCTTCGATACCCACGTAATACCAGTTCTGCACGAAACGGTTGAGGTATTCAAAAAACCACCAGAACACCGCGCTCATGGGAAACAATGCCAGGTAATACCGGGTCTCGTGGGTTAACGGGCTGGCGCCGCTGCGCCAATGGACGCAGGCGTTTACGGTAACGATATAGCCCGACCACAAAGGCAGAAAAGTATGCGTCTGGAGCGGTGCCATCCAAGGCAATCGCGTCCACGCCAAAACCCAGGCCGCGAGCGTGACGGCGATCCCCGCTATCCCCCAGGCCGGAAAGGTCGCACCCTGCGGCGCAGGGTGGCGCAACGGGGCCCGGAAGACAGCGACGACGAAAGGCAATACGCTCGCGACGACGAATGCGGCCATCAGGCTAAATAGGAGTAGGGAAAACCCGGCGTGCTCGACATAACGGGTCAGCGGAGGGAACTCGAGATAGGCGGCGAGCGGTTCGCCGGCCAGGAAGGTACCGAGCAACGGCAGGCCGAGTAACAGCGGCGTGCTGATGGCGAGCACCATCGCTGCAGCGCGTGCCGCCGATCGTGGTTCGCTCCTCCGGCGGGTCACCGGTACTTCCGCGGGATCCGGGTTCGGTTCATCGCGCGATTATCGCCCCGGGGACGCGGGAGTGCCATCCGGCTGTCGGCGTCGTAGAAAGCGAAGAGCTGTCCCTTTCGAGGTTGTTTTCAAATTCGCGGCAACATAATCGTCGGCCCGTTCGGGAACGGCGAATGGCGGAAATCGCGCGCCGATAACGGTAACATAGAGGGCACGCCGGCAAAGGCGGGAATTTCCAGGGCTTTGGGAGAGAAGCGATGAGACACGATATCGAATTCAATGCCGACGGTGTAATGCTGCGCGGCTGGCACTACGTGCCCGATGGAGACGGGCCGTTTCCGACCGTGGTCATGGCGCACGGTTATGCCGGTATCAAGGAACAATATCTCGACGATTACGCTGCTTTCTTCTGCGCCGCCGGTTTGGCGGCGGTCGTCTACGATCATCGCAACTTCGGCGCCAGCGAGGGCGAACCGCGGCAGGACATCAATCCGTGGCGGCAGGTCGAGGACTATCGGCACGCGATCAGTTTTGCCCGCAGCCTCGATAGCGTCGACTCGGACCGGATCGGCATCTGGGGGTCGAGCTATTCGGGCGGGCACGTGCTCATGGTCGGGGCGGTGGACAAGCGGGTGAAGGCGGTGGTGTCGCAGGTACCACTCGTGAGCGGCAAACGAACGTTTGAACGGCTCGTGGTTGGGACGGAGTTCCCCGGTTTTCTAGCTATGTTGGAGGCCGACCGCGAAGCCCAATTTGCCGGTGCGGCGCCGATCAAGATACCCGTAATCGTCAAGGAGCCGGGTGTGCCCTGCGCACTGCCGGGGCGGGAAGGTTACGACTTTTTGCAGGAATCCCTCGCGCGAGCTCCGGATTGGATCAACGAGGTGACGCTCAGGAGTTCCGATTGGGGTTTCGCCTGGGAGCCTGCCGACTACGTGGAACGGGTCTCCCCGGTGCCTTTGCTCATGATCGTTGCGAGTCACGACACGCTGACGCCGACCGACGTATCGCTTCAAACCTTCGAGCGGGCGCTCGAACCCAAGAAACTGGTGTTGCTGCCGGGCGGCCATTTCGATGCCTACGTCAAGCTCTTCGACCGGTCCGCACCGGCAGCCCGGGATTGGTTTTTGGAAAATTTGTAATAGGCCTCGCGTTATGTCAACGGATCAACGAAAACCCCCACAACCGGGTACGGGCCACGGCCTAATCGACGCCCCCGACGCGACGCCGGAGTCGTTGCTACGCGGCGTCAACGAGTTGGCGGGCGTGTCCGGGCAAGACCCGAATGTCATCCCGCAGGATTCCGGACCGCTCTTTCTGGCCCCCTGGGAGGCTAAGGTCTTCGCAATGATCGTTTTTCTGAACCGCGAAGGTCATTTCTCCTGGGCCGAGTGGGTGGATTTCTTCAAGACCGAGATCGACGATGCCACCGCGGCCCGAAAGCAGACGCACGGTCCGGCCTACTATTTGTTGTGGTTAACGGCCGCCGAGAAACTTCTCGCGACCAAGGGTTTGCTGGTCGAGGAAGAATATTCTCGCGCGAAGTCGGCTTTCGCGCTCGATCACCCGCATCCGTGTATTCGTGGATTGATGCAAGAGCACGAAGCGATCCACGAAGTGTTGGACGCCTTCGCCGCGTTTGTTCAAAGGCTCGAAAACGATGATGGGACGCCTGCCGAACTTCTTGCTTTCGTCGACTTCTTTACCGCGTTCGTTGAGCAATTCCATCATGGTAAGGAGGAAGATCTGCTGTTTCAAGCAATGACGGCGCACGGGTTTCCCGAAGACGGCCCGATAGCGGTAATGCGGGACGAGCACCTTCAAGGCGGCCGTTACGCCACGGAGTTGAGGGCGAGCGCCGAGACTGCATGGGGTCGGCGGGACAAAGCGGAAGCCGCGCAAACCGGTCAGCGCTATATTCAATTGCTGCGTCAGCACGTGATGAAAGAAGATGCGGATCTTTATCCGTCGGCTCACGCCCGGCTCGGGGAAGCAATCCTGACCGACTTGGATCGGGCGTGCGGCGATTACGATCGCGCCCATGCACAAGAGCGTGAGCGCTTGCTCGCCTGTGCCGACTCGCTAACCGGGCACTAGCCGCGCCGTGAGTCGCCGTCGCAGCTTCGCGGGGCCGTTCGTGCCCCATCCCTTGTCGGCGTCGCCCGCGTTCGGTGATGCGCTTACCCCCCCTGGACTACTGCGTCCGCGCGGCGGCTGACCGATGAGCGAGCAGGGTCTCATGGAAGCAGCCGTGCGGGCTTCTCCCGATCGAACCGACGGCGTCGAGATCAAGCGCGGGATTTGCGGTATCTGTCCCGCCGGCTGCTGGGTACGGGTTGGGGTGGAAAACGGCCGCATGGTAAGTATCGCGGCTGACGAGGGACACCCGCTGGCGATGATATGCCGGCGCGGACAATATGCGCCCGAGATGGTGCACTCCGACGATCGGTTGAAATATCCAATGCGCCGGGTCGGTGAGAAAGGAAGCTACGAGTTCACCAGGATTTCGTGGGACGAAGCCTACGCCGCGATCGTCAGCCGCCTCGAGGCGATCAAGGAGGAATCCGGACCGGAAGCGGCAGCCGTCTACACCGGGCGGGGTGCTTTTGAGCTATCGCTGTGCGACATGTTTCAACCCCAAGGCGTCGCCGTCTCGTCCGCTTCGAGCGTCTTATTTCCGTTCGGGTCCCCCAATACCATGGGGGTCGGCGCGCTGTGTTACGTCTCCTACGCCATGATCGCGCCGCATGTCACGCTCGGACGGATGCTGGTAAACCTGTTTACCGACATCGAAAACGCGGAGTTGCTCATTGTCTGGGGTACTAATCCGGCGACCGACTCGCCCCCCCTCGATCTGCACCGGCTCGAAGCCGCCGTAAAACGGGGCGCGGAAGTCGTAGTCATCGATCCGCGCCGTTCTGATACCGCGAAGCGAACCGGCGGCGCCTGGATCCCGGTACGACCCGGAACCGACGGCGCCCTCGCGCTGGGAATCATGAACGTGATGATCGAAGAGGAACTCTACGACGAAGCTTTCGTGCGCGACTGGTGCCACGGATTCGATGAGTTGGAAACCTATGTGCAGCATTTTAGTCCGGCGGTCGTCGAAACGATCACCGGCGTCGACGCCGATACCGTAGCCGGTCTTGCCCGCCGAATCGCGACCGCCAACGGCGCGTGCCCCGTGATGTATACCGGGCTCGAATATTCGAACAGCGGTATTCAGGCGATCCGGGCGGTGCAAACGCTTTTCGCCATTTCCGGGCATCTCGACGTACCGGGTGGCATCGGGCTCGCGATGCCGGACAGTCAGTTTCCGATCAACCGTTCCTGCAACATTCCCAATCCCGACATCGACCGGGCCGTGGCGCGAGAAAAATTCCCGCTGTACTCACACTATCGAGGCGAATCCCACGCGAGCGGTCTGATCGACTCGGTACTCAAAGGCGAGCCCTATACCATTCGCGCGCTGATCATTCACGGCGCCTCCCTGTTGACGTCGTGGCCCGAGACCGCTTTGTGGCGTGAAGCGTTGGCGAAACTCGATTTCGTCGTCACGATCGATCGGCAGTTGACCGCCGATTCTGCCTACGCAGACATCGTTCTACCGGCCACCACGATGTTCGAGATCGATTCGTATATGACCTACGGACCGATTTTCAGACTGAGAGAGAAACTGGTGGAGCCGGTCGGCGAAGCCCGCAACGACTACCTGATCATGGCCGAACTGGCCGCGCGTCTGGGCTACGGCGATCGCTACCCGCAAACCGAAGAGGCAGTGATCCGGCAGGCTTTGGATGGCTCGGGTTTCAGTCTCGAAACGGTGCGGGCGGCGGGCGGCTGGGTAAAGCGTCCAACTGCGATGATGGAATACCGCAAGTGGGAAAAAGGGAGGTTACGCGCAGACGGCAAGCCGGGCTTTGAGACGCCGACCGGGAAATTCGAAATTCATTCGACGATTCTGGCCGATTACGGTTACGAGCCGCTACCGAAGTACACCGAACCCCGCGAAGGGCCGCTCGGCAGTCCGTCCTTGACGAAAACATTTCCACTGGTCTTCAATTCCGGCGCGCGACCGCATACGGATTTCAGGTCGCAGCATCACGGCGTCGAAGGCCTGGCGGTCGACCACCCGGAGCCGACTGTCGAGATGAACCCGGGGGATGCGGAAATCCGGGGGATCCAAACCGGCGACTTGGTCGAGGTGGCGACGCCGCGGGGCGCGGTACCGTTCCGGGCGGTGGTTACGGACGATATCGTAGCCGGCGCGGTCGAGTGTTCGATGGGCGGCGGGACGGCCGTTGGTTCGCGGGCGTGGCGGGAATGGAATGTCAACATACTGACCGACCTCTCCAATTACGATGAGGTTTCGGGTTTCCCGGTTTATAAGGCCCTACTTTGTGAAGTTCGGAAAACCGATGACGCTACGGCACAGACGCGGCGTTCTGCTGCGGCTCGCGGGAAGGATCTTTCCGACCGCGGACCGGTGTCCGGCTCCGGCGAACTGTCGGGGCCTTGGATTTACCTGGACAACAGCGCGACAACGATCGTTGCCGAAGCGGTGCGCACCGCCATGGCGCCGTATTTGGCAGACGCCCATGGCAATCCATCGAGTATCCACGGTGCGGGTCGCAATGCCAAGGAGGCGGTCGACGACGCTCGGCGAAAGGTCGCCGCGCTGCTCCATTGCAAGCCCCGGCGGATCGTCTTTACCGGTGGCGGATCGGAAGCAGACAATCTCGCCGTGAAGGGGGTCGCATTCGCTCGAAGCGAGCGCGGCAGGCACATCATCACGACCCGCATCGAGCATCCGGCGATCCTCGAGACCTGCCGCGCTCTCGAGCAACTCGACTTTTCGGTTACCTACTTAGGCGTCGATGAAACCGGTAGAGTCGACCCCGCGGGCCTTGCCGACGCCCTGACCGATGACACCATTTTGGTGTCGGTGATGTTGGCGAACAACGAAGTCGGCACCGTGCAGCCGATCGCAGAATTGTGCCGCCTGGCGCACGCTCGTAACGCTCTGTTTCACACCGACGCGGTGCAGGCCGCGGGTAAGATAAGCATCGACGTCGAACAGTTGGGTATCGACCTTCTCACCATTTCCGCCCACAAATTTCACGGACCGAAAGGGGTGGGGGCGCTCTACGTCCGCAAAGGCGTTGCCTTGCAGCCGTTGATCCACGGCGGGGCGCAGGAGTACGGGATCCGCGCGGGGACGGAGAACGTGCCCGGAATCGTAGGTCTCGGGAAGGCCGCGGAACTCGCCCGGCGTGCCGTTGACGACATGGCGGGCGTCGGCCGCCTCAGGGATCGACTGGAGGCCGGGATCCGTGAGTTGGTCCCGACCGCGCTGCTCAACGGTCACCGCCAGAGCAGGGTGCCTAATATTCTGAATCTTACCTTGCCGCAGCTACGCGGCGAGTCGCTCGTGATCGCCATGGACCAGCATGGCATTTCGCTGTCGTCGGGCTCCGCTTGCAAATCCGGATCGCCCGAGCCCACCCACGTGCTGCTGGCGATGGGTCGAAGCGACGAGGAAGCGCACTGCGCGGTGAGATTCTCGCTCGCTAACGATACGACCGAATCGGAGATCGATCGCACCGTGCGCGCCCTCGGACAGGTCCTTGAAGAAATGGAGACAACCGTTCGGTTCCTGTCCTGCAAGTAACCGGTCGCACTTCCCGCCGGCGCTACGGCCTGTGGTTAGAACTCCTCCCACTGGCTGTCGCCGCCGCCCGCAGCTACCCGCTTGCGCGGCTCGGACGCTATCGCGTTCTCTGCTTCCAGTTTCCCCGCCGTCGGATCATGCTCCTGTTCGGTGGCAAGCTCATCTCTGCCCAATACAGCAACCATGGGCTCGTCCCCGGACTCCGTATAGCCGTTGTCTTCCGGCGTCCGGAAGAACCCGATCATTTCGTTGAGCGCGTGTGACTGTTCGCCGATCGACTCGCTGGCCGCCGCCGCCTGTTCGACCAGCGCCGCGTTCTGCTGCGTCATTTCGTCCATCTGCATAACCGCTTTGTTGACTTCTTCGATACCTGCAGATTGCTGGGCACTCGCAGTCGCAATCTCGGCGACGACGTCGGTAACTTTCTTCACACCGCCGACGATTTCCTGCAAGGTTGCTCCCGACTCGTTCACCAGGCGCGATCCATCTTCCACTTTCGTGACGCTGTCCTCGATCAATTCCTTGATCTCTTTCGCCGCCGTTGCACTGCGTCCGGCCAAATTTCGTACCTCTGTGGCTACGACCGCAAAACCGCGGCCCTGATCACCGGCCCGCGCCGCTTCCACCGATGCGTTCAATGCCAGCAGGTTCGTCTGGAAAGCGATTTCGTCGATCACGCCGATGATTTCGGAGATCTTTCTGCTCGACGCGTTGATCTCGTCCATCGCCGTCACCGCTCGTGCGACGACTTCCCCGCCTTTGCCGGCGTCCTCGTGCGCCGCAATCGCCAGTTCGTTCGCCAACGCCGCATTGTCGGCGTTCTGCTTGACGGTACTGGTCATCTCTTCCATGCTCGAGGCAGTCTCTTCCAGGCTCGATGCTTGCTCCTCGGTACGCTGAGACAGGTTGGCATTACCCTGCGAGAGTTCCTCCGAACCCGTCTTGACCGAATCCGAACTGCGCTCGATCTCGGCGACCACTTCGATTAGTTTCGTCGCCGTCGCATTCGCGTCCTGCTTCAGCTGGCCGAAGGAGCCCTGATACTCCGCCTCGATGGACTCCGTCAGATCGCCGGAGGAGATCGCACCGAACACCCGGATCGTATCGTTGATGACCTGTTCTGCGACCCCGACCAGTTCGTTGACACTGGTGCTTAGATTCTCGTAGAAACCCTGTTTGCCCTCCAGTTCGATACGCCGGCTCAAATCGCCCGCAAGCGCTGCGTCGACGATGGCTTGAATATCGTGTTCGATCACCTCGGAGAGCGTCTTGACCGTTGCATTGGCGTCCTGCTTGAGTTGATCAAACGAACCCCGATACTCGTTTTCGATGGTCGTCGTCAAGTCACCGTGGGCCATCGCGCCCAACACCCGTACCGTATCGTTGACCACCCGCTCGCTCGCGTCCACCAGGTCATTGACGCCGGTACTCAGGCTCTCGTAAAAGCCCGTTTTGCCCTCGAGCGAGATGCGTTCACTCAAGTCGCCGTTGCGGGCCGCGTCGACCATGGCCTGAATATCGTGTCCGATCACATCCGAGAGCGTCTTCACCGTTGCATTGGCGTCTTGTTTGAGCCGATCAAATGCACCTCGGTATTCGGTCTCGATGGTCGTCGTCAGGTCGCCGCGCGCCATCGCCCCGAATACCTGTACCGTGTCGCCGACTACCTGGTCACTCACGTGTACAAGGTCGTTGATGCCCGCGCTCAGGTTCGCATAGAAACCCTGCTTACCGTCGAGTTCGATCCGCTGACTCAGATCGCCGTCGCGGGCAGCGTCCACCAATGGCTGGATATCCTGCTCGATGGCTTCTGTGAGTTTCGTCTGCATGTCCTTCATACTCTGCTGCAATTGGCCAGCCTCGTCGGTCGAGTCAACCTCGATGACGCCACTGAGATCGCCGGCACCGATGCGGTTGGCCGCGCTCATCGCCTGCTGGATGGGCCCGGTAATTGCTCTTGCGGACAGCCAGGCGAGTAAGCCGGATATGACCAATGCCGCTGCCGTCAACGCGGCGGCGAGCCACGACAGGAAAGCCGCGTTGTCGCGCACGCCGGTGGCCTGTTTCGTCAGGTCGGCGGAAAGTCGGTCTTCGACGCTTTTCAGCAAATTGATTTTGCCCGTGATGGTTTTAAACCAGAAGCCCGCGTCGACGCCGAAACTGCCGCGGCCGAGCGACGACAGGGCCGCGAGCGCCGGACCGTCGTCGATCTGGATTTCCGTATCGATAGCTTTGACGCTCCGACCAGACCGGAGCATTTCGGTCGTTCTTGCCATTGCCGCTTTGTAGGTATCGACCGTCGTTCTTACGATTTCGATATTCCGCGTTTGCGTTTCGTCTAGATTGGGTAGTGCCGCGAGGCGGCCCAGAACCTCGCCGGCTTGTTCGTAGAGGGTGTCGAAGGTGCCGACATACGAGTCCCGGTCCCGCAGGACGTAATTCTTGAAGCGGTGGATCAGCCCGCCATAGCCCACAATGCTGGCCAGTTCTCCGGTCAGGCTTATTCTGTCTTTAGCGGAAAATGCGATATTGCGCATCCGCTCGACCCCGGCGACCTGCGGGTCACCCATTGCCTGTTTGTAGAAAGCAACCTGCGCCGGCTCGGCGAGTGCCAAAAAGGCGTCGGTATAGGTCGCTTGGGCTGCGACCAGCAAGGAGAATTTTTCAGCGGCACCCTTACCGAAATCGTCTGCTGCAAAAGTATTGGAGATGCCGGCCCGTTCCTTACCCTGCAGAAAATTGATGTACGCCGTCCCCTGGTTGTTCAGCGTGCCCACCGAACTCAGCTTGGGCAGAAAACTGACCACGTTCAGAAATGCGCCGTTCATCGCGGTGTAGTAGCCAATCGCTTCCCCGGTCGGAATGTCGAGGGCTGTTACCTGCTTGCGGATCCCGGCGATCTTGTCCAGCTTGTCTGTCGCCCCATTCAGTTCGGCAACGAAATCGGCGCCGAACGACGCCGCCTCGAAGGCCCCCAATAAGTCTCGCAACTCGGTGATCTTTCGATCGGTTTTGCCGCGCTGCGCCGGCAATTCCTCTACGAAGCGTTCGCCCTTACTGCCAAGGTAGCCGGCCGATGCGCCGCGCTCCTTCTGTAACTCGTGGACCAGGGCGCTGCTCAGCACGGACAATTCAGTCAAGCTCAATAGGCTGTCGGCTTCCGTTTTGAGCTTGAGCGTTCGTACGACCTCGCTTCCGGCGAACAAGGACAAACCCAGGCACGGGGCCAGCAACATGACCAGTAGTTTACGGTTGAGCGAGATGTTCTTCAGGAAATGCATCGTTTGCGCCGCCTCTTGTTCGACCCGCGGACGCGGCCGCGGGAAAGCCGTAAGAACTCGACCCTTGTCACCTCGCTCAATGCGTACGGCGAGTTCCTTTAGAGGCCAAGCGGCACGTGAACGAGTTTCTTTAGCCGTTTGAGAAAGAATACGGAGGCGAGGTCGGAAAGGCAGCGCTTGACGTGGATATTGCACGAAAAAGGGGCGAAATACGCAAAATGCGGCTTGGGTCAATGAGCCGAAACCGGGCCGCACGCTGGCCGCCGCGGATCCCACGTCCGCCGTAATCCCCTGAGCGGGGGATCCCCCGGGAAAGCACCCACGGGAAGTGATCCGCCGCCGTCAATCTACGTCCTGAAATGCGGTATCACTTCGCGACCTAGTGCTTCGTTAAAGTCCAGTCCCAGACGATGACCCGTCGAAGCCGTAACTTTCGATCTTCAGCACTCACGTTTGGGGCACGGCGTCATACACTTTCGGGTTGAAGCGGCTGGTACGCAGTACGTATTCGAAACTGAATCCCGGCCACATCGTCGAGTTCGTGCCGTCTTCATTCAGATACCAACTGCTGCATCCGGAGAGCCACGAACTGTTTTTCATGCGATTTTGAAACCATTGAAACTGTTCGTTTTGGATCTGCTCTTTGACATTGAGATACTTGATACGATTCTTCAGCAGGTAGTCGGTGTATTTGGCGACATATTTGTATTGAGCTTCCTGGTAGATCAGCACCGAGGTGTGTCCGGGACCGGTATTCGGTCCCATCATGACCAGCATGTTCGGGAAGTGGCTAACGTTCATCCCATAATAAGCCTTGGACTGGCCGCCCCAGTATTCGGAAAGTTTGATGTCGCCGAGACCCCTTATCTCGAACGGATAGGCCGGCGCGCCGATTTCGTAGCCCGACGCGTAAATCAAAACGTCGAACTCGTGTTCTTTGCCGTTTTTTAATCGGATGCCGTCGGCTGTTATCTTTTCGATCGCGTCGCAAATCAAATGCACGTTGTCACGCGCGATAGCCGGGAAATAATCGTCGGACACGAGGGTACGTTTGCAACCGATTCTGTAATCGGGCGTTAATTGGGCGCGCAGCTCGGGATCTCTGATCGCCTTGTTGAGGGCCTTCTTATGCAGCTCTTCGCCCATCTTGAGCATCCCCGGGAACCACATGATGCCGGGCAGCGTGGACTCCATGAGCCAGTAGATGAGTAGTCGGCGAAACCGTTGAAGAAACGGAAATCGGGCCCATCTTGCGTGTTCCTTTTCCGTAAATTCACGATTCCAGCGGGGCAGCACCCACGAGGGCGTACGTTGAAAAACGAGCAGATCGGCGACATCGGGAGCGATGCTCGGGACAACCTGTATCGCCGATGCGCCGGTACCGATCACGCCGACACGTTTCCCCTTCAAATCGATGTCTGCATCCCAGCGCGCGGTATGCAGGGTAGTGCCTGCGAACTGGTCCCGCCCGTCAATGTCGGGGAACTTCGGATGACTGAGCGCGCCGGTTGCCGGAACCAAGACCGGCGCTTCGGTGACCACGCCATCGTCCGTCGTTACCCGCCAGACCCCCTTGGCTTCTACAAATTCGGCCCCGGTAACTTTGGTATTGAAACGGATATTGGGACGCAGACTGTATTTATCGGCACAGTGTTCGATGTATTTTCGAATGTCTTCCTGTGTCGAGTAGGCTTCTTTCCAATCGGGATTGAGCTCGAAAGAGTAGCTATACAATTGCGACGGCACGTCACAAGCACAGCCTGGATAGGTATTGGTACGCCACGAGCCGCCGACACCGTCTTCGCCCTCGAAAATCACGAAATCGTTGATTTTCTTGTTGCGAAGCGCGATCCCGACGCCGAGTCCGGCAAAGCCTGCGCCGATAATGACAACGTCGGCCGTTCTAGTTTCTTTAGTCATATCTTCCTCGTATCGTGATGCCGGCGTTGCCGCGGGCGCGAGCGTACGTTCAATCGCGCCTTTCCCGAAAACAGTGGCGCCAACGGATTCTACTGGATTTCCAGGTAAGCGCCTTGCCGGTGTTCGAGTACGGCGCCGATCCGGCTCGCGGCTTCCATGCCGGCACCCCTCAGCCGTCTGACGAGTGTGTCTGCTTCGCGTTCCGGCAGGGCGAACAGCAGACCGCCGTTGGTCTGCGGGTCGAACAACAGCTCTTCGGCGGCGCCTGCGAGCCCCGGCTTGAATTCGATGTCAGGCGCCGTGTGCTCGCGATTGGTCGCGTTGAGACCGGTCGTCATACCGCGTTCGTACATGGCCGTCGCGCCGTTGAAGGTCGGTATGTCGTTAAACGACAGTGCGAACTGTACCTTGGACGCGCGGGCAATCTCCAGGCTGTGGCCGGCCAGGCCGAACCCCGTAATATCGGTAGCGGCATGAATGTCGAAGTCGCGCGCCGTTTCTGCGGCGAGCCGGTTCAGCGATATTAGTGCTTCGGTGACCGCATTCATGTTCTCCTCGGAGACCCAACCCTTTATGTTGGCGTTCAACAGCACGCCGCTGCCGATCGGCTTCGTCAGTACCAGCGCATCGCCGGGGCGCGCCCCGGCGTTGGTCCAGCAGCGCTCCGGGTGAACTACGCCGGTAACGGCGAGTCCGAATTTCGGTTCCGGATCCTCGACCGTATGCCCTCCGACCAAAGCCGCGCCGGCTTCGTCGATCTTTTCGTGCGCGCCAGTAATGATCCCGGCGAGTACGTCCGCTCCCAGCTTGGCGGTCGGAAACGCCACCAGGTTGACGCAGGTGACGGGACGCGCACCCATGGCGAAGATATCGCTTAACGCATTGGCGGCGCCGATCTGCCCAAATAGAACCGGGTCATCCATGGGTGGGGTGATGAAGTCTGCGGTGGTAACGATGGCGAGTTCGTCCGTCAGGCGATAGACGCCCGCATCGTCGCTGGTATCGTACCCGACGATGATGTTGGGATCGCTGACCTCAGGCAGGTTAGCGAGCAACGCCTGCAACTCGACCGAGCTGACCTTGGCGGCTCACCCGTAGGTTCTGGATAGTCCCGTTAGCGTATTTTTCTTTCCGAACAAGTTGGTTTCCTTTTTCTAGCGATGCAACAGGCCCGGCTGCGTCCGGGCGCCGGCTCGAGGCCGCGGTACTTGGGCTGCGGCCCTCGTCGCTACCCCGTTTCTTTCCCGGCCCCGTGGCCTATTATGCCCGGGATCGATTCCGCTCGAGCAGTTTGGGGACTGTCTCAGGCCATCGCGAGCCGACCCGCCCATTAAAGAAAGGGTACCCGAATTCGGGCAACTCGTGTGCCGCAGGCGATTGAGGGACGTAGGTTAACGGGAAATCGTCGCCTGGACCTGTTACCTTTATCCGCTCGATCCTGCCGGAGAACGGAAAGAATGAAGTATCAGAAGAACGAGGCCAAGCAATGGGCACGAGAAAATCTGCCCGGCATTGGTGGCGGTATCATCATGCCGCTGAACGACGATTACAGCATTAATTACGACGGCCTCGAGCCGTGGATCAACCGGCAGATCGAGATGGGCGTCGATTCCATCATTACCGACGGCGCCTGCGGTGAGTGGATCACTTTTACCGTCGAGGAACGAAAAAAGATCTACGAAATATCGGTCGATATCGTGGCAGGCAGGGTGCCGCTGCTGGCCAACACCAGCCACCCGAGCATTGTCTCGGCCTTGGAGTTGGCCCGCCATGCGCAGGAAGTCGGCGCCGATTTGCTGATGCACTGTACCCCGTACGCCAACTCTTCTTCGAATGACGGCGTGTACCGCTATTATCAGTATCTAGCTGAACGGGTCGATATCGGTATCTGCCTTTATAACACCCGCCCCACCGGCTATCTTTTATCACCCGAATTTATCAACGAACTGGCGGAAAAAATCCCCAACATCTGCGGTATCAAGCAGGGAATGGGGAGCCTGGATCAAACCTTGAAAACGTACAAGTTGGCCGGCGACAAAATCGTCGTTGGCGATCCGTTCGAAGATTACTGGCCGGAGCAGATGCGCTATATGCCGGACACGGCATTTCAATTCTGCAATTTCGCGCCCGCTTTGTTCCAGACGCCGGAGCACCCCTGGTTATGTGAGTACACGGAGTTGTTCAAGCAGGGCAAAGAAGTGGAGGCCATGAAGATCCATGCGAGAATTTCGCCGCTGCGGGTGTTGTTCCACGAAACCCAGGTAGCGAGCCTGATGGGGCAGGGTGTGTTCCCGCTTCCGGCGTTGAAATATTGGGCGGGAAAATTAGGCTTACCCGGCGGCCCGGTACGACCGCCCGTCGATTTGCTTTCGGACTACGTGAGAGATGCGATCGATTCACGCCTGAAGGAAGTCGGCCTCATCGACTGAGCGTCTAACCTTCCTCGCACGAGGTGGCTCCATGATCGGGTTCGAATTGTCGGACGAACAAAAACAACTGCAAGGGGTCGCCCGAAGATTTGCGGAGCAGGAGATCACGCCTGTCGCCGCCGCGACCGATAACATCGCCGACCCGCGCGAGGCCTTCCCTCGGGAGGTGATCAGAAAAGGGTTCGAACTCGGCTTTCAGGCGCTTCTGATCCCCGAGCAATACGGCGGCGTTGGCGGCACGACCCTCGACTACGCGGTGTTGCTGGAAGAACTCGCGGTGGGCGACATCGGCATGGCCAACGCGTTCCACGTAGTCATGTCGATTTCGGAAATGATCGCTAAGAATGGGACGGCCGATCAATGCGAGCGGTGGTTGATCCCGATCGCAGAAGATACCACGGGGTCGCATTTGATTTGTTTCGGCGCGACCGAGCCGTCCGGCGGTACCGAAATCTTCTGCCCTTTGCCGGATCCGAAACTCGGGACCAGAACCACGGCGCGGGCCGATGGTGATCACTATGTGATCAATGGCCGAAAGGCCTATTCCAGCAATGCCAGCGTGTCTCGACTGGTCGGTTTGCTGGCGCGCACGGATACCAGCAAACCGAATTCAGAGTCGTGCTCCGTATTTTTTCTTCCGGCCGACACGCCGGGCTTTTCCGTCGGCACGATAGAAAACAAGATGGGGCACCGGGCCTCGATGAACGGTGAGCTGATATTCGACGATATCAGATTACCGAAAGAGAACATGCTGGGAGCGGAGGGCGCCGGCTTCGAGACGATCAACGCGATTTACGACACCAACGGCGTCGGTACCGGAACCATGGCCGTGGGTGTGGCGAGAGCTGCTTACGAAATGGCGTTCGACTATGCCAAGGAACGGGAAATATGGGGGCAGCCGATCGGTGCTTACCAGGCGATCGGTAATTTGCTGGTAGATATGAAAGCCGACCTGGAAATGGCCAGACTCATGGTCCGCAGGATTGCATGGCAGAGCGAAAAAGACGGTTTGGAGGATAAGTTGCCGCCTAACATGGCCAAGGTCTACCCGGCCGAAATGGCGCGGCGGGTTACGGTAAATGCGATGCAGATACTCGGCGGCGCCGGCTACATGAAAGACTACCCGGCGGAAAAATATGTCCGTGACGCGATGGTATTGCCGATCATCAGCGGCGCCAACGAGGTCCTGAAGTATTTCATGTCGCAGAAACTGTAGGATCCGTCTCGCCATGCGCGCATTCGACTCCAGCTATCAATTCGCCGCGGACCATCACCTACGGCAAGGCCGTCGCCAGTGAGTCTCGATCGTTTATTCATGCCCCGGTCGATAGCCGTTTACGGCGCCTCGGCCACCGATTCGCGGAAGCTCGGGAACATCTTGTTGGCTAATGCGGCCAACGGCGCCGGCGAGGTGATAGCCGTTCATCCGGCGGCCGACAAGGTCGACGACATCGGCGCCGTCGCCAGCCTCGATCGGCCGGTCGATCTGGCGCTATTGTCCGTCCCGGGACAACGGGTCGAGGCGGCCGTAATGGATGCCGCCGCGGCTGGGGCGAATTTCGCGATCATTCTCTCGTCCGGTTTCGGCGAGACCGGGCCGGCGGGCCGTGCCCTGCAGACGCGGATCGCTGACGTCGCTGCCGGCGCCGGTATGCGCCTGGTCGGTCCGAATTGCATGGGCGTAGTGAGCCATCTTGGCGGCGGCCGCTGGTTGAACGGCTCTTATTTCTGGGCGATACCGGAGCAGTCCGGAGGATTGTCATTTGTCAGCCAGTCTGGCGCTTTCGGCGGTATGTTCTTCAGCCACCTGCGCGCGAGTGGTCTTGGCCTGTCCCGGTTTCTGAGCGTCGGTAACGCCGCCGACCTGTCGGCGACGGACATACTCGAATGGCTCGGCCGCGACCCGCAGACCACCGCGATCGGCATGTTCATCGAGGGCATTGACGACGGACGGCGCTTTGTCGAGGCGGCACGCGGCGCGACCGCCGAGAAACCAGTCGTGGTTCTCAAGGCAGGGAAGATGGCCGCCGGGGCGAAGGCGGCGGCAAGTCACACCGGCAGCATGGCGGGTAGCCACACGGCCGTCCAGGCCGGACTCCGCCGTGCGGGCGTCATAGAAGCCGACGACACCGAGTCGTTTTTCGATACCCTCGACGCGGCCGCCGCCGGGCTCGCGCGGACGGCCTTGGGCAGTATCGCCATTGTCACGATCTCGGGCGGCCCCTCGGTCCTGGCCGCGGACGCTGCGGAGCGCAACGGCCTCGCACTGCCTGCCCTGGGCGATGATACTTTGGCCCGTTTGCGCACCTTGGCGCCCTCGTTTGCTGCGCTGGGCAATCCCGTTGACCTGACACCGCAATGCCCGGTTGGCAATTTTGTACCGGCGATCGAGGCGGTGTACGCAGACGACGCCATCGAAGGTGTCGTCGCCATCAACTGCGGGCTTGACTTTCCAGAGTTCGGAACCGGCGTAGCGCGTGGCATCGCGGCTACCGGTAAGGCGACCACCGCGTTCGTGCTCGATGCCCCGGGGGTAGAAGCCGAAATCGCCCAAGCCGGCGCATTGCGCTTCGCTTCACCCGAACGGGCGGTCGCGGCTTTGGCGAAAGGGGTTGGGAGGTGAGGGCACTCAACGAATGGGACAGTAAGCAACGGCTCGGCGGCCGACTCCCACGTCCCGTGGAAACCCGAGCGGCGTCCGTTGCACAGGCTCAAGAATTCGCCGGTACGGTGGACGGACCCATCGTTGCCAAGGCTTCCGGTGTCGCTCACAAGACGGAAGGCGGCTTGGTCCGGTTTGGCGTCAGGCCGGCCGAACTCACCGAAGTCTGGGACGAGCTTGCCGCGGCCGGTGACGGCACGGTCCTGCTCGCCGAGCAGATCGATGCGGAACTCGAGTTGATTGTCGGCGGCTATCGCGACTCCAGCTTCGGCCCGCTGGTCACCGTTGGTATCGGTGGCATTGCCGCGGAGATATTCGGCGATATCGTGGCAATCCTCGCGCCTACCGAGGACAATGAAGTAGCGGGGGCAGTCAGACGCCTCGCGGGTTGGCGGCTCCTCACCGGGATCCGCGGCCGCCGGCCGGTCGACCTCGACGCACTCGGCGATATTGTCGATGTGGTTGGCGGATTACTGTGTTCGGATCCGGCCGTCGCCGAGATCGACTGCAATCCGGTAATGGTGCGCAACGGCAGCCCCATCGTCGCCGACGCGCTCGTGGTATTGAACGACGAGGAGTAGGATTTTGGTCGCAAACGTCGTAGAGCACTACAGCGCGCCCGACACGCTCGATGATGCATTGGAAACGCTGGCCGGCGGTAATGTAACGATCTTTTGCGGTGGCACGGATCTCTCCCCGCAAATAGAGGCCGGCACGCGCCAGTATGGCGCGACCTTGATGAACATTCGCCGCATCAACGGTCTTGCGGGAATCGAATCAAAAAAGGGAACACTCAGGATCGGTGCGCTGACCACGGTCACCGAAATGAAGCGAGCGCCGTTGCTCAACGAACAAGCCCGGGTAATCGTCGAAGCCGCCGATCAATTCGCGAGCGATCAGATCCGAAATGCGGCGTCTCTCGGTGGTAATCTCTGCAACGCTTCGCCCGCCGGCGACATGATCATACCCCTGCTGTTACTCGATGCCGCCGTCGAACTCGCCTGTTGGCGTGACGGGACGTTACAGACCCGGCTGGTGCCGCTGGATGAGTTTTTCACCGCGCCCGGCACTACCGTCAAGCGGGCCGACGAATTACTCACTGCCGCAGTATTCGAGCGCCCAGCGGAAACCTTTGTCGCGCGCTTTCGAAAATCCGGTCCGCGCCCGGCGCTCGAGATCGCAACGGTTTCCGTCGGTATCGCCGGGCGGTTGGAAAACCGGCGTTTCACCGATGTCAGGGTAGCGATGGGCGCGGTCGCACCGACACCGCTGCGCGCACGCCGGGCCGAAGCCGCATTGGAAGGGAAACTGCTGGATATCGACAACATCCAGGCCGCGGTCCGCTGTGCCGGAGAAGACGCCACCCCCATCGACGACGTGCGCGCCAGCGTGTGGTATCGCGATCATCTCGTTGGTGTGTTTACCGAGGAAATTTTGAACGATGTCCTTGAAAACGGAAATTAGTTTCACGCTCAACGGGCGGCCGATCACGGTAGAAGTACCCGTAACCATGAAGACTTTGTACTTGCTTCGGGATGTTCTCGATCTCAAGGGGACCAAGTATGGTTGCGGAGAAGGCGAGTGCGGCGCTTGCACTATTCAACTCGACGGCAAGACGGTGAACAGTTGTCTGATGTACGCGGTCGACTGTGACGGCCGCGAAGTCGTGACGATCGAAGGACTGAAATCCGCAACGGAACTGCATCCCATGCAACAGGCCTTTGTCGATCACGGCGCCGTTCAATGCGGGTTTTGCACGCCGGGCATGATCGTGCAGGCAGTGTCCCTGGCGCAGAATAATCCCGAACTGAGCGTCGAAGAGGCGCGCCGCGGTCTCGAGGGGAATATCTGCCGTTGCACCGGCTATGCGAAAGTGTTGGACGCCGTCGTAGCCGCGGCCGGGCCGGCCGACTGAGGTAGTAGCCTATGGATCAGCAAAGCACCGATACGCACGTAGAAAAGACCTCTCTGATCGGTCGCCGGATCAAGAAGCCCGACGCGCCCGACAAGGCGACGGGTAAAACTCGCTACGTCAACGATTTGGTATTGCCGCAGATGCTGATCGGCAAAATTCTCCACGCCGGCCGACCACATGCGGAAATCGTCCGCATCGATGTTTCGGCGGCGGAGAAATTGCCGGGGGTTCACGGCGTGCTGACCGGGAAAGACGTGAGCGGGCTCAAGTTCGGGTTTGTACGCGATAACGTCGCCCTGAAAACCAAGGTTCGCTGCGAACACGATGAGGTCGCGGCGGTGGCCGCCGAAACGGAAGAGATCGCGGTGGAGGCATTGCGCTTGATCGAGATCGAATATGCGGATCTGCCGGGCGTCTTTTCGCCGGAAGACGGGCGCGAGCAAGACGCCCCTCAGATCCATGACAACTTTCCCGAAAACAAGAGCCTTCATTTCGAATTCGAGCACGGTACGCTCGCGGCCGCCGAAGCTGCTTCGGATCTTATCGTCGACAACGTCTTCAGGGTCCATCACGTGACCCATTGTTGTATGGGAACGTCCTGCGCGATCGCCGATTTCGACAGCAACGGTAAACTCACTATCTGGTCGCAAACCCAATACCCGTACAACTACAAAATGGATCTGGCGCCGGCGTTGGGTATTCATCCCGGTGACATCAGGGTGATCCAACCGCCAGTCGGCGGTGCCTTCGGTTCGAAACTGGACGTCTACCCGTTTGAGCCGATCGCTGCGCTGCTGGCCAGGAAAACGGGCCGCCCCGTCAAGGTCATGTACTCACGCGAAGAGGAGTTCAAGAGTTCACCGACCCGCCAGGCGGCCGTGATCCACCTCCGTACCGGCTGTACGAAGGATGGAACATTGACGTTCCGCGACGCCGACGTCTTATTGGACAACGGTGCCTACACGTCGTGGGGACCGACCATTCCGGTTGTCATGATGCGGACCACATCCGGCCATTACCGGGTCCCCGTCGTCAAATTCAATGCCCAGGCGATCTATACGAACAACCCCTATGCCGGCTCGTTCCGTGGTTACGGTAACGTCCAGGCAACTTTTGCCACCGCCCAGCAAATGGATATGCTCGCAGAGCGCGTAGCGATGGACCCGCTGGAATTTCATCTCAAAAATGCACAGAAATCCGGTGAGACGACGCCGCAAAAGGCGTATCTCAGGGAATGCGCGCTCGATGAATGTCTGCGAGCGGCGGCGAACGCCTGCGGGTATTCCGAGAAGCAAAAGCGGTATGCGCTCGCGAGGGAACAGCAAGGCCGTTACAAAAAGGGTATTGGACTCGCTTCCTCGATCCACAACGCGGGTGGTGCGAAGATCCACAAATCGGACGGCTGCGGCACGATATTGAAAGTCGACGACTACGCCCGAGTGACCGTGATCACCGGGGCTTCGGAAATCGGTCAAGGCATCGATGCGGTCATCAACCTGATCGTAGCCGAAGAACTCGGCGTTCCGCTCGAACACGTAACGATTGTCAATAACGATTCGGATATCGCCCCCTGGGACGTCGGTGTCCACGCTTCACGGACGACCTTTATCGCCGGTAATGGTGCCCGCCGTGCAGCGAGGCAGGCAAGACAGCAAATATTGAACGCGGCAGCGAGGGCATTCGAGATGCCCGCAGCGGACCTCGATCTGCGTGCTGGTTTCGTCGTTAAGGATCAATGCGGAACGAAACTCATTAAGTTGGAGAAGTTGCTGCGTCAAATGCATTTCCAGACGGTACCGGAACTCGTGATGGTGACCGACTATTACGAACCGAATAGCGAACCCGAAGGCGCCGATCATAGTTCCGATCACTCGGCCGCTTATGCCCATGCGGTGCATATCGCCGAGGTGACGGTCGACACCTATACCGGGGAGGTACAAGTCGACAAAATCACCTCCGCCCAGGATGTCGGCAGAGTGATCAATCGCATGGGGCTCGAAGCACAAACCGAGGGCGGTATCGCGATTGGCCTCGGTTATGCGCTGAGCGAGGAAATGCGGCTCGAAAAGGGCGTATTGCAAAATGCCTGCTTTCGGGATTACAAGGTATTAACGGCGCCGGAAATGCCGCCGCTGGATCTCCACTTCATCGAAAGCGATTGTGCCGAAGGCCCCTACGGCGCTAAGGGTGTGTCCGAACTGCCGACGATCGTCGTTGCGCCGGCCGTCGTCAATGCCGTTTACAACGCCACCGGCATTCGTTTTTTCGATCCGCCGCTGACACCGGAGAAAGTCGCCCGTGCGATTTGCGAAGGAAGGGGAGAAAGCGGTCGGATCTGAGTCCGTCTTGCGAAAATCATGAACATCGCGCATTGGATCGAACAATGGGCCATTGCCGCCCCGCAGAAAACCGCCATCCGGTTCGAGGGGCGGGACATCAGCTACGCCGATTTCAACGACCAAATAAAGGCCAGCGCCCGGGTCTTGAAGAACGATCTCGGCGTGGCGCCCGGCGAACGCATTGCCTATCTGGGCCAGAACGATCCGCAAATGCTGGCATTGGCATTTGCCGCGGCGCGCCTAGGCGCGCTATTTGTCCCGCTGAATTGGCGCTTGGCGCCGAGAGAACATCTGCACATGCTGCGAGACAGCGGCGCCGCGATACTGTTTATCGACGAGCGTTACTGCGAGCAATGCGCGGATTTCGAAGCAGAGCTTCCGGATTGTCGCCTGGTTGCGGTGGGAGACACGAAGCGCAATTGGCCGTCATTGGCTACGCTGCTGCAAGACGCGAAAGGATCCGACTGCAACCCGGGCATCGGGCTCAGTGAACACTTTCTGATCATTTACACTTCGGGGACGACCGGTTTGCCGAAAGGCGCGGTATTGAGCCAAGAGGCCGTACAGTACAACGCGCTCAATAGCGTCATCATGCACGACATGAGTAGCTCGGATCGGATCCTCACGTTCCTGCCGTTGTTCCATGTTGGTGGTTTGAATGCCCAGACCACGGCCGGCTTCTACGCCGGTGCGACAATCGTTCTTCACCGCGTGTTCGATCCCGAACTGGTATTGGATTCGATTATCGACGACAAACCCACGTTAACGATCGTGCTACCCGCGCATATGCCGGCGCTACGCGCGGTATCAGGCTGGGAAACGACTGATTTTTCGAGCCTGCGCTGTGTGTTGACCGGTTCTACCACGATTCCGCAACAGATGATCCGCTATTGGCACGATAGAGGCATTCCGCTCGTTCAGATGTATGGCGCCAGTGAAACCTGCCCGATCGCAATACACCAGATGGTTGGCAATGCGTATACAACGGCAGGCTCGATGGGATTCCCGGCGATGCACTGCGACATTCGTGTCGTCGACGAGGCGGGAAATGACCTCGCGCCGGACGAACCCGGCGAGCTGATGATACGTGGCAAGAATGTGATGGCGGCTTACTGGAATAACGAACAAGCGACGAAAAAGAGTCTCGTCGACGGCTGGTTTTACAGCGGCGACATCGCATACGTGGACGATGCCGGGTGCTATCATTTTGTCGATCGGAAAAAGGACGTGATTATTTCCGGTGGCGAAAATATTTATCCGGCCGAGATCGAGCAGGTGCTGATAGACCATCCTGATATCGCCGAAGCGGCGGTCGTCGGACGCAAAGACCCGCGGTGGGGAGAAGTTCCTATCGCCGTGGTTGCCAACACCGGCAACCGTGATATGGAAAAGGAGCAAGTGATCGACTGGTTCGACGGTAAGCTCGCAAAATACAAACATCCCCGGGACGTGTTGTTCGTCGACGCCCTGCCGCGTAATGAGATGCGTAAGGTGATGAAGAACAATTTGCGCGAAATGGTCAACCGCAACGCGAACCAATGAAAATCGTCTATCACGCCAGGATCAAAGAAGAGGTCGGCTGCGCGGAAGAAGAAGTCACGCTGCCTGCTGAAGTCGCCAACGTCGGCATGTTGATCGATTGGTTATCAAAGCGCGGAGCGCGCTATGAAGCGGCGTTCGAATTTATCGAAGTCAGCAAGGTGGCCGTGAATCAAGCCTACGCCACGAACGACGAGGCCATTAGCGATGACGATGAAGTGGCTTTTTTCCCGCCCATTGCCGGAGGCTGAGATAGGCCGCCTCAGGTGGCAACCAGAATGCCGACCTCAGCGCCCGTTTTCATCATGAGTACGATGCCGACGATAAGCGTAATCAGCGCCGCCGCTCCCCGGATGGATCGGTTCATGCCGGCAGAGAAATACCGGGACCGCCGTATTGGAACAGCGATCACCAACGACAACGCGATCATTCCGATCATCGAGCCCAACCCGAACAGTGCGATATAGCTAAGACTCACTGCGGCGGAAGTCGAAGATTGCAGCACGAGCAACACGAGGAACGCCGTGCCCGCCATTCCGTGCAGGAAGCCGACTAACAAGGCCCGCAATAGTGAACCGTCCGGATGAGTGTGGTTGTGTGCTGGGTGCACGCCAGAGCCATCTCTCAGGTGTGCATGAAAATGCATGTGTGTCGGGCTGTCGGCGTGGTGGTGCGGGTGTTTGTGGACGATGATCCGCCCCAATCGGCGGAAGATGTCCAGCGCCAACACCACCAGCGTTACGCCGACGGTAAATTCGATGACCGTAAGCAGATCGGCCGAGAGTTGTAGTTCGAAGAGCAAAACGGCGACACACAGCAACAACAGTGCCGTCGCGTGCCCGATCCCCCAGACGCCACCGAGGACCATCGATCTGCGCAGTGAGGCATTTTCGCCGGCGGTAAACGCCAGGATCGCGGCAATGTGATCGATGTCCAACGCATGCCGCAACCCGAGGAGAAGCCCGAGGAGAAGACTGGAGACCATATCGTCTCAGGCCGCGAGGCAGCGCCTGACGGCCGAAGGGACTTCGTTCAACTCGCGCACCGGGACCACTACACCGTTCCCGATCCGAGCTATCCGCGCACACAACTCGTGATCCCCGCCGGGCAGTTCAACGACATGCAGGCGCGAAAACTGTCGTACCAATGGTAGCGGATCTTTGCCGGTATTGAGCCAGCCGTCGGACACCAGGATCCCGACGTTATGTAAAGCGTTGGCCCGTCGCGATTCGGACAATCCGATTTTGAGGCCTTCGGCTACATCGGTGCATCCTTCCGGTTTCATTTCCAAAATATCCTGGATGATCTGCTCATGGACTCTCCGCTGGCCGGTCCGTCGTATCACGCGCGCCTCGTTGGCGAAAGCGGTAACCGCGTATTCGTCGTCGGGCTCGAGATTGAGCAATAGAACGGCCGCCGCTAAAGCTGCCGCGATGGCCTTCGATCCTCTCATCGATCGGCTTTCGTCCAGGATAATGACGTAACTGCTAGGTCGGCGGACTCTTTCGGTCACGCGAAAATCGGCATAGTTCGTCACGACCAGCCGGCCGTTGACGGCGGTGGAATCGCTAACCAGTTTTTCGAGCGACGCATCCATTTCCAATTCGTCGCCATGAAATCGAAAAGGTGCCGTCTTCAAGGGACCGTCCCGTCTCGACGCTCCGGACGGCACTTGCCGGGCCATCTTTAGCACCATCTTCAACATCCGCTTGAAATTCCGGCGGCGTGTTTCGGCGTCGAGCGAATCCCAGGTCAGCGCCAGGAGTTTGTCGTGGGCGCCGTGCCCGGCAAGCCGCTCCAAAACGAGCCGGTGCCGGCCCATCGCCTCGGCTACTCTCGTCGGCGCGAGTTCCGCCAGGGAAATCACATCATCGAGGGCGCCGTCGCGTAGCAGGCGGTCTGTTTTGCGGTCTAGCGGTGCGTTCAGATTATGTTGATGGTCTTCCGGCGTACCCGGGTGATGTGACAACAGGCGCTGTTCGCGCTCCGTCAATATCCGTCGCGGAGATTGGTTGGCTTTGACCGGAGAGTCGGTGTTCTCGTGAAAATGCAGATGCTCTCCCCTCAGGACCTTAGATTTTCCCCGGTCTTTTTTTTTTGGCGCTCCGGCGAACCGAGTTCCCAGAATTCTTTATCGTCACCGCGCCACTCGGCGGCGAGGCCCTGGGCGATTTCATCGATCACTTCATCTGCGGTTCGTTGGCTTACTTCGTTCAGATGGATTTTGTCCCGCAAAGCGGTACGGGCGGCGAGATGGATGAATCTGGTCCGTTCCTCTCGAGGCATGTTGCCCGAGACTCCGTTCAGCAGTTGGCAGGCAATCAAAGTCATGTCGATCGCGCCTCTCACTGAAGCGCCGAGACGGATGTCCTCGTGGTCGCGCGTTCGGCGGCACAGTTCCACACTCACGTCGACTACGGCGTCGATATCGAGCGAACTGGCGATCTCTTCATCAGCGATTTGGCGGTCAACGATTTCGACTTCCTCGTCGCGATTCTGATAGGCCATCCAGATGGAACAGAACCGATCTCGTAATGCGCGGCTTATTCGAAGTGTTCCCGCGTCGTCCTGCGGGTTCAATGACGCGACGACGCAGAATTCGGGTTTCGCCTGGATCGTCCCGAGGCGCGGTACCGGAACCGCGCGTTCGGACATCGCAGTAATAAACACGTTCGTCGTGTCATCGGGCAGCCGATTAAATTCCTCGATGTACAAGATACCGCCGTCTTCCATCGCCCGGGTCAGCGCGCCGTATTCAAAATGCTCTGGCCGGTAGCCGTCGGACATTACCAACGCCGGATCAAAATAACCGAGGAGTTTTGTCGCGGTGAGGTCGCTATTCCCGGCTACCCAGTGGAAAGGGCGGCCCATTTCCTCGACGACCGCTTTCAGTATGGTGGATTTCGACGTCCCCGGCGGTCCCTCGAGGAACACGTTGCGGCCGCTCTGTAGCGCCGCGAGCATCACCCGCGCTTCTTCGCGCCGACCGACGAAGTGTCGCACGACGGAATCATAAACGTTCTGCATGTCTGTTCCCGTCGCGTTCGTATTCGTACCGACCTCTCAGGCGCGAGCGGACTGGTGTCCGGTTCCTCGCACCGGCAGTCCGATGAGTTCCCGATACTCGTCGCCGGTCGCGACTTCGCGGCCCATCAGTTCGGCGATCGCCTTGAACTTGCTGAAATGCGCCGCATT
The DNA here is from genome assembly GCA_964523765.1 of uncultured Enterobacteriaceae bacterium. GTDB lineage: Bacteria > Pseudomonadota > Gammaproteobacteria > UBA11873. The sequence continues at coordinate 28,352 of CAZFZX010000019.1, forward strand.
GGAGTCGATGAGATCGTTCTTGTGCGGATGCTGCCAGATCGTATCTTCCATCCCCACGCGCACATGCAACCCCAGCAGCATCGCCTGCATGGCGAGATAACTCGATGCCCGACCTGATGCACAGACGACGATGATCGAGTCTTTATCGATATTGTAAATAGAATCGACAAGGTGCATCAGCGTACTGACCATCTGCCGTGGATTGTGCATCGGGCTGCCGCCCGGCAGGGTGGCGAGGATGATCCAGAAATACGGTTTTTCCAGCAGCCCGGTCTTGATCAGATAACGGTCCGCGTTGTCGATATCACCGTCGGAATAGACGGCCACCTGCGGTTTGACTCCCAATTCCTGACACAAGCGGGTTTTCTCGATCGCTACGTGCGGCGGTTTGGCGAATAGGGTGTCGCCGCAATAAGACGCGGTCGGATTTATCGGCGTCACTTCGAGCAGACGGTCGCTCAAGACCGATACCATGTTGTCCCACTCGCCTTCCGCGAACGGCACCATGCAACCGTCGTACACGGGATCGGGAAATTCCTCGCGCACCGGGTCGATGACGCGATGGAACAGTTCCGGATCCAGCACGTTGTATCCGTCCTCGTCGCGTACGTGGACATGGACGGTTGTAGGGTTGAGTTCCGCACACTCGCGCGCGGACTTGATGATATCCTCCGGTGCGATCGGCAAATTCGGATTCGATTTCTTGCTGTAAAACGCGCCGTTGATGGTTTGCGAGATCACGACCTTTTCGGGAACGTTCCACTTGGGTTGAACCTCGATATCACCGTATTTCGAGGTAAACGGATCGACGATTTCCGGCAGCCCGTAAGGTATCCAGTGGGTCTTGAACTCTTCGGTCTTTTTTAGCTCTTCGATGTACTTCCAGTTAACCTTGTCACCTTTTGTCATCTAAGTTCTCCCCGTGCTTATTCCCGCGTCCCGGCATCATAATTGTTCGTCGCGAAATTTCGCAACCCCGTGAAGGAGGCCGCGTCACTTCAAAAGCTGCGCCTTTGCGATCGCTTCGTCGATCACGGCCGCCTGGTGCGACTGCAGATCCTGACCTGCAAACCCGCCCATCATTTCCATGAACGGATCTTCGATTCCGGTGTCGGTGCCCGATAGGGTTTCCATGACTGCGAGCCCGTAAAACGGTACCGTCGCCCGCGAATAACCGCCTTCGTGGCACAGCACCAGCCGACCGTCGCAGGCCTTGTCGGCGACGCCCATCATCAAGCGCGTAAGTTCTCGATAACCTTCGCTGTGCATCATGTTTCTGCCCAGCGGGTCCATCGCACCGGCATCGAAACCGGAGGGGATGAAGATCAACTCCGGTTGGAACGCCTGTAACGCCGGTACGACCACGCGTTCATAAGCGCTGATGTAGGCGCCGACGCCCGAACCCGGCGGTAACGGAACGTTGATGTTGTAACCTTCACCCGCGCCCTCGCCGATGTCCTCGAGCATGCCGCGGTCGGGCGGGAAAAACCGGTCCTGGTGGAGCGAGATCGTCAACGCCCGTGGGTCGTCGTAAAACGCCGTTTCGGTACCGTTTCCGTGATGGACATCCCAGTCGACGAACGCGATGCGGGCAAGGCCGCGTTTTTCCATCACATACCTGCCGGCAATGGCCGCGTTCGAGAAGATGCAGAAACCCTGGGCTTCGTCGGGCATGGCGTGATGGCCCGGTGGCCGTACGAGAGCGTAGATATTGCGGACCGAACCGTCCAGAACCGCATCGGCCGCGGCCATGACGCCGCCCGCGGCCAGCATCGAAATTTCGTAGCTGCCCGCGGCGCAGACTGTCACGACTCCGGTGTCACCGCCGCCCGATCGACTGAGTTCCTGGATATGGCGCAGATGCGCCTCGGTGTGGACGCGCAGAATGTCCTCTTCTGCGGCCATCCGGGGCTTGACGTGTACGAGCTGCTCCCACAACCCGCTCATTTCGAGCAGGTTCCTGAAGCGCCGCTTGGTTTCAGGATCTTCGGCATGCGTATCCGGTTGGATAGATTTTCCGTCGGCGGCGACGTACATCGCGTGCGAACCGGTGTTATGCCAGGCGTAACTTTCGTCCCAAAGGAATCCCGTAGCCATCGTCGTGTTTCTCCTGTTCAGTAGGCGCAATTCAGATGCGTCAGTTTTTGCTTTTTACTATCCCGAGCCGCACGGAATAGTATTTTGCCAATTTCCCCCCGCAACCAGGATCTTCCGTTGCAGGGTCGTACGTTAACATGGGATCCGGACCCGCCGCACGGAACGCAGACCGAGCGAGCGAGAAAAGCAATTGAGGGAAGCCGTTATCGACGTTACACAACCGCTTCGCGAGGACCACCGCTTGATCCTTCGCGTATTGGACTGTCTCGGGCACGCTCTCGACGGGATCCGGGCAGGGCAGCCGGCGGCTATCGTTTACGGGCCAGCGTCAGACCGTCGGCGATCGTGAGCAGGCTGATCTCGACGCGTTCGTCGGTTCTAATCTTCTCGTTCAGCGCGCGGATGGCATCGATGTCTTCGTCCGATATGAACCCGCGCAGCGTTTCATCGAGCACGCTGGGGTCCTGTACCGATCCGAACAACAGTACGTTGTCGATCGCGATCAATCCGCCGGGTCGCAGCAGGCTCAGCGATTTTTCGTAGTAACCGTCGTACCCTTGCTTGTCGGCATCGATGAACGCGAAGTCGTAAGTTCCCGCCTGACCGTCTTCCAACAGCCCGCTGAGCGTATCCTGGGCGGGCCCGATCCTGAGGTCGATCTTGTTTTCGACGCCAGCGGCCTTCCAGTATTTTTGTCCGATGGCCGTCCATTCCGCACTGATATCGCAGGCGACGGTCAGACTGTCCGCCGGCATGGCTAGTGCCACGCACAGCGCGCTGTAACCCGTGTAGGTGCCGACTTCGAGTGTTCTGCGCGCACCGATCAGTTTCATCAGCAGCGCCATGAACTGGCCCTGCTCGGGCGGGATCTGGAGCAGGGCGTGCGAATGTTTGGCGGTTTCCTCGCGCAGTGCGCGCAGTGCTTCGTGCTCGCGCAGCGACACCGCGCGGATGTATTCGTACAGTTCTTTCGTGATCCGGATGTCGCTTTTTTCCATTGACGCTTCCTTATCTGGATGATTGTTCCGAAAGATCGATCACTTTAGTCATGCCGGCCCCGGATCGAGTCCGGGGTGACGGCCCCCGGGGCCTACTAACAAGGTGAAGCTCTTTTCGGATCAATTGTCTAAATAAGCATTCCAAAAGATGCATCACTATCGTAGTTACACCAACCGCCGTCACCCCGGACTTGATCCGGGGTCCAGTC
>CAZFZX010000020.1:0-11820 GCA_964523765.1 uncultured Enterobacteriaceae bacterium
TTCCAGCACTCCGGTCGGGACAAATCTCCGTAGCGTTCGACCAGCCAAGCTCTAGTCGCATTCAACACCGACTCCGATTTGTAAGTCTCCGTGCGACTCCATTTGTAGCCAAATGATTCAGACGTTTGGCGTTGCATTTCGTCATCGATCTGTGAATCCCTGAGCAGACCGTTACGCATGATGAAATCACGATCGCCTATCGAGACAGAGCCACCTTCGCCGGGCAATTCAATTCTCAGCGCCTCCTCAAACCAACCCGGATATGTCGACCTGCCTTCGTCGTCCACTAGCCGCACCTCAAAATAATTCTTCAATCGCCGGAAACGGCTCAATCCGCAAACGACGGGAACCCCGTCGCTTCTCCGCCCGGCGGTTCCGCGGTTATCGTAGACATCCTCATGGTTCGAACTGGCGCAACCAAGACTCTAAGCTCAGTAGCGTCCATATGAGCAGTCGTTTGTTGACTTTCCCGGATGAGTGGGCCACCAGTGTTTCGGCTACGAAATCCCGCCGAATGAAATCATTCAAACGACTGTCGCGACCGAGCAAGCGACGACGCACAAAGGTCTCACTGCGACCCCGAAACCAGCTCTCGTCCGGTGCGCTGAAACCCTGTTTACGAGCGCCGGTAACAGCGCTCGGAAGAATACGCTGCATGGCCCTTCGCAAAATCACCTTGCCCGTACCCGCGTCCATACCCGCGTAGACCGCTTTCTTACGGGGCAAGTTTTCGTCCAACGTTTTGAGCCCTTCGAGTTCGGAGAGTTTCTGAGTCACCGGGATCTGGCATGCGTAATCGACAAGATCGTTATCGAGGAACGGAACGCGCGTCTCAAGAGAATGCGCCATGGAGAGTTTGTCTTCTACGACCAACAAACCATGTAAAAAGGTTTTGCATTCAAAGTAAAGCGATTGCTGTACCTGCTCGACCGTATTGGACGCGACGACCGTCTCACCGAAAACACTGCGAAATGCCTCCATTGTATGTTCACTCGGAGATCTGCCGTCGAGCTCATCGGATAATGTATCGATCGTGTCCGGTGTATACAGTGTGCGTTTCTCTTCGTCCGAAACGAGGCGCTTCCAGTAACGATAGTAATTGTCGATGTATTCATCACGAGTGGAACCCACGGCGGCAGCATACCGCCAAGGGTAACCTCCAAACAATTCATCGCCTCCGGCTCCGGACATAACGACCTTAACGAACTTGCTAGCGAGGCGTGCGACCAACGCATTGGGGTAGCACTGGCCAATCCTTAGATCCTCAAGATGCCAAATCAGCCAGTCGAGCGTCGCCTCCATATCTCCGGAATGCAAGACCACCTCATAGTGTTCCGTTTGCAGCACACTCGCCATGTGTTCGGCGAGTTCTCGCTCATCAAACGCCATTTCATGACTGGCAGCTTCGGAAAGATCGAACCCCGCGGTAAAGCTTGCCAATCGTCCAAACACGCCCGCCGCGACCGCGGTCACGGTGCCGCTGTCCATGCCTCCACTGAGGTAACACCCAAGAGGAACGTCACTCACACATTGACGACGGACCGCCTGAGTAATCAGATCGGTCAGGTCCATGACCACGGTCTTCACGGGTCGGTCTATTGGACAAGAAAAATCGAAATCCCAAAATCGACTGCTCTCGATATTGCCGCTGCGTAAGCTCGCTGTCATGACGTGTCCGGCCGGGAGCATACGTACACCTTTGAACAAGGTCCGATCCGAGAATATATTCTGGAACGATAGGTATTCATTTAAAGCGAGCAGATCTATTCCGCCCGCATTACCGTTTCGGAATACTCGAAGCGACTTAACCTCTGAGGCAAACGATACTAAATCTCCGTCACGCGAATAATACAGCGGCTTTACACCGTACCGGTCTCTCGCGAGCAGCACTTGTTCTCTTTCTGAATCCCATATTGCGAGCGCGAACATTCCGTTTAGTCGCGTAACAAAGTCGTCGCCCCACTCCATGTAGGCGTACAACACGACCTCCGTATCCGATGCACTCACAAACTCATAATTGAGGGATTGCAGAACCGTTCGTAACTCTCTGAAGTTGTACACCTCCCCGTTGAAAGCGATCCAGACACGCTGCCGCCGATCCGACATCGGTTGATGCCCAAGCGAGGAAAGATCGATAACCGCGAGTCGCCTGTGCCCCAAGAAGAGATTCCAATCGCCGCCTGTCAGACTTTCCTCACCGCGCCTGGAGTCGATTATCGGCATCGTTGGTGAATCGACAGCGAAGGCACTATCGAGAAAGGCCTGCCCCCTCGACCCCGCGCGGCTACTCAGCCGACCCGTTTGCCAGACGAGATAGCCGGCATCATCCGGCCCACGATGGGCAGCGGCGTCAAGCATCGGTTTGAAACGCCTGCAGTCAAGCGGCGCACCTGACAGCGTTAACGCGCCGGCGATGCCGCACATGCCCGTACTGCCGATTCCAATTCACGAACGACTGTCGTCTGCTCGGAATACGCCAAATCGTGATATAGAGGTAGCGCAAGACTGTGTTCGAAGGCCCAGTCACTACCGGCGAGGCCACCGTGAGACCGCACTCCTGCGCGTCCCTTAAACGCGGGCTGCCGATGAAGCGCATAAGTGCCGATCTGTACTTCGATACCACGACTCCTGAGTCGCATCATGACGTCGTCTCGATGTTCTACGAACACGACGTATGACTGCCGGGAGTGGAAACCGTTTGCAGTCACCTCGCAGGGCATAACCCCTTCGACGGCGGCTAACAGACCGTCATATATTTCGCTCAACTCTACTCGCCGCGCGAGCAATTCGTCGACGTTCTCCATCTGAGCCAGTCCAACCGCCGCGAGAATGTCACTAATCTTGCAGTTCGTCCCAAGCCGCTCAAATACCGGCTCTGAAGAGCCACCGGGAACGACCATTCCGAAATGCTTATAGGACGTCATCCAGTCGGCACGGTCATGGTCGGCCGTAACGATCAGTCCCCCTTCGCCAGTCGTCACAAACTTGCGCGGATGCAGACTGAAGACCGAGATATCTGCCAGCACCCCAACCGGGACGTCTTTGAATCGCGCGCCGAGAGCAGGTGCGGCATCCTCGAGTATCAGCAAACCGTAACGTTGCTTGAGTCGATTAAGATGGTCGTAATCGATAGGATTGCCGAATGCCGATACTGGCATGATGGCCCGCGTACGTGAGGTGATCGCCTGCTCTGCAAGGTCAAGGTCCAATGTCATCCGACGAGGGTGGACGTCTACGAGCACAGGGGTAGCGCCTGCCAGAGAAACCGCGTGGGCCGACGCAGGATAAGTGAAATCCGGAACGATAACCTCGTCTCCGGGGCCCACTTGCAACGCACGCAAGGCGACCTCAAGCCCTACGGTCGCGGAGCTAACTGCGATCACTCGCTCGGCTCCAAGATAAGATCGGATAGCCTCCTCAAATGCTCTAGTCACTGGCCCTTCGGTCAAATATCCGCTATCGAGCACCGCTTCGACCCGCTTCTTCACCGCTTGATCAATCCATGGGCGCGTGAGCGGAATCGTATATCGAACCACGTCAGCCACCTATTCCGAAACGTTCTCGCCATGCGCCCTCAAAGCGATCGGCGGCCGCTGCCACCGAATGCCATTTGACGGCGAACTCCCGACTGCGTCGTCCAATATCAATTCGCTTGTCCTTTGAGGTGACCAGGTCACGCAAGACTTCTTTTAGAGTCTCCGGCGAGGCATTTACGATCGGGCATTCGTCCAGGCATGCCAGGGCTTCATCGCACTCTTCTTCCCGATTGACCTTCAGAAAGCCGACTACTGGTTTACCCAGCATCAAACATTCCCGCGCCATGGCTCCGTAGCGGCCGAAATAAAGCTGATCGACCACGATATCCGCTTGGGTCTGCACGTACTTCATATCTCCGCTGGCCACGTTGTCGACAAAATGTAACCGGATAGGTACACCTTCCGCCCGCAAACTCTCGACGGTTTTAATCACGTGGCGCGTCCCTTTCGGGTCGGCAGTGCCGCTGGCGCGCTTGGCGAAGTTTCCGACCGCGTGAAGAACAATGACATCCGCGGGATCCGAAGTAATCTGAAATTCATCTGGAATCTCGAGCCCCGGGCGCCATTCCTCCTCGTCGACGCAAAACGCAAAAGGTGTGCTGACAATCGTTTCGCCGGCCAGATAGCCAAGTCGGGGATTCTGTTCGGTAGCCACCAAATCGCAGACCATTGCAAGCTTGTGACCCCAACCCAGGTTTCGGGTGTCGCTACATATATCAGGCTCGGCCTGGAAGCGGCACTTGTCACACATGCCGCCCGTCCATTCATACCATTCGCTCTGTGAAATACCGTCGTTGCACCCGACGCAGCTGTATCCGATCCGCACGCCGCTATTCTTCAGATCGGTAAACTCGCGCGGAAAGCGCGGCTGCAGCAAACTTAGATCGCCCTGTTCCTCGGAACATCGCATCATGCCGACACCGGAAAAATACAGGATGTCGCATTTGCGCTTCACCTCGCCCAGGAAACGATCAATGGTGAATTCTCGAAACTCCGAGTTTGATCTGTGGAGGGAAATGTCGACGCCGTGGGAATAGGCAGTGTCAATATCCTCGGGATCATCTAAGGTAACCGCCCACGCGTTCCATCCTCGTTGGCGTAACTCCCGGGCCAGCAAGAAAAAATGATAGTAGGAACTATGCAGGAAAACGACCGTCGGTACGCGTCGTCGGCGGCCGCGCGTTGGTAACATCGGGTGCACTCGGCCCAGAACCCCGAGCAATTTCTGATATAACCATGACCACCCGGCACCTTTCTTTGACCGCCGCCGCACCGGAAGAAATATCGCCGCAAGTGCGACCGTGAACAGCCTGCTGCGCGCCAGGGACAGTCGGCGATATCGCGAAATGCAATATAACAGCAGCCGCTTAAGATCGCGATGGACCTGAAACAAACGCGCCGAACCTGTTGACCCGCCGCCGGAAGCGGAAATGGCATTTTTTTCCAACGCAGCCCGGCCCGACGCCGCGGCAATCGCCTTTCTGACATGATCCTTTATCACCTCCTCCGGGTTATACCCGAACACTTGGCCCGACGCCGCGGCAATCGCCTTTCTGACATGATCGGACTTCGTTCGACGGAGCCCTTCGGGCGAGATCATCGTTTCAATTTCGTGGTCGAAACGTCCGCTGAAGTTCGCAAAACTATATTCCGGATTGCAGGCGACTTCGGAATACGCGGCCTCGATAACGGTTTCCGCACGTCGTCTATCTAAGAGGATTTTCACAACCTCGTCTACATTGGAGTGGTCTTTCTTCAAAGGTATGTAGTGACGCCATGGGACGAGGATGCCGGAATAGTCTCCCTCGTAAAGTACGAGCAGGGTGCGCAGGGACGTGGCTTCGAAACAACGCGGCGAGATCTGATTGAGACGGATCTTTCCTTCCTGTTCCGCAAAATATAGTCTCTGAAGTTCCTCAAAACCAACATTCGGTTCTCGATCCTCGTGCGCTTCTACCTGACGTTGAATGTCTCCGGTGAAATCGAAAACGCTGGCGCCGCTTTCCACTCCCAGAAACGCTTTGCAGTTGTAAATGAAACGAATCCAATCCTCACCGTAAATACGATCTTCCTCTCGGCATGAAATATCGAGCCGCAATCGGTAGCGAGCTGCAGCCTCGGGAAACTTTACGGAAATGATGTATTTCTCCCACCCGAGATCGCCCAGCCACGTCGGTACTTTACGGCTCCGGTATCCGACATCAATGGCACGGTGTCCGTACGGTGGGACTTCTAGTTCGGCGAGGTCATTTGGGACGTACCCGGTCAGTACAGGTACCACCGTCACTCCCGGCAGCCTTTCCGGGGAATAAACTTTTTCGATTTCCCCCTCCGGCACGCACGTAAAAAGCAACCGGATCCCCAACTCTCGTAACGCGTCAATCGTCGCGTTGACAAAACGGTATTCGTCCTGAATGAAAGCAACTTTGAGTCCCGGAAATTTGGCGATCTGTTCTCGAACGGCTGGGAGGAGAAACGTGTGTTCCTTGACAACTATGGTGTAATGGATAACGAGCACATCGAAAAGGCCGAGTTCGATGTGCTGAAGCGTGTTGTGAGGCCACACCGGTAGCACGAGCGAATGGTGGCGAGAACCGTCCGTGATAGCCCTGATATGATCGGTAACGGTCGCCGCTTGGCCAGCGTCGAGACATATTACGCCAATATTCAGAAGCCGCCTTGTCATCACTTGATCAGGTGGCAATAAATGTCTAACCCTAACCAATGACCGTAGACGCGATTTGCTCTGTGGCGTTCCATACGAAGGAACGGACCTTCAGTCGCGATATTCTCAGACGTCACCTCCAAGGAATGCCACCGCGGCGTCATGCGTCGCATGTGGGAAGCCGAGATAAAGGCCGTTTCCGGTGCTCCCTCACCCTCGCCTGACGCATCGTAATGCTTGCGCTCGCGCTCCGAACTCTGTGGTGCTTGCCCAACGCGCAATTTATCCCAAGCCAAATAACGAACAGTTGGCGCAAAAGCGTACAGCCAGCGTCGGTACGAATAAGCCGCGTACACCATGACCATGGCTTGGCCTCCGGGCTTCAGTACACGCCAGGTTTCGTCGATGGCGCCTTGCACACTCCCGGTGTGATGGAAACAGCCGATCGCGATCACCCAGTCGAAACTCTCGGCAGGAAACGGTGCTTCGAGCACGCTGCCCTGTACGGCTTCACCCGGTAGTTCCAGTTGCGCCAGACGGTGATTCGCCATCACCACCGGCCCCTCCGCGATGTCAAGGCCCCGGTAATCGGCTCCGGATTCCGCCAACCGTTGCGTCACCGTTCCGTAACCAAGGCCGACCTCCAGTACCTTGCTACCTCGCATTTCGGAGAAGGGAATGTGTGTGAACAAATAGGGGTAGAAATCAAAGTACCAGTCGTCGAAGCGCTTCAGTGATTCAGGAGACGAATCGTGGACCCCGAGTTGTTTTGCAAGTTGTGTTCCGCAAAGCTCGTTCCAGAACCGTTTGTTACGCTCATCGATGGATACTTCCTCGTCAGCCTTTTCCATAGAAATTATCCGGCCCTTTATGAAGCGGAATGGAGTCGCTGGCACTCAATTTCCGCGATGTGGTCCTTGCGCCATTCGACAAGGTCCGCAAGCCCATCCTCAAGTGAAACCAACGCGCGAAACCCCATTTCGTCCAACGCTCGTTCTGGGCATCCGATCCGATTCTTGACAAATGTCTGGCCCACAGACTCATACTCGATCTGGAGATCGCACCCGCTCAAACGTAAGAGAATATTGGCGAGCTCTTTGATAGTAGTGCGTTTCCCGGTGCCCACATTGTAGAACCGATCGACCGAATCTGCCGTCATCGCGCATATATTCGCTGCAGCGCAATCCTTAACGTAGACGAAATCGTACGCCTGGCTACCGTCACCAAATACTTTCGGCGCGACGCCTCTATCCAAATTGTCGAGCATCTTCATGATGACAGCGATGTACGCACCGCGATAATCCTGGCGGGGGCCGTACACGTTCATGTAACGCAAACCGACGAAAGGCAGATCGTAGCGATGGTGGAACGCGTGAGCCATCGCCTCTCCGGCGATCTTCGTTGCGCCGTAAAAATTCATGTTCATGAAGGGGTGATCTTCGGTCATCGGCTCCTCTACTGCATCTCCGTACACAGACGCCGACGATGAATAGACCAAACGCTGGACTCCTTGTTTCACACAGGCTTCCAAAACGTTGAACGTACCTCCAACATTTACTTCAAACGCCGCCCTTGGGAATTCCTGGCACTGCAACAGCCACAACGCAGCGAAATGGAATACACCATCGACACCTCTTAGCGCCGCATCGAGAATGTCCGTCTGACAAATGTCGCCGCCCGCCTCGTAAATGCTGACTCGAGGATCTCGTAGCGCTTCGACTATGTTTTCTTCCCGTCCCCGAACAAAATTGTCAAAAATGACAATCTCTGCGACGTCTTCCTTGGTCAACAAATCAATCGTATGTGAGCCGATTAAACCGGCACCGCCAATAACCACGATTCGCTTTCCACGAATATCCATACTCAGAAACTCCTCACGGAATGGGTAGCAATGGGGGACAACAGTTCGATAACGGCGCTACGGCGGCCACCGCCATTATAGTGAGAGCAACTACCGCAACCCGGGATCAAAGGGCCGCTTTCACCGCCGCGACAACGTTATCTTGCGCCGACTCGTCAAGAAAAGGATGCATCGGCAAACTCATCACCCTGCGCCCTGTCGCTTCGGCAACGGGGAAGGCTCCGGCGGCGAGTTCGAGATCGGAGAACGCGGGCTGCAAGTGCAGCGGAATCGGGTAGTGCACGGCGGTCGGTATTCCCGCTTCTTTCAACCGTGCCTGGACGTCGTCTCTGTCGTCTAATTGAACAGTATATTGTGCATAGACACAGGCGTTGTACGACTGACCGTACGGCACCAGCACCGCCGGACATTCTTTCTTTAATCGTTCGGTGTACCGCGCTCCGATTCTCGCGCGAGCTTCAATCTCGTCGGGATAGGCATCCAGTTTCGCGAGAAGCACCGCAGCCTGAATGGTGTCCATGCGGCCGTTGATGCCAATGGTCGCATGATGGTACCGACGGTCCTGACCGTGCACACGTATCTCGCGCATGCGTGCAGCCAATTGCGAATCATCGGTGAAACACGCGCCGCCATCGCCGTAGCAGCCGAGTGGTTTTGAAGGAAAGAAACTCGTGCAGCCGATCGTCGATAGCGTACAAGATCGACGCCCTTTGTAAGTAGCGCCAAAACTCTGCGCTGCATCCTCAATGACCGGAAGGTTGTGTCGCTCTGCTATTTCGTTAATGGCATCAAAATCGGCACATTGCCCATAGAGGCTTACGGGCATTACGGCGCGGGTTCGCGGTGTAATCGCGCCTTCGATCAGACTCGGGTCGATATTGTAGGTACGTGGGTCGATGTCGACAAAGACCGGTTGCGCCCCCAACAGACAAATCATCTCGCCCGTCGCGATAAAAGTGAATGGCGTAGTGATAACCTCGTCTCCCGGCCCGACACCCAACGCCATCATCGCTATCAGTAACGCATCCGTCCCATTTGAGACGGCGACACAATGTTCCGCCTCGACAAACGCCGCTAAGCGACGTTCTACTTCCCCAACTTCCGGCCCCATAATGTATTGACCATGGTCGAGAACCGCTTGGATACGGTCGTTGATCGGACCGCGCAATTGCTCGTACTGGATTTTCAGATCGACGAAGTTCATTGGACCGTTCTCGTCACCTCAATGTTGATTAAATAGCAATGCCATCGAATGTTCGACACGCCGCCATGCGGTCAATCATTGATAATCGAGCAGCGGTTATCGACAAGTCTGTACCGATCCCCGGTGTGCGGACAAACAGCTTCCACCTTGCCGCTTTCCGACAGGTCAAGCCGCTCGCCGAAGCGACTCATCCAGCCTACTTGCCTACTCGGGACTCCGGCTACAAGCGCGAAATCCGGTACGTCTCTATTCACCACCGATCCCGCCGCAACGAACGCGTAACAGCCGATCGTCACTCCGCAGACAATGGTGCAGTTGGCGCCCAGGGTCGCCCCCCGTTTAACCAGAGTATCGCGATACTCTTCTTTGCGGGAGACCGCAGAGCGCGGGTTGTATACGTTGGTGAAGACCATGCTGGGCCCGCAGAAGACATCGTCCTCAACGGTGACGTTGTCGTACACTGAGACATTATTTTGGATTTTGACGTTGTTACCGATGACAACACGATTGCCGACAAAAACGCCTTGCCCGAGCGAGCAGCCCGCTCCGATTCGGGCGCCAGCACTGACATGTACCCAGTGCCAGATACGACTCCCGACTCCGATTGAGGCGCCCTCATCAACAACGGCCGTCTCGTGAACCGAATAGTCTGGACTTCGGACCATCTCGCTCAATCAATACTCCAGCGGCAACGACACCCGGCGACCATCGCGCGCCGACGTGTACATTGCGATTAATGTCTCCAGTGAGCGCAACCCCTCACGACCATCTGTCTGCGGAACGACCGCGCCCTGAATCACACGAATTACGTTATCGTAGTACATGGGGTGCCCGACGCCATAGACGGAAGAAGTACCGTAACTGGCTTCCTTGACTTGGGCATCATCTTCATCGGGCTCATCAAATTCCCAATGCTTGATCTCATTTACTGCAACGCCGCCGACCTTCGCGGTGCCCTTCTCGCCCAGTATTGTGACCGAGCCCTCGAGGTTCTTCGGATACGTCAACATCGTAACGTTGATCGAACCTAAGGCGCCGGATCGCCACTTGATGTTCGCCACGCCAGTATCTTCAACCTCGATGTCACGCCCAAGTGTTGACGTGTAGGCGTGGACGCTTTCGATTGGCCCGATTAACCAGTCGAGTAAGTCAATGTAGTGGCTTGCTTGATTCATCAAGGCACCACCATCGAACTCCCAGGTACCCCGCCACTGGGACGAATCGTAATACTGCTGCGGGCGCGTCCAAAAAACATTTACGTTGACCATGTAGATACGGCCGAAGCGTCTCTTTTTGATCGCACGCTTTAGTAGTTGCAAGGTCGGATTGAGGCGATTCTGCTTGACGACGAACAGCTGAACACCCTCGGCGTCACAACTCGCCACCATACGTTTGCCGTCGGCGAGCCGCGTCGCCATCGGCTTCTCCGTGATTATATGGCGACCGTGTCGCGCGACTTCTAAGGTGTGCGTGGGATGGAGACCGCTCGGTGTGCACAACACGATCACGTCGGCTTCCGAACCCTCCATCAACTCTTCAATCGAAGCGAACCCGGGTACATCGAGACGCTGCGTCTCAGCCAACAGGACTTCAGGGTTATTGTCGCATACGGCGATCAAATCCGCGCTCTTATGATGATCTTTCAACGCATCGACGTGCCGGGAAGAAATTCGCCCGCAACCGACGATCGCAAAGCGGATCTTCCGGTCATCGATCTTATTAGGTGCTCGGTAAGCCACGAAAGTTCTCCTCCCAAAACAGTAATTCAGGCACGCTACCGCCCTACAGGTTGCCATATGGCCCCGCATTCGCCGTACTTAAAGAGCCGACCACAACGGGCCCGCCGGCACTAATCGACTGCTCGTTCCAAACCGAAATCGATAATATCGGGCAGATACAAAAGGGCCGCTTCGCGTGCCGGTTTCAGCGCTTCGTAATTGTCCCGCGTTGCGCTGATGTCGGTGTACAGCACCGCGTCGTATTCGGCCACGTCGCTCAATCGACGCCACACTGGTCGACCAGCGAGACTCCGCGCACTGGAGTTCAGATCGAACGTGCCGACGATAGAAATGTCGAATTCGTGTGCCCGTACGGAGGCGATCTCGGCCAGTTCCGAGACGCCGGCAAACAAGACCCGTCGTTGCTCGTTCAGCTCGATTTGTTGCAGCGCATTTGAGACGGACCTGCCGGCGCGATTGTAATAGTCGAACGAGGACGCAAAATACTCGGCAGTCAGCCGAGCTTTCTCCGCAAAGCCCTTGGGGGTCAAGTAATATAGGTAACGATTCGCCGGCGCCTGGGTGATCTTGACCAGGCCCTTGCGAACGCATCGCCGCAGGTAGGAATTCGTGAGTCCAAGCGCAATGCCCATCCGATCCGCTAGGTGACGCTGGGTGACATCGCTTTGCCCGTCGATCGCCTGCAGAATTTCTAGAGTCAAAGCCTCTTCGCGGTCTCGTTCCATCGCATCGTGTTCATATAATGAACGCAATTCTAGCATGTTTGTTCAAGGAATGAACACTGGCGGTTGGGATGTTCGTGGCTGCTTCGACTA
>CAZFZX010000020.1:11920-28764 GCA_964523765.1 uncultured Enterobacteriaceae bacterium
TGTTTGTTCAAGGAATGAACACTGGCGGTTGGGATGTTCGTGGCTGCTTCGACTATATGTAGAGGCGACGCGCGAGCGACCCTGGTGTCGCCGGTCGAGCGGTTGAGAGCCCTCGAGCGGTCTGTCGGACTTAGGCGCAGGGTTTTGGTAGAGCGGCTTCGTGCGGATATTGATGAGTTACTGGAACAGGCGGATATGGACGGAAGCAGAGATAGCCAATCGTTGCCCGAGGAGTTGGCGTGTCGAGAGAAGCCGGCGGAGCAGCTCGATGCGGCGCGCGAACGGTTGGAAGCCAGACGAGGGCGCGTACCGAGAACGAGCGCGGTGAGTATGAGCGCAAGGTGGCTCGGCGCTTCTAACGGTGACGCACCGCTTCGCGTGCGGCCTCTACTCGTACTTGACGACCGGCGATCTGAAGCAGCAGCGCCACGCGCGCCTTGCCTACCGTTTCGGAAAAAATCGCTTCGTAGCCGACCATAGCGCCATCAAGTATGACTACTGGATCGCCGGCGACCAAGTCTCGTTCACGTACCTCGATCACTCCATATTCGTCGGCTTGGGCTCGTAACGAAGCGATAAGCTCATCGGGAAGCAGGGCGTAGCGGTCACCGAAGCGAACCAGCCGGGAGACGCCGATGGTCGATCGGATCGGCGCAAAATTGTCATGTGTCGGGCGCAAGAGAACGAACAGATAGCGTGGGAACATGGTGACGATGCTCGGTGTCTTCCGGCGACGACCGCGAGTACTGATCTGCAGCAACGGCAGGTATGCGGTATACCCCTGCCGCTCGAGGTTCTCCAGCGCGGCGCGTTCTTGGCGTGGCTTGGTGTGTACCAGATACCACGCAGCCGTTTCCATGCGGGGTGTTTCTTCTATTGTCATCAGCGCAACCGATAAAGTCAGATCGGCTCAAGCCTTCGGACGAAAAACGAACTCATTGCACCCCATCCGTCGGCCGCAGGTTCTAAGTTCCTCGAGGATAAAGCCGCGGTCCCCGAAAAAGCGCAAAACCACCTCCGGTCTGGCGACCTCGAACGGATACCCGCCAAGCCAATCGATCATGTCGTTCCACGTCGACATGCCGCGTTCGAGCGATAGACGACCGGTCGAGGCGCGAACCAACCAGCGCAACCCGACGAGGTAAGGAAGGTGCAATGCTATCAAGAAAAACCTGGCTGCCCGGTTTTTGTTGTACGCTCGTTTGACCCGACGCCAGTATTTGCTGATCAAACCCTGGTCGTTGTAGATCGCGATGAATAGTCGACCGTGTACGGCAACCGCCGGGATGACGTTTGCAAATGCTGCCATCATGCGGCCCGTATGGTGCAGCACCCCCCAGGAATAAACGACGTCGAAACGCCCCAGTCCGGAAACGTAGGCTTCATCGAGCACCGACCCCTGTTCGATGATCCAGCTCTCATCATCAGGGAAATATCGGTGTTTCAATTCGCTTGTACAGCCCACCGATCGAGGATCGTAATCGAACGAATGGACCGTGGCGCCGAGTCGCCGCGCCGCAAGGCTGAACAGGCCGCTGCCGGAGCCAATATCCAGAAATCGTTTTCCCCGCAAGTCGTTCACTTTGAGCATGCCCGCCAGAGACTTTTCCGCCTGTCGGATCTTGTCTTCGTCGAGACCGGTCAAGAATCGGGCCCAGTTTTCTCCAAAGGCGAACCGGCTGCCACCGTCGATTTCTGTTGCCGGATGTGAAGACATGCTGATCCTCGGCCTGAAGCTTGTTGCGAGCGAGCCGTTCCAGCTATCTCGCCGGATCCGCGGGCTGCCGTCCACTTCCACGTTTTGTCCATTCAGGCGCCCGATCCCGATCCATCGGGGTAGCTGCCTATATTATGCACCATCGGCCATCCCGTTCGCATGGCGCGTGCTCAACACCGCCGATCTTAAAGAGGCTGCTTCTAATGGGTTAATGACAACGTATTGTTACACTCGGCGCCCGGCGCCAAATGCTTTTGGTCGTCTCGGTTAACAGGACCGCCATAGCTGTTTACGGGCAACAAGTACCGCGCCGCTGAGTTTTCGGATCAGGAACTTTTGTGCAGGCGCTGGAAGCTAGGCAGCAACGATTCCAAGCCCGCCAAGTCGGCACTGCAACCAATAGTCTTTGATGTAGCGGACGTCACCTCCACGTCCCTGATTTCGAACCCAGTTAGCACGGAATTGGCAATTATCGATCAACTTGCGTCGATTCTTTATGTGGTCGCGTGGCGCTGAGGATACCCTAGTGCTGGTAAACGTTACGCTATCCAACTATCGACGTGAGTCGAGACCGGTTCACCGGCGGTGCCGTCATGGATACGCAATATAACGCTCCTGCGGCGGGTCCTCTCCGCGCAGCCGGGCCGCCACATCACCCTCGATGTCGCGGGCGACGGGCGCCGTAATGTGCAAGGGATCCCAGTAATTTTCGTCGACCCGTGTGATCGGGGAGTCGATCATGTAGTCCATAACGCCGACCCTTTGCCGCTCCGCCAGTTCCAGGATCCTCGCCTTGCATTCGCGATACGATAGCTCGGCGCGCGCAAGATATTGGCCGTGCATTGGTGCGAGAATTGCGAGCGCACGAGCGCTTTTCGGCAACGCATCAAACAAACCGCTGAGTAAACCGTGGCTTGCGTAATTCCAATCGGAGCGCTCGCGCCGCGGCGTGAGATCGGGCACCCGCCGCTCACTCGGCCGGCCTTTCGGGTACAAACGTCGACGCACTTCTTCGATATCGTAAACGCCAAAGTCCGGGGTGAAGTCGCGGTAACCGTTGGTCTCGTATTTCGCCTCTCTGCGCCCTGTGACAAATTCCAATAAGCGTACGGTATTTTCGAGCGCCTTGTCGTTGAATAGATACAGGAGATCGTTCCATGGGTTTTCGTCGTACATCCATTCCGGAAACGCGCGGAAGGTATATTTGTCGTACGAGGTCTCGCGCTTGCACCAACTGTCGTCAATACCGACGATGACGTATTTGGCACCCGGATGATGACGAACGAACAGTTCGTGGATCCGGCTCTGTTCGTATGCCGTCGCCGAATTCATCGCTAGATTCGCAAAGCGCGCGCCAGTCAATCCGTCGAGATTCTCGGGGTTGAGCAAGCGCAGCGTCGAGGAGCCGATAATCACGCTGTCGAAGCGGGGGTCTCGCGCGAGCGCCGGGTAGGCGAAACGTTGATTGGTGCTGATCGGCGCACGGTCTAGCGGCAGCGAGAAAGGAATATTTTGATACGGATCGACGAGCAGGATCAGCGCATATACGAAAACAACGAGCGCGACGAAACCGATGATCGCGGTACGGAGAAACCGGCGCCAGCTCATACAGCTAAAACTGAAAGTAAATGAATTCCAGGCCGCGCCCCTGCCCGACCCGCAAAGTAACGAGAAACAGCCCGCAGGCGGCCGCGATCGCGAAGCGCCGCTTAAAGAGCGTCGGTATTTTCGAGACCGTCACGTTGGTCGGCCCCGCTATCGCAAACAGGGCCCCGATGATCACGTAGTTGACGTCTTCGAGGTCCACCGCCGACCCGTCCAACCCCACGATCCCCGACATAGCGACGAGAACGGTCTCGGCGACATCGAAATTCTCGGCACGGAACAACACCCAACCAGTGATCACGAAGAGCATGGTGACCAACCAGGCGGCAGGAACCGGTAAACGCCAGGGCAGACCGCTCCAGGCACGGTTGACGCAAATAGCCGCGCCATGCAGCGCGCCCCAGGCGATGAATGTCCAGCCGGCACCGTGCCACAGTCCGCATAACAACATCGTCGCCATCACCGTCGCGTACGTACGGGAGAGGCTGCCGCGGTTGCCCCCGAGCGGGATATAGACGTAGTCCCGCAAAAAGCTCGACAGCGTCATATGCCAGCGCCGCCAGAACATACGGATATCGAGCGCACGATACGGCGCGTCGAAATTCAACGGAAGTCTGAGTCCGAACATCGCGCCGAGCCCGATGGCCATGTCGGAGTATGCGGAGAAATCGAAATAGAGCTGCAGCGTGTAGGCCAGTGCCGCGAGCCAAGCTTCGCCGAACGCGATCGCCTGGCCGGCAGCGACGGCGTCAAATCCTGTATCTGCGATCGGCGCAAGCTCGTCGGCGAAAAAAACCTTTTTGATCAAACCCAAGGTGAACAACACCAAACCGCGCGATACCTGCTCGGCCGCGCCTTCGCGCCATGGCGATTGTGCGAACTGCCCGATGATCTGATTATGCCGCACGATCGGGCCCGCGATGAGCTGCGGGAAGAAACTAACGAAAGCCGCGTATTCGATCAGACCATACGCCGGCGCGTTACCGCGCCAACGGTCGACGAGGTAGGAAACCTGTTGAAAGGTAAAGAAGCTGATCCCGAGCGGCAGGATGATGTCCCACTCCGCGTGCGCGACACCGGCGACATTCAGAATGTTCTCGGCAAGAAAGTTCGCGTACTTGAATAGACCGAGCACTGACAGATTCAGGACCACGCCTACTACGAGGATCCACGCGCGCCCCAACACTGCATGGACCCGGACGATCAACCAGGTCAACAAGATCATCCCTGCGAGCAGCGGTACGAACCGCGGGTCCCACCAAGCGTAGAAAACCATCGACGCCGCGATCAGGACGGTGACCCTGGACTTATACGAACCCGCCGCCGCGTAATAGACGACTAAGCTCAGCGGCAGAAACAGGAGCAGAAATGGTTGGGAGGAGAAAAGCATGGCGCCGGTATCTTACACCGTGCCGGTGCGCCGGGAGGACTCGGTCAAGGGTTAGCTCGACGTCGGGTTACGGCGCTGGCGCACCTAACCCGACCTACCAGGCTTACTGGATGCCGGATCTCTTCGCCGTCATTCCCGCGAAAGCGGGAATCCAGTCAAGAAGAGCCCGCTACCAGCGGGACAAACATTCTCGGTGCCGAGGCATTAGGATTGCTCGTGCGGTCCCTACATACTTCCGACCTCCGTTCACCGCCCGATACAGTAATACGAGAACCCGAGCTCCTCCATGCGCGCGCGTTCGTACACGTTTCTCAAGTCGACGAACGTCGGGGCACGCATCCTCTCCCTGCCACGCTTCAGGTCGAGCCCGCGATACAGGTTCCATTCGGTGAGTAGCAGCACCGCGTCCGCGCCGTCGAAGGCATCATACAAATCGTCGCAATAGGAAACGCCCGCCGGCAGCAACGAGCGAGCCTCCTCCATGCCCTGCGGATCATGCACTTTTACGTTCGCGCCTTTTTCGATCAAAGGGGGCAGGATCGACAATGCCGGCGCATCGCGCATATCATCGGTCTCGGGTTTGAACGTCAAACCCAATACGCCGATGGTCTTGTCCGCTTCGGAACCACCGAGCGCTTCCCGCACCTTCTTGATCATGCGCGCTTTCTGCGCGGCGTTGACCTCGATGACGGATTCGACGATGCGACTGGAGGTATCGTGCTCTTGTGCGATCCTGACCAGAGCCTGGGTGTCCTTCGGAAAGCAAGAGCCCCCGTACCCGGGTCCGGGATGCAGAAACTTCGGACCGATGCGCTTATCCATACCCATGCCGCGGGCTACCGCGTGCACGTCCGCACCCACTGCTTCGCATAGCATCGACATCTCGTTGATAAAGCTGATCTTGGTGGCAAGAAAGGCATTGGAGGCGTATTTGATCAACTCGGCGCTCTCGAGTCCGGTAAACAGGATGGGCGCCTCGATGAGGTTCAACGGCCGGTAGAGTTCGCGCAACAGCTTCTCCGCGCGTGCGCTCTCCGTGCCGATCACAACACGATCGGGCCGCATGAAGTCGGAGATCGCGGCACCCTCGCGGAGAAATTCCGGATTCGACGCTACATCGAAATCGGCTTCGCCGTTGGTCTCTCGAATAATGCGTTCCACGTTGCGCGCGGTACCGACCGGTACCGTCGACTTATCGACGATCACCGTGTAACCCCGCAAGTGCGGCGCGACCTGCTTCGCCGCCTCGTAGACAAAACTGAGATCGGCGAAACCGTCCCCGCGCCGGCTCGGCGTACCGACCGCAATGAAGATCAGATCGGCCTCACCGGCGACCGTCCCTAGATCGGTAGTGAATCGGAGCCGCCCGTCGCGGGCGTTGGCGGCAACCAAATCGTCGAGCCCCGGTTCGTAGATTGGGATTTCACCGTCGAGCAGCTTCGCGACCTTCGACTCGTCGACATCGACGCAGGTCACATTGGCACCGAATTCCGCAAAACACGTTCCGGACACGAGGCCGACGTAGCCAGTGCCGATCATTACAACGTTCATTTAGTTAATACCCTTTTTGGAAAGAATAATCCTCACCAAGACGCAAAGTGCCCAATCATCGCAACCAAACTATTCGGAGTTGTTCTTTGCGTCTTCGCGAGAGGCAGTTCGACACTTACCGAGGCTTTCACAATTCGTGAACATTGTAGGTTGGGTTAGCCCGCAGGGCGTAACCCAACATGATGGCTTTATGCAAGTGTCAATGGCGCTTATAGCCTCCAATGCGTAACATTTTCGGGCCGCGTATCCCGGTCGAGTCGCGCCTTGACGTCCGCGACGATGCCTCGACCACCGCGCAAATGCTTCACGATGCCGTCCCAACCCGATTCGATGTAGGCCGCGTGCGGCACTGCGAGCACCACAGCGTCCGCATCATCGAGTTGTTCGGCGGCGGCCAAGTCGACACCGTACTCTTCGCGCGCTTCGGTGGCGCTGGCGTAGGGGTCGTGGATCTGCACGGCGACCCCATACTCGCGTAGCGCTCTAACGATATCGATCACGCGCGTATTGCGGAGATCCGGTACGTCTTCCTTGAATGTGAAGCCGAGTATCGTCACGACGGCACCTTTTACCACCATGCCGGCATTGATCATCATTTTAATCGTCTGGTTCGCGACGTAGTCGCCCATGTCGTCGTTGATACTGCGCCCTGCCAGGATGACCTGAGGTATGTAACCGGTAATCTGCGCCTTGTGGGTCAGGTAATAAGGGTCGACCCCGATACAGTGACCGCCGACGAGGCCCGGATCGAATTTGAGAAAGTTCCACTTGGTTCCGGACGCCGCGAGGACGTCGCGCGTATCGATACCCATACGGTGAAAGATCAGGGCCAGTTCGTTCATGAGCGCGATATTCAGGTCGCGCTGCGTGTTTTCGATCACCTTCGCCGCCTCGGCGACCTTGATTGTCGCGGCGCGATGAACCCCGGCGGTAACGACGCTTTCGTACACCTGCGCGACGGTCTCCAGGGTTTCGGCATTTTGCCCCGAGACGACCTTCGTGATCCGCGTAAAAGTGTGCTCTTTGTCCCCGGGGTTGATCCGCTCTGGCGAGTAGCCGACGAAGAAATCGCGCCCGCATGCCAGGCCGGAGCAGCGTTCGAGTACGGGAACACAGTCTTCCTCGGTGGCTCCCGGATACACGGTCGATTCGAAAACGACAATGTCCCCGACTTTCAGCTGCCCGCCGACGGTTTCCGCGGCCTTTAGCACCGGGGTCAGATCCGGTCGTTTGGCGTGGTCGATCGGAGTCGGGACGGCGACGATATGAAAATCCGCCTTTTTCAGATCGGCCGGATCGGAGGTGAACAGAATATCGGATGCCGCCAGTTCCCGCTCCTCGACTTCCAGCGTGCTGTCCCGCCCTCCTCTGAGTTCAGCGATACGTTGGTCGTTGATATCGAAGCCGATGGCCTGCTCCTGATGGCCGAAAGCAACCGCCACCGGCAAGCCCACATAGCCCAACCCGACCACCGAGACTTTTCGGTTATGAGTGCTCATCTGACCTTGTAGTAATCTTTGTACCAGGAAACGAAATTAGCGATGCCCGTCTCGATCGATGTCGCGGGTTTGTAACCCATGTCGTCGACCAGTGCCTGGACGTCGGCATAGGTATCCGGGACGTCGCCGAGTTGCAGCGGCAGCGTGTTCTTCTTCGCTTCGATGCCGAGGCAGTCTTCAATGGCCGCGATGAAATCCATTAATTCGACAGGCGCGTTGTTGCCGATGTTGTAGACCCGGTACGGTGCGCGCGACGTACCGGGGTCGGGTTCGTCACCGGACCACTCCGGCGCCGGGCTCGCTGCTCTATCGATAGCGCGGATCACTCCTTCGACGATGTCGTCGACGTAGGTGAAATCGCGGCGGTGATTACCGTAATTGAAGACATCGATGGGCTTGCCTTCGAGAATATTTTTTGTGAATAAAAATAATGACATATCTGGACGCCCCCACGGCCCATAGACCGTGAAAAACCGCAACCCCGTCGTCGGCAAACCATATAGGTGACTATAGGAATGCGCCATCAATTCATTGGCCTTTTTGGTCGCCGCATACATCGACACGGGGTGGTCGATATTGTCGTGGACGGAGAACGGCATGTTCGTATTCGCGCCGTAGACAGAACTGCTCGAGGCGTAGACCAAATGTTCGATCGCATTGTGACGGCAGGCCTCTAGTACGTTGATGAACCCAACGATGTTCGATTCGATATAGGCGTGCGGGTTTTCGATCGAGTAGCGCACGCCGGCCTGTGCCGCTAGATGCATCACTCGCCCCGGGGCCGTTTCCGCAAAGACAGCCTCCATCGCGCCGCGGTCGGCGACGTCTATTTTGTGAAAACTGAAACGTGAATTCGGCAACAACCGGGCCAGACGAGCCTCTTTGAGCTTGACATCGTAATAATCGTTGAGGTTATCGATGCCGACGACTTCATCGCCGCGCTCGAGCAATTTCTCTCCGAGTCGTGCGCCGATGAAGCCGGCCGCACCCGTCACAAGGGTTCTCATGTGGTTGTTATCGTTCCGGTAAAGCCGTCTAAGTTTACATTATTCGCGATGTCAGCGATGTTACAAACCGCAAGAGAAGTGCGCCAAGGCGGACTTCGACGGTGAACTGGGTCGCAATTCATCGCCGCCGAATACGGCCGATCAGCGTCCCGAAGAGTTTATCGGCAAAGATCCCGATAGATTTGATAAGATCGCGACATCCAACGTATGAGGAGACGAGGTTCATGGCGGCAGACACTACCCAGACAGCGGCTGCATTGACCGTCGATGCAGACAATCTATACCGGGAAGAGTCGTTCACTGACCTCAAGGCAGCGAACATCAAGCGCTTGACCCCGGTCACGCCGGACGGTGACTCGGACGGGTCGCGTCCGACCCAATATATCGGAGACACGACGTTGATGACCCAGATGGGGCCCATCCCGGTCCAGTTTCCGATCGAGGCCGGAACGCTTAGTGAAGCCTTCGAAAAATTCCCCGAAGGGGTGCAGGAAGCAATTGAGCGACTACAAGAACGCGCCAAGGAAATGGCACGCGAAGAGGCCTCGCGTATCGTTGTTCCCGGTGCTCCCGGCGCAGGACCGCTTCCCGGAACCGGCCCCGGCGGCAAGCTGGTCATCGACTAAGAAAGCAGGGGGGGTAGACCCCGCTTTTTGTCGCGGAAAAGGGACCTGAGCCCTGTTTTAACGATTTGCACCACAAGTTCAATCAGTTACACGGTATCGATCTCGCCTGCGTACGCGGCGAGGAAACGATCTTCAGCGAACTCGAGGTGCACGCGAAGTCTGCCGAAGTTGTGCAATTGCAGGGCGCCAACGGCAGCGGGAAAACGAGCCTGCTCCGGATCTTGTGCGGTATCTCCCAGCCGGCGGAGGGCTCGGTCCGGTGGAATGACATCGAAATCGCGACAGAGGCAGAAGGATTCCGCCGCGAAATAGGGTACGTGGGCCATCGTCGCGGCGTCTGCGAAGACCTGACGCCGCTGGAAAATGTGCTTTTCGCCAACGCGCTGGGCACACCGAGGCCTGAGGCCGAGTGTCTCCAAGCGCTCACCAGGCTGGGACTCGCCCACGTAGCCGGGATCCCAACGCGCTTGTTGTCCGCCGGACAGAACCAGCGTACCGCGCTCGCGCGTCTGCTCGTGAGCGATGCCGCCTGCTGGTTTCTCGACGAGCCGTTCACGGCACTCGACCGTGGCGGACGAGAAGTCATCGAAGCGGTGATCGCCGAACACGCGGCGGCGGGCGGGATCAGTATCGTCGCCACCCACCAACCGATGACGCTCACCGACACCAACGTCAGAACGCTACAGTTGGATCGGACCTGATGTCGAGCATTACGGCATTCAAAACGGTTCTACTGCGCGATTTGAAACGCTTTATCAGACGGCGCAATGACCTCGTGCACCCGCTGGTCTTTTTCGTTATCGTGATCACCCTCCTCGGCCTTGCGCTCGGACCGAACGAGCAAGTTTTCACGGTCGTAGCTCCGGCAGGCGTTTGGATCGCGGTTTTGCTCGCCACCACGATCAATCTGGACGCCATGTTTTTGAGCGACTACCAGGACGGCACCATCGAACAACTCGTGTTGAGTCCTGTAGCGTTACCGATCCTCGTCGGCGCCAAGATCGCGGCCCATTGGATCGCAACGGCGAGCCCGCAGATCGTCATTGCGGTGATAGTCGCAGCCGTTCTCGGCCTCGACGGCAACGTCATAATGGCGCTTGGCGCCACCTTGTTGCTTGGTTCTCCGGTCCTGAGTCTCGTTGGAGCGATTGCGAGCGCGCTGACGGTGGGCCTACGCGGCGGAGCATTATTGCTCGCCCTTATTATTCTGCCGCTGTATATGCCGACGCTCATTTTCGGCACCTCCGCGGTTCATAATGCAGCGCTCGGGCTCCCGATCGACGCGGAATTGTATTTTCTCGGCGGCCTGGCCACCCTCGCGGCGAGTCTCTCCCCGTTCGGCGCCGCGGCGGCGCTCCGGATCCGTCTCGGCTAGCGGGGATCGCGGGCAAACCATCGGTGAAACTCAACTCAATGCGCGAAATCGATTACATTAATCCGCTAGGATCGATGATACGCCCTGACAAAAGCAGGAGACAATTTCGTGGTTTTCGCTAACACAAAAGCGTCCACAGACCGGTGCGAACGCGCGCGTCTTCGCTGCGGTTTCCGGTACGGCGATCGATGAACCTGACGCGTTTTCACAAATACGCCTCGCCGGTGTATTTCTATGCGTGGTCACGAATGGCGGCGCCGTGGTTCGCGCTCACTTGTGCTTTGCTATTTGCCGCCGGACTCGCCGGTGCGCTTTTCTTCGCGCCCGCCGACTACCAGCAAGGTGAGAGTTTTCGTATCATTTATGTCCACGTCCCGGCAGCGTGGATGTCGCTGTTCGTGTATCTGGTGATGGCATCCGCCGGTGCGCTCGGCCTCATCTGGCACGTCAAGCTCGGCGACATCATTGCGCGTGCGAGCGCACCACTCGGCGCCTGGTTTACGTTTCTGACACTCGCCACCGGATCGCTGTGGGGCAAGCCGATGTGGGGAACCTACTGGGTGTGGGATGCACGGCTGACCTCGGAATTGATCCTCCTGTTCCTGTACCTCGGTTACATCGCGCTGCAGGGCGCGATCGAGGACCGGCGGGTGGCGGCGCGCGCGGGCGCGATACTGGCGCTGGTCGGCACGGTGAATATCCCGATCGTTCATTATTCGGTCGAGTGGTGGAACACGCTTCATCAGGGCCCGACGGTGAGCAAATTCGATGCTCCCTCGATCGAAACGTCGATGCTGATCCCCCTATTGATCATGAGCCTTGCTTATACCCTGTACTTCTTCGCTGTCATACTCGTTCGCGTACGCTGCGAGATCCTCGAATTTGAGCGCAATACCGTCTGGGTCAAGGAACGGGCGTTGAACCAGGGGGTCGTAGCCTGATGGACGGCGGTTTTTTCGCGATGGGCGGCTACGCATTTTACGTTTGGTTCGCTTATGGGTTGAGCGCGGTGGTGCTGATCGTTAATGCGGTCGTACCGGGAAAGCGGGAGGCATCTCTCCTCGCGAGGATCGCGAAACGAGCACGCGAAAAGCAAAAAGACCAATGAAACCAATGCGACCGATAAGAAAGACGCGATTGATAACGGTAGTGCTCGTGCTGGCCGGGATGGGCCTCGCGACGGCTCTGATTCTGACGGCGTTCGAAAAGAACCTGATGTATTTTTATTCTCCCAGCGAAGTTGTCGCAGGCGAAGCACCGACAGAACGCAAGTTTCGGATCGGTGGGCTGGTCGTCGAAGGCAGCATTGAACGGATACCGGACAGCCTCACCGTACAATTCACCATCACCGACACGGCACACGAGGTCACGGTAAGCTATGATGGCATCCTTCCCGATCTGTTTCGGGAAGGTCAGGGGATCGTCGCCCATGGCCGGTCCCGGGAAGACGGCGTGTTCGAAGCCTCCGAAGTGCTGGCGAAACACGATGAGAATTACATGCCGCCCGAAGTCGCGAGTGCGATCGCCGAAGCCAAACCTGGCAGCGTACCGCCCCACCCCCAATGATCCCTGAAATCGGGCACTTCATGCTGGCGCTCGCTCTCGCGGTAGCCTGTATCCAGGTCGTCTTCCCCTTGGCCGGCGCCATTCGCGGCAACGCGCACTGGATGGCGCTGGCGGCGCCGACCGCGCGGGTCCAGTTCGCGCTGGTGTTGGCCGCGTTCCTGGTGCTCGTCCACGCCTTTCTAAGCAACGATTTTTCGGTCGCCTATGTGGCGCAGAATTCAAATACCGCCTTGCCAGCCGCTTACCGTGTGTCCGCGGTGTGGGGCGCGCACGAAGGCTCATTGTTGCTGTGGGTTTTGATCTTGTGCGGTTGGACGTTTGCGGTAACGGTCTTCGACAAAGAACTGCCGCAGTCCTTCGCGGCACTGGTAGTCGGCGTCATGGGTATCGTCTCGATCGGGTTCATGTTGTTCCTGCTGTTTACCTCGAACCCGTTCGCCCGACTCGTTCCGGCGGCGGCGAACGGCGCCGATTTGAATCCGCTGTTGCAGGACCCCGGATTGATCATCCACCCGCCCATGCTGTATCTCGGTTATGCCGGCTCGTCGGTGGCATTCGGGTTCGCGATCGCGGCGCTCATCGAGGGCCGCGTTACTGCGCGGGCCGCGCGCTGGATCCGCCCCTGGGCGGTCGCCACCTGGGTTTTTCTCACGCTCGGGATCGCTTTGGGAAGTTGGTGGGCTTACTACGAACTCGGATGGGGCGGTTGGTGGTTCTGGGACCCAGTCGAAAATGCGTCCTTCATGCCCTGGCTGCTCGGTACGGCTTTGATCCATTCGCTCGCGGTGACGGAAAAACGCGGGACATTCAAGAACTGGACCGTGCTACTGGCGCTAACAACCTTCGCGCTGAGCCTGCTCGGAACATTTCTCGTTCGCTCCGGGGTGCTCACGTCCGTGCACGCCTTTGCCAGCGATCCGGCGCGAGGCATTTTCATCCTGGCACTGCTG
Organism: uncultured Enterobacteriaceae bacterium; assembly: GCA_964523765.1. Lineage (GTDB taxonomy): Bacteria > Pseudomonadota > Gammaproteobacteria > UBA11873. The sequence continues at coordinate 25,207 of CAZFZX010000020.1, forward strand.
GGAAGCGTCGTCGGGGGATCGCTGCTGCTCTATGCCTGGCGCGGCCCGTCCACGTTTGCAGGTGGCACGTTCGACCCCGTTTCACGCGAAGTATTTCTGCTCGTCAACAGTGCGCTGCTGGCCGTTGCCACGGGAACGGTATTGCTGGGGACACTCTATCCGTTGGCACTCGAAGCACTGGGCGTCGGTAAGATCTCGGTCGGGCCGCCGTACTTTAACGTCGTATTCAGCACGGTCATGGCGCCCCTTATCGTGGTACTCGGGATCGGACAATTTTCGCGTTGGAAATCGGATTCGCTCAAGCGGCTGCTGCGGCAATTCAGGTATGCGCTGGCTGCGGCCATCACGGCTGCGGTCGTCGTAATGGTAACGATCGGGGGCAACGAAATGGTCGCCACCGGCGCTGGGATTGGACTCGGCGTGTGGGTCATCGCAACGACGGTGGCGGGGATCTGGGACCGTTGCCGCAACCGGAAACGGCCATGGTACGCCCTATTCCACCTTCCACGCGCATTCGTCGGCCAGTGCCTCGCCCACGTCGGCTTCGCCGGCACCGTGATCGGTGTGGTCATGACGAGCTTTCACAGCATCGATGAACATCAGATGCTGGCCCCGGGCCAAAGTACCGAGGTGGGCGGCTACGAATTTCATTTCAGCACGTTGCGGTCGTTTGAAGGACCGAACTATCGCGCGACCCAAGGAACTTTCGAAATCCGACGCGACGGTGAGTTGCTGACGACACTGACACCGCAAAAACGGCTCTACCACGTACGCAATATGCCGATGACGGAGGCCGGGATCGCTCCTGGTTTCACGCGTGACCTGTACGTTTCCCTGGGCGAACCGCTACAGGCGGGCGCGTGGAGCGTACGCATGCACGTCAAACCTTTCGTTCGTTGGATCTGGCTGGGCGGATTGCTAATGGCGCTCGGCGGTTTAGTCGCTGCATTCGACCCGCGGTTGCGTAACCCCGCCACCGCGCGAGACCGCGCCCTCGCAAGAACGTCGGGAACGGAGTAGCCTCGTTCGATGCGTTATGCCATCCCGATCGGTATCTTCGCCGCGCTCGTCGCGTTGTTGGCGGTAGGCTTGCGGCTGGATCCGCGCTACATCCCTTCGCCGCTGATCGACAAACCGCTGCCCGCCTTCGAACTCCCGGACCTCGACGACGAGGGGGCGATGATCGGTGCATCGGATATCACCGGAATACCGCACCTGTTAAACGTCTGGGCGTCCTGGTGTCGGGCGTGCCGCACGGAACATCCGTTACTGCTCGAATTGGCAAAAGCCGGGACCGTCCCGATCGTCGGACTCAATTACAAAGACGAGCGCACCGACGCCCGTGCCTGGCTCGCCCGGTACGGAGACCCTTATGAGCGAACCGTGTTCGACCGCGAGGGCCGGCTCGGGCTGGACCTTGGTGTCTACGGGGTCCCCGAAACTTTCGTCGTCGATCGCAAAGGCGTGATCCGGTATAAGCAAATCGGCCCCATCACGGCCGACGCGCTCGACGAGGAGATCCTGCCGCTGCTTGAACAGTTAGCCACCGAACCATGAGGCGAACGTTGCACACTCTCGTTCTCTGTATCGCGTTGGCCGGCGCAGCTAACGCCGCAGACCTACCGGTGAGTTTCGAATCTCCCGACGCGCGAGACCGCTACGACACGTTGCTGGAAGAATTACGGTGTCTGGTTTGCCAGAATCAATCGCTCGCCGATTCCCATGCCGACCTGGCGCAGGATCTGCGCGACGAAGTCTACGCGATGGTCGTCGATGGCAAGGACAATGAAACCGTCATCGATTTTATGGTCGCGCGTTACGGTGATTTCGTGCGCTACAAGCCGCCGGTGAAGTCGTCAACCTGGTTACTATGGTTTGGGCCCCTGCTGCTGTTGCTTCTCGCCGCGACGATCGTTTACATCACGACACGCGCCCGCAACCGAACGCCGCAGCCGCTGTCGGGCGACGAGCGTGCGCGCGTGGCGACCTTGATCGACGGTGATCCCGATTAGTACGCACGGGTCGTCCCCGCAACGCGACATAGGATGAATCTATTCTGGATACTTGTGGCGGCGCTTACCGCCGCTACCGTCGCGGGCCTCCTACCGGCCCTGTTTCGCTCGCGGCCGGCCGCTCCGGCGCCGGACGGCCACCGGACGCTGCACAAAGCAAGGTTGGCCGAACTTCACCGAGACGTCGAAGACCAAATCATCGCTGAACAGGCACTCCCGGAAGCGCAGGATGAAATCGCCCGCGCCCTGCTCGAAGAAACCTCGACAACCGGCCCGCCGGTCGACCATTCGAGCAACGGGGCGCGACGGCTGGCTGCGGCGGTTATCCTGCTAAGCGTTCCCGCAATTGCGCTGATGACGTATTTCGAGGTCGGCGCGCCGAGGCTGGCGACGGGACTGCCGCCCGTCCAAATGGCCGATGCACCCGTCGACCAGGACGGAATCGATAAAATGATCGCGAGCCTCAAGCAACGCCTCGTCGACGCGCCGGACAGCGCCGAAGGCTGGGTACTGCTGGGCCGATCCTTAATGGCGCTCGACCGTTACGACGAAGCGGTCCCGGCGCTGGCTCGCGCGCACGAACTGGTTGGTGATGTTCCGCAGATTCTTCTGCAATACGCCGATGCATTGGCGATGGCCAATGGCGGGCGCGTAACCAGCGAGGCCAGAGCACTGGTTGTCCGTGCGCTCGCGATCGAACCGGAAAACGTCACTGCGTTGTGGCTGGCGGGACTCGCCGCCGCGGAATCCGGCGAGCGGGGCGCGGCGCTGGATTATCTCGGCCGCGCCCGAGACCTCGTTACCCAGACCGGTGCGCCGACCGACGAACTTGACGCGATGATCCGTCGGCTCGAATCGGACCCGGCCGAAGCCCCTCCGACGGTAGCTGGCAGCGCTTCGGTGACCGTCGAGATCGCGGTGGACCCGGTGCTCAATGGCCGCTTCGAAGCAGAAGATGTGTTGTTCGTCTTCGCCCAAACGGCGGGGGAAAGGGGCCCGCCGCTCGCGGTTACGCGCGTGGCGGCGGGAAGCTTGCCGCGAGAAGTCGTTCTGGACGACACCATGGCGATGGCGCCAAACGTCACATTGCGCCGAGGAGAAACCGTAACCGTCACCGCCCGGATCTCGAGAGTCGGCAGACCTGCCGCCCGATCAGGCGATCTGGAAGGACACTCCGAGCCTTTCGTGGTCAGCGACAGCGGGGAGATCGCGCTCGTCATCGACGGCGTAGTCGAATAGCCGTCGCGCAGAGCAGCGGTCCGAGCTTCCGACGTGGGGGTAGGGATCCATCATGCCGGACCAGATCCGGTAGCCAGTAGGATGTTGTCCGCCGAAGGCGGAGTTCTTTCCACTGGATTCCCGCTTTTGCGGGAGTGACGGTGAGCGGATCCGGTAGCCAGTAGGATGTTGTCCGCCGAAGGCGGAGTTCTTTCCACTGGATTCCCGCTTTCGCGGGAGTGACGGTGAGCGGATCCCGTAGCCAGTAGGATGTTGTCCGCCGGAGGCGGATCTTCTTCTACTGGATTCCCGCTTGACGGGATGACGG
>CAZFZX010000020.1:28864-31643 GCA_964523765.1 uncultured Enterobacteriaceae bacterium
CTACTGGATTCCCGCTTGACGGGATGACGGAACGCCGGGATACAAAACGTCGCCCGGGTCCGTGAACTAAGCTGGTTTTCGTAGCAGATCGACCCGCATGGGCGCCTGAAAACGGATCCCCGAGTCGGTCGCGTGCCCCTCCATGCGGCGTTTGACCTCGGCATGAACGGACGCCGACAAACGATGTTCGTTGTGCGTCGCCCTGATGATCTTCTTCTCGAAATCCGCGAAGTCGTCAAATTTCAGCGGCGCTTCGAAGAAAATCTCCTCGACGACCTCGAACAAGCCCGCCTTTACCGCCGCGCAGACGGCCTCGAAAGCTGCGCGACGGACCGCTTCTTCGTCGTGAAACAGGCGGATGATATCGTTGAAAGCGCCGGCGAATACGGGCTCTGAAATATAGGCGAAGCCTCCGGGCCGAAGCACGCGATGAACCTCCAGCAGCGCCTGCTCCAACAGCGCCACCGGGACGTGATGTAGTGACTTGAACATCAATACGATGTCGAAGCTCTCCTCAGCCTCCGGGATCGCTTCAGCGCCGCCCAGCTTGAACGACACGTTCGGCAGGTTGCGCTTACTCAAATTCTTTTCGTGTTGGATTCGGTCGACCTCGAGTGCCGTGATGGAGACGCCTTTCGCCGCACCCGCGATGGCGACCGTCTGCTCGGCGCCGCCACAGCCCAATTCGAGTACGCGGCTGCCGACCAGCGGTAAATATTTCGAATAGACCTCTGCCTCTTTGCATCGGCGCGCGCGGTCGGTTCCGGCGATGCGCAGTTCGGGCGCCGCAGACCCGGCACTGCTCATCGGCAGGGGCGCTTGAATCGATTCGGCGGGCGGCGCGCCTTCACGATGGAGGCTGCGCGCACCGTCAAATCCCCTCGACTTCAAACGTCCTCGTGAAATCGCGTCCCTTGGAATCCGTCATCTGTGCGCTAATCGTTCCGCCAGACTCGGGTCTGAAGAAAAAGCGGAAGCTCGGATCTTCGCTGATCGAAATGTCGGTTTCCGCCGTCATGACGTGCGTGCCGTTGAAATTGATCACGATTTTGGTGACGTATTCCGCCGGCACGTAGGCCCGGGTTCGCTGGTTTAATTGCAAACCGGTGACGTTCGGATGGCTGACGATTAATTGACCCAGCGCCATTGCTTTGTCCGCTTCGCTCGTTCGGGCGCGAAATTTCATTTGCCCGATACGCGCCCTCGCCTCTTTGAGTTTGAGGAACTGAGGAGGCTGGGAACAACCGCCGCTCGCCCGCGTATAACCGTGGTCCATGTGCAATTCGCCCGTGTTGAGCTCGGCCACGACGCGCACATGGGTATATTCGTTGATCCGCAGGCGCATGGACAAATCCGCACGACCCATATCCGGCGTCAGATGGAAAACTCCGGCGAGCGGCTTCGGGTTCTTGTCGACGAACACGTGCATACGCTCGATATAGCGCTCAGCGGTTTGTGGGATTTTGGCATTCAGGCTCACGGGAACGACGCCGGCGTCTTCTGCCCGCTGTGGGATCCGAAGTTCAATAATCGATTTCCCGGATTGAATTTCGCGTTCGCCAAAATACTTGGGTTTGAGAAATGCGACCCAAACATCGACTTCGGACTGCTGAGGCTCCGCGGTAAATGCAAATTGAGAACCCAACGACGCCGCCAGCATTATTACTATCAATGGGAAACGGAGCATATTCACTTTGCCATAGGAAGTTGAAATCGGTCATCGTCGGCAGCTCACTATACCATCGGCGACGGAGGTTTTGCCCCTCTGAGCGGTTTTCTGATATTTGCAGGCGAGGTAAGCTACAGCAACCGAGTTCCATACGTAGCCGACTTTGCTAGGAGCGGTCGAACTCTGAAACGAAAGGTCGTGAAGATGCGTACCGAACAATGCCGCTTTCTGGCCGAGTACAACGAATGGATGAACACGCGCATCTATGCCGTGTGCGAACAAATTCCCGACGCCGAGCGTAAAGCGCAACGCAATGCGTTCTTCGGTTCTATCCACGCGACACTCAACCACCTGCTGCTCGCCGACAGGGTTTGGTTGGGTCGGTTTCAGCAATCACCGGATAGCGTCACGCGTCTCGACACCATCTTATGCGACGACTTCGACGACTTGCGGGAGGTGCGCGTCGCTGAAGACGCGCGTATCGATCGTTGGGTAACTACACTCGATCAGGACGCTTTGGCCTCGGCGCTGACCTACACGGGGATCGTCAACCCTACGAAGCGCACCTGCCCGCTGTAGCTGGCGGTGACGCATTTCTTCAATCACCAGACCCATCATCGGGGACAGATCACGACCCTGCTCGCGCAGCTGGGCATCGATTACGGCGCGACAGATATGGTTGCTATCCCCGGAGTAGTACAGGCGATCGCCGATGACTAACGAAACCTTCAATCAGCACTTGATGGAATTTCTCGACCATTCTCCGACGCCGTTTCACGCCGCGGAAAGTCTGGCGACCGGGTTGCGCGAGGCCGGCTTCGATGAACTCGACGAAGCCGCTAGGTGGTCGATCGAACCGGGTGGGAAGTATTTCGTGACCCGCGGAGACGCCTCGCTGATCGCATTTTCGTTGGGCCCCGAGGCACTCCCCGAGACCGGCCTGCAGATGGTCGGCAGCCACACCGACAGCCCGTGCCTCAAGCTGAAACCGAACGCCGCGTTCAAGGCCCACGGTTACTGGCAGCTGGGGGTCGAAGTCTACGGCGCGGCGCTGCTGAACCCGTGGTTCGATCGCGACTTATCGCTCGCTGGAAGGGTGACGCTGCAACC
>CAZFZX010000021.1:0-10995 GCA_964523765.1 uncultured Enterobacteriaceae bacterium
TTTTCGACGCCGATCACCCCCCTAAGTGGGTCATTTTTGCATGCCGATCTACACTATCTAAAGGATCTGATTGAGAGCCGTGACCATATTCGAACCGACACCCCACTTTCCGGCGACATTAGCGATTGAAAATCGCCAGCGGCTTGAACTTGAACCTCTTTCCAACGGAAGACGGTCGCACTGGATTAGATGACGAATGAGTCGAGGCAGAGCCGCGCCAAAGCCCGCTACCAATATTCGATAGGGGAACATAGGTATCCCTGAGATATCGTCCCTGCGCAGTCCTGCGGAGCTTTGCACAACATATCTGCGTTCATGCGCAAGCCGTGTAACAACCTGCCAATTCCTATTCAGCACTCTGCACTGGATCGCGCTCATCTCGCTTCCATCAGGCGCCAGTAGCCAACGGCCATTCGGAAAACGCTCTCGAACGGAACTCACGATAATGGCTCGCTCGCATCAGATGCCGCCCCAGCCGAAATAGATTGCCGCTTACCCCATGCACTGCGAGAAAACGCTGCGCTTGGCCGCGCGCTTATTGCGGCGTTTCTGGACCAGAATATCGATCGTATCATCGTCCTGATCATCTGATGGGAATCGATGCCCGTGGTACATTGGGCTTGTAGTCTTCATGGGCGCAGTCTGCCGAATCTAGGCTTAACTTGACAGTACCGGCGGGGAAGCACAAAGAATCGCCTCCGCATAACCTGCCGTTGAGCGTGCTAAACTAATCGGAAACAAGGCCGCATTATTTTACGGAACTACTTGAGGGTCACGGTCGGCTAGTCCAAGTATGACAGAGATCGATCCGATCACGCTGGCAGTCGTCAACGGCACGCTCAAATCGGTCACGCGCGAGATGGGTATCACGATCGACCGCACCGCGCGTTCACCGGTGCTCAAACTCGCGCGGGATTATTCCAACGGCGTACTCGACGCCGACACCAACCAACTCATGCAGGGTGAAGATATTCCGGTACATCTCGGCGCGCTGCAGTACAGCGCGCGCTCGGTCGCGGATTATTTTGAGGGCGAGATCTATCCGGGCGACGTCATGTACCACAACAGCCCGGCGACCGGCGCGACCCACAAGCAGGACTGTTGTGCGATCAGGCCGATCTTCTACGGCGATGAGCTGTTGTTCTGGGTGTGCTGCAACGCACACCTGTCAGACATCGGCGGCGGCGTCGCCGGCGGCTACAATCCATTAGCGACTGACCTGTACGCGGAGGGATTGCGTATCTCGCCGATAAAATTAGTCGAGCGCGGGGAACTCAGGCGCGATGTCTTCGACCTTATTGTCGGCTCTGTGCGCACCTCTGCACATACGCGCGGTGATATCCGTGCCCAGATTGGCGCGGTCGATCTTGCCGAACGGCGACTCGTGGCGCTGGCCGAACGCTACGGCGCGCAAACCATTCGCGGTTGCGTGACGGCGCTGCTCGACGGCGCTGAGAAGCGCATGCGCGCCGAGGTCGAACGCATGGCGGACGGCACCTATCAAGGACAATCCTGGGTCGAGGATGACGGCCACGGATCGGGCCCGAGTCGCCTCGACTGTGAGGTCACGATCCGTGGCGGCACGATGCGCATCGGGATGTCTAGTCGGCCGCAACTGCCGAGTTACTTCAACTGCTACTATTCCGTAACGGCGAGTGCGATTCTGCTTGGCGTAGTCACCTACATCGATCCTGAAATCCCGCACAATGCTGGCGCCTATCGCGCTATCGAGATGGATTTCGGGCCACCGGGTACGATGCTGAACGCGGTCGAACCGGCAGCCTGTAGCATGGCGACGACAACACCGTTCGACAGCATAGTCGAAGCGGTACGCGACGCGTTGAGCAAAGTCGTACCCGAACGCAGTGTCGCCGGCTCAAGTCATATGTGCTTCTCGATCTGGGCGGCGCAGGACCCGCGTAACGAAGAAGTTTACGTGTTCTCCGCCGTTCCAGGCCTCATGGGCGGCGGGGGCGCATCGTGGGGTCTCGACGGCTGGAATTGCATCGGCACCGTCGCCACGGGTGGCGCTATGCTGACCGGCGATATTGAGTTAACCGAACATGAATACCCGGTGCATACGCATTTTTACGAACTCGAACCGGACTCTGCCTGCCCCGGCCGGTGGCGGGGCGGTTTCGGCGGTCGTTATGCGATCGAGCCGGTCGGGCATACGACCCAGCTCTCCTCGATCGGCGAGGGCGTCGCGATCCCGCCGCCGAGTCTCGGTAACGCCGACTCGAATTTCAATCCGGACCGCGTCTACCGCCGCTGGGTCGATCGCGTCGATGGCCATCGTGAAGAGCTGATCTCGCACGCGCTGGTTGAGTTGAAACCAGGCGATATCTATCACTCCTATCCACCGGGCGGTGGTGGCGTGGGAGATCCTTGCACGCGCGACATAGAACTCGTCCGTGCCGACGTCGAGAACGGGCTCGTCACGCGCGAACGTGCGGCCGAGGAGTACGGCGTAGTGTTTGTCGGCGATACGCTGAATATCGATGGCGAGGCGACCGCGGTGCGCCGTAGCGGCGCCGTGGACGACGGCGCTTGAGTTACCGCATCGGCATCGACGTCGGCGGTACGTTCACCGATCTCATCGCGATTGACTCGTCCGGCAACGTCAATGCCGTCAAGACACCGTCTACACCGGACCAACCTTCGCGTTCGATAGCCGATGGGCTTGCCCTGCTGACCGGCGCGCGCGCGCTCGATTTGTCGGAACTGCTGGCCGACACGGAACTCATTGTGCACGGTTCGACCGCGGCGCTGAACGCGCTGATCGAACTCAAAGGTGCACGCACCGCGCTACTGTGCACGGCTGGCTTTCGCGATTCGCTCGAAATCCGCCTCGGCGCGAAGGAGCGACGGTACGACTGGGGGTATGCACCGCCGGCGCCTCTCGTGCCGCGCAGCCTGCGACTACCGGTGCGCGAGCGCGTGAGTAAGACTGGGGCCATCCACACACCGCTGGTCGACGATGATATCCACGCCGCGATCGAGGTATTACGCCGTGCATCGATTGAAGCCGTAGCGGTTTGTTTTCTGTGGTCGTTCCGCAATGACACCCACGAGCGCCGCGTCGGTGAGATCCTCGCCGCGGCGCTGCCGGACGTGTACGTTTCACTCTCGGTCGATGTACTACCCGAGATCCGTGAATACGATCGCACCAGCACCACCGTGGTTAATGCCTATATCGGACCGGTCGTGCGACGCTATGTGCGTCACGTCGAGGCGTTTCTCACGACGCTCGGCTATCGCGGCGCGGTGCGTTTCATGCAGTCGAACGCCGGGCTCGCGGCCGCCGATGAGGTCATGCGCCGCCCGGTTTTTGCCTTGGGCTCTGGTCCCGCCGCAGGACCGGCCGCAGGGTTGTTTCACGCCCGTCCGCGCGGGCGCGACAGCGTGCTGACCGTCGACATGGGCGGCACCAGTTTCGATGTCTGCCTGGTGGAGAACGGCGAGCCGAAACTGTCCAAAGGTGTCGATTATCATCGCTACCGGATCGGCGTCCAGATGGTCGACATCCATGCGGTCGGCGCGGGCGGCGGCAGCATCGCCTCCGTCGATGTCGGCGGCCTGCTCCAGGTCGGCCCTGAGAGCGCCGGGGCGGCGCCCGGTCCGGCCTGTTACGACAAGGGTGGCACGTGTGCGACCGTCACCGATGCCAACCTCGTACTCGGCTATCTCGGCACTGAGGGACTGCTGGGCGGTCAGATCGCGCTCAACCGCGAGCTTGCCGAGCGAGCGCTGGGTGACCACGTCGCACGACCGCTTGGACTGAGCGTAGAAGCGGCGGCGCACGCGGTTTATGCCGTCGTCAACAACAACATGGCGCGCGCGATCCGCGAAGTGTCAGTTGAACGCGGTCACGATCCGCGCGACTTTCTGCTCGTGGTCGGCGGCGGCTGCGGGCCCGTGCACGCCTGGATGTTAGCGCGCGAGATAGGCGTGGCCGAAGTGCTGATCCCAAAAGTAGCATCAAGTTTCTGTGCCTTCGGCGAAGTCGTCGCCGATCTACGCCATACCTATTCGCGTTCGACGCCGTGCCGGGTTGCCGACGCGGAGGTCGCAACGCTCGAAGCCTTATTCGCCGAGATGGAAAACGAAGGACGCGCGACACTGGTACGCGAGGGCGTGAGCAGCCACGCGATCGATGTCTTGCGGCGCTTCGACCTGCGCTATGCCGGACAGATGTACGAATGCATGGTCAATATGCCGGCGGCGCCGGTCACGAGGGTCTACCTCGACGAGGTTGTCGCCCGCTTTCATGCCGTGCACGAAGCGCTCTACGCCTATGCCGAACCGGACAATCCATTGGTTGAGCTGATCACTATAGGCAGCGTCGTCAGCGACCGCTCGAAACCGGAAATCACACTGCAGTCTGCGCCTGTTACTGCGAGGACGCCACGGCGGCAACGGAACGTCTACATGGACGCTGTGCCCGGCTTCGTTGCTGCCCCGGTCTATCAGGGCGGCGAACTGGCTGCAGGCTCACGCATTGAGGGGCCCGCTGTCGTCGAAGAAGAGGGGACCAGCATCGTGGTCTTTGCCGATGCGCTACTCACAGTTGGCGTAGAAGCGTATGAACTAACGAAACCTACGAGGGAGCAGGAACCATGAAAAAGCAACCGATCCATCGCGATACCGCCTGGGATCGCAAAATGCATTACTCGCAAGCGGTCCGGGTTGGCGACACGATTTACGTTTCTGGCCAGGTCGCACTCGACGACGAGGGCAAAGTCGTTGGACCGGGGGACATCGTCGCGCAGACGCGGCAGGCCGTCCGTAACATCGAGAGTATCCTGGCTTCGCAGGGCGCAACGTTACGCGATGTGGTCAAGATCACGGTCTTTATCGCGAACCGTACGCCGGGTTTCGTGATGGCCTACGACAACACGTTGGGTGAATTCTTTCCCGAGGACTGTCCGGCGAGCACGCTGGTAGAGGTCAAAAGCCTGGTGCTGCGCGAGCTGCTGGTCGAGATCGAGTCCGTGGCCGTGATCGGCTCCGGAGTGTGAATCGGCGTCTGAAATTGACCCTGTCCCTCCTAAATAGTCATCCAAATATCCAGGGCTTACGACAAGGCACTGCGGTTCGCCAATGCCGGCCTCGCGATCAAATCACAACACGAGCCGCTCCGAGCGCTGACGCGGAGCTTAAAAGCTGACGAGGAAAAGACTGATCGAAAGTCAAAAAGCTCCCTAACGGGTGTGAAGAGTTGGTTTAACTGATGCTGTGGGTCCCGAAAAGGCGAGGCCTCGAACATGATCTGGATTTTCTCGCGTTCGACCGGCTTGTCGGGATCGAAGAAGCGGATAGTGCGACGACGCCCGATAATTTCTTTGAATTCCATGATGACTCGTCAATTTGCAGGGTAAACTTTGAGTGTCGACAGGTCATGGCTGAGGGGCGTCGCAGTGGTGGCCGAACGGCGACGATTTGCCGCGGCCGGCAAAGCTCATTAGCATCATCGACAATACGCTGAAAAAGTGCATTTTCCTGTGGACTAATCAAGAAGTTGCGATTGCAACTTGAACTGATCCAAATGGCAAGAATAAATCGATCTTGGCCTGTGGGGCTACTAGTGCTCCTAGTGCCCCTGGTGCTCCCCGGCGCGTCTTCGTATGCAGAAGAGACCTTTCCTTTTCCCCCGGAATTACAGCCCGACGTCGATTTCTGGGTCTCGATATTCTCCCGTTATGACAGTGACGAGGGCGTGCTGCACGATAACCGTCATCTCAGCGTCGTCTACGAGCGCATCGATATGCCGACGAACCTCGGCCGTCGCGAGCGCAACCGACGGGTTGATAAGCGCCGCGATGCCCTCACCGCGGTGCTGCGATCACTGGCAAACGGCAAACGTGACAACCCGAGCGCGGAAGAAGCGCGCATACTCGCGCTATGGCCGGCGGATGTCGATAACGCGACACTCAAGGCTGCCGTGGGCCGCGTTCGTTATCAACAAGGTCTCTCGGACCGATTCCGGCAGGGTCTCAAGCGATCTGGTCGCTGGCGCGTTTTCATCGAGGCCGAATTCACCGCGCTGGGCGTTCCGGTCGAACTTGCGGCGCTGCCGCACGTTGAGTCTTCCTACAACCCCGATGCACGATCGCACGTCGGCGCCTCCGGTATCTGGCAGTTCACCCGCACTACCGCGCGTCGATACATGCGCGTCGACCACGTTATCGACGAGCGCAATAACCCGTTCGAGGCAACCCGTGGCGCAGGCAAGCTCCTGGCTTACAACTATTCGATTACCGGCAATTGGGCGATGGCAATAACGGCCTACAACCATGGCTTGTCCGGCGTTCGTCGCGCCATGCGTCGTTACGGGGACACGGCCTACGTAGACATACTGCGCAACTACGACGGTCGCACTTTCGGTTTTGCGTCCCGCAATTTCTACGTCGCATTTCTAGCGGCGAAGGAGGTCGATCAGAATCCAGGCAATTATTTTCGCGCTATCGTTCGTGACACGCCGACTGCTTATGCCGAAGCGAAGCTTCCGAACTACGTGCCGGCGAGCGACCTGGCACAAGCCCTCGGCGTCACCGAAACACAGATAAAGAAACACAATCAGGCCCTGCAGCCGACAGTCTGGCAAGGCAGCAAACACCTGCCGCGCGGTTTCAATTTGCGCGTACCACGCAGCATGATCAATGGGTCGATCGATGAACTCGTTGCCGGTGTTCCTGCCGATAGCTGGCACAACGAACAGTTACCCGATCTCTTTCATACGGTCGCGCGTGGCGACACGCTCTCGGAGATCGCTCAGAGGTACAGCACGCGCGTGTCCACGCTCGTCGCGCTGAACGGTCTAGGGAATCAGCACAGAATCAGGGCAGGGCTACGACTGCGATTGCCCGCGGCGGGCCCGGCGCCTGTCGCCAGCGCGCCAGCGATGGCTGCGGCCCCAGAGCCGGTTGTCGTTGCCAGCGCCGCCAAGGCAAAGCCTGAAGAACCCGAGTTCGACGAGCTTGATCCCACGGCTCTGGTGGGCGACCTGGCGTCGAGCCTCATGGGGACGACACAGACCTCGTTGTTGTCCGACCCCAGCGACTATAGCGTTGCCGAAGACAGCACGATCGAAATACAGCCACTCGAGACTCTCGGTCATTATGCGGACTGGCTCGGAATTCGCACACAACGGCTGCGTGACATCAACGGACTTGCGTTCCGCGCGCGCGTGGAGGTTGGTCAGCGCATCAGGCTCGAATGCAAGGATATCGAGGTGCAAGGCTTCGAGGTTCTTCGCGAGGCGTATCACCGCACACAGCAGGACAGCTTCTTCCGCAAAAACATGATAACCGGTGTGACGGAACACACGATACGGTCGGGTGAGTCAATATGGATACTGTCGCTGAGGCAATACGATGTGCCCGTATGGCTGTTCCGGCAATACAACCCGGGATTCGATTTGCACAAGGTGACGCCAGGTACGACCGTGCGATTTCCGACGATGGCCACGACCGATCAGTCTTGATGCAGAAACTCACGCGACTGGCACTCGCGCATAAGTAGGGTGTTGGGTGCGAATTACAATTTCGAACGGAATTTCGATAATTGCCAAGGTTTGTTAACGGCGATAGATTCGTTACGGTGATCTTGTGATGCGTGATGTCGTTATTCTTTTCATACACCTTCTCGTCACGATTGCCCGCGTGATCGGACCGGGCGGCACGCGTTCCGTTGTCGCTGAATCGCTGCTTACAAAACATCAACTTCTGATAATCAATCGCTCCCGAACGCGCGCACCGCGTCTACGCTCGAGTGACCGGATTCTCATCGGGATATGCGCGATATTGATGCGTCCTACCCGATTGTTGCGTTCGGCAATCATCTTGAAACCCTCGACAATTCTCAGCTTTCATAGAGCACTCGTTAGTCGTAAGTACCACCTGTTACTTACCCCGAAAAATCGCCGCAAACCTGGGCCTATAGGACCCTCTCGGGACTTGATCGCGATCATCGTTGAAATGAAACGCAGAAATCCCCGTTTCGGCTATCAGCGCATCGCCGACCAAATCTCATCGGTTTTCGATATCTATGTTGATAAGGATGTGGTCCGCCGCGTGCTAGCGCAGCACTACCGGCCTCAAGGGGGATCAAATGGTCCATCCTGGCTCACATTTCTAGGTCACAGCAAAGACAGCTTATGGAGTGTCGATCTCTTTCGTTGTGAGTCGATGAGGTATCCGGATTACGGTGGGCATGGGAAGAAAAGCTACCGAATATTGGGACCAGTGTCTTTGCGATCCCCGGTAACTACACCAAGAACGCCGAAGATCGATTGGTCGCTATGAACTCCACAGCAATGTCGGTGATTGAAGGACAGCGAGGTAGGGATGCGACGTGGGTCTTCCCCTATCAGGGGAGGAGGATCGGTCAGATGTGTAATAACGGCTGGCAGAGGGCGAGGGAAAAGGCCGCGAAGAAATATGAGGCAATACTTAGGGAGCCGTGTCCCGAAGGATTCAGAAGGATCCGGGTGCATGATCTCAAGCATACGTTCGGGAGGCGATTGAGGGCCGCAGGTGTTCCCCTTGAGACCAGAAAGGTACTACTTGGTCACAAGTCCGGTGACATCACAACGCACTACTCCGCCGCCGAGCTATCCGAAGTGCTTAATGCAGCAGAGCAGGTGTGTGATCGCGGTACCGGCGGCCAGGGAATTGTCCTGCTGAAGGGGGCAGCGCGGGAGAAAGTCCCACAAAACTCCCACAGTACAAATCGGGTCGTGGCATTACGCCTTGTAAGTGGTTGATTGAATGGTGCCGGAACGCAGACTCGAACTGCGGACCTACGCATTACGAATGCGTTGCTCTACCAACTGAGCTATTCCGGCGCCGGGATGGGCGGCAGATGATACCTCATAAACCTCAAGTTTGCGTTACGGAACCCGCCGCCTACGCGCTTCGAATACACCCATTTCGGGGCGACGTCGCGCCTGTGGATTTCGGCGAAAGACCGGTGGATAACGACCGGACAGCTTTCGGTGAGGAGTCGTGGCGCAATGCCGTTACCGCCGCCGGTATTCTGTCTTCAGGATGCTAAGGGATGTTTCTGATCCGGATGACGATATCCACGGCCTCAGCCACCGTTCCTGCCGGCGCCTTCGGCAGTTGTTCGATCGGAAGTTCGGACACATCGACGTCCGTCAGTGCGCCGTCATCGACGTTGTAGAAGTGATGATGGGCTTCGACGTTGGAATCGTAGAAGACTTTGGCCGGGTCGACGATCACTTGACGAACGAGACCGCGCTCGGCAAAAAGACCCAAGGTATTGTAGACAGTCGCTTTTGACACTGCCGCGCCGTACGCGTCGAGCCGGGTCAGGATCTGTTCAGCACATACGTGTTGCCGGGCGGCGAGGAGGATCCCCGCGATCTCGACTCTCTGTGCCGTTGGCGAAATGCCACGTGTCCGCAGCAGGCCGGGGACCGCGCCCTTCTCGACGGGCAGTGAAAGCGAGGCGCGGATCATCGGCGAAGTATAGCCGAGATTTAGACTCTATCTAGTTTAGATGCGAGTGAATGTCATTATCATTCCTGGATCCGTCAATGTTCTTTACAGCTTCAAAATCGGAACGCTCGCTCGAAGCCCGTTGCCGCGCGTGGCAGCCCTTGCGGCGGCGGATTCACCCACCGAAAGGGGCTTTCAAGCGCCAAATTGGAGCAGAACGCAAGAAAAACAAATTGTGATTCAATAGCTTAAGTCCGTCCGACCCTGTTTCGCCTCCCGGGCATCTTTGGCTCGCAGTTAGGCCTTGGGCCTTTTGGTTTTTGATTAAGGAACCATCGTCTACGTACAATCGAGTCTGACCCCTTTGATTCAAAAAGGGTCTGACCCCTTTGACGATGTCAATATCCTTTACACTTGATTTTTATGGGAGAACGAAGGTAACTAGTTGATTTTATTCTTTAAACGTATCGCGGGGCCGGTAAAACGTGACGACACCGGCAAAATCGCTGTCAAGATCCTTTACAGAATGCTCGGTGACCGGTCGCGTATTTTATTAACTCTATGAATAATCAGATAAATTTGTTGTTGGCTCAATATTTGCGTTGATCCCGTCCGAAGACAAAAGAAGAGCGCTAAGCTCGAGGGATACATGATGGAACCTAAGAATTTTATGCTAAAAATCACTGTCGCTTTTTCGTTGATCCTGGCGGTTACCTCGGTGGACGCCGTGGAGATCGAGATCCCTTTCATCCTTTTCGAGAATGGTTTCGACTCCGTCGCCTCAGTTGAAGCCGATGGCGATGTCATTACTGCCAGAAAGGAGTTTGCTACGCCGGACGCACTCGGTTATTTCGGGACATTTAAGAATTCCGGTTTTGTGACCGTCAATGAAACAGTCCAAAACTCGGACTTCCTCAATACCTATCCCGGTGTAGGAGACCTAGGCCCGTGGCTCGATTGGCATATCGACCTGTTGTTCGAACCCATTTTCGGAGACCTTGCTGCCGATAATCTAACCATCGTCTCTGCCAGCAGCGCCGCCTGGTCGTCGGTCGAAATTAACGTACTCGGGACCGGGATTACGTTCGCGGGCGGGGCAATCCCTTTCGGAGACAGCTTTGACGTCACGTTCGACATTAGGGTTGAGCAGGACATCAACCCCGAAGGCATTCGGTGGGAGATTCAACAGTATCCTTCCTGGGACCGCGAGCCTGTTCCCGAGCCCACCACCCTGGCGCTGTTAGGTCTTGGCCTGGCGGGTGTCGGCGCATCGCGGCGGCGAAAGAAAGCCTGAGATTTCTATCATGTACCTTCAAAACCCCGCTTCAAGCGGGGTTTTTTTTGCTCGTGTGATCTTGGGCCCGGGGTGCCGCCCGCCGAGGTGGCCACGTGATTGCTTGGACCCCGGGGTGCGGATGGCTCCGGCAACCAAGCGTCGAGCGCCGGCGGGACGGGGTCGCGACGGGCGAGTACGCTTGTGTTTGTTTTACTGGATTCCCGCCTTCGCGGGAATGACGGGGACGTTTGCATA
>CAZFZX010000021.1:11095-31072 GCA_964523765.1 uncultured Enterobacteriaceae bacterium
GCGGCAGAGAGCCCGTCGTGCCGGCGAAAGCCGGTATCCAGTGAGATGACGCGCCACCGAAGGCGGCGACTGGTTGACTGGATCCCCGCTTTCGCGGGGATGACGAAAGGTGTGGGGATAACGAGGGTGTCTGAATAGCGGCAGAGAGCCCGTCGTGCCGGCGAAAGCCGGTATCCAGTGAGATGACGCGCCGCTGAAAGCGGCGACTTGTTGACTGGATCCCCGCTTTCGCGGGGATGACGAAAGGTGCGGGGATGACTGACGAGGCGCGGCATACGCCGAACGGCGGGACCGTAGCCCCGACCACCCGGATCCGCTGCGCTTCCACGACGCAGAGGATCATTTTCAGCCACTTCACTGTTATTTCTAGAAATAACATTAAATAAACGCTTGAAATCCATGACATAGTGGCGGAACATTCCGGTATGGGCGCGCTCTAAGAGGTCCCAGCTATCTGCAACAGGATTTCGTACGACGATTATGATGCCATCCAACTGCTTGTTTTTATTGGTTCTCGGGCTGGGACTCTCCGGTCCGGCGGCCGCTGAGATCTACAAATGGGTCGATCCGGACGGGGAAACGCACTATACCGAGCGCAAGCCCGAAGCGGCCGCTACTGTCGTCGAAACGGTCACCCCGACTAACATCCAACCGAGGGCGGAACGCGAGACCTGGCAAACGCAGAACGAGGCCTTCTCGGAGCGGCGCAAAGACGCTCGGGAACTGGCCGAGAAAGATAGCAAAACCGCCGATCAGGCGGCCAAGACAAAACGCAACTGCGAACAAGCCAACCTTCGCGTCGCCACCATGGAGCGGCCGCGGGTCAATCAGGTAAGCGCGGACGGTACGCGGGCCCGAATGCCGGATGAATGGCGCCAGGCACAACTGACGGAAGCCCGAGCCGCAGTCGACAAATATTGTAAGTAGCCCCCAGCAAGCAAGAAGGTCTCTCGCAAAGATCGCGGAGTAAAGGGTGTGGGTCTATAAGATCATCTGAGAACGCGTTCGTCGCATTCTTTGTTCGCGCATCTTGCTAGCAAATAATGCCGCCGCCGATGAACAAGCACTAGCCGGCATTTTCGGATCGGCGTGAACATCACCGCTCACGAAGGTACGAATGCGGACCCTCAGGCCTTATCCTTAGGCGGCGACCACCGGTAGGCCTTGCGCAACATCTCGACCATCAAGTCACCGCGCGGCGTTCCGCGATGTTTCTCCGCCAGTTCGATCAGGACGTCGCGGGCTCGCTCGCCGCCGAATAGCGAGAGCCCCGTGATCGCGCTTTGCGCGACGTAATGATTGTCACCGTCGCTCATCAGTTTCAAGTAGGACAGATCGACGGGGTCGCCGTTGAAACCGAGCGCGACCGCTACTTGGGCGCGGATGAATTCGTGCTCGGCGTTCTTGTACGAGCGGATATATTGCTGATAGGGCTCGGTCTCGACGATCTGGATCCGGTTGAGCGTGCTGGCGAGCGCGATCCGCGCCGGCGGTTTGGCGATCAGCGCCCACGACAGCTCCGGATATTTTGCTTCGTTGAGTTCCCACATACCCTTCAACAAATGGACTACGCCGCGATGGCGTCGCATGACATAGAAAGCGTGAATGCTGTTCGACAGCGAGGCGGGATCCTGATCGGTCATGGCCCGGCGCGCATCGGCCAGGGTCGCGCGCCCGTAGGTGATCTTCTGACGCAGTTTGTCGTAATCGTAGTTTGGTACCGCGGCCGCGGTGGGCACTGCCAACGGCGGGACCGATCGTTGGCGTACGTTCGCGAGTACCGACCCCAGCGCAACCGCGCCGACCGCGATCACGACCAGGGTAATACCAAAGTTTCTGCTCATCCGGGAGTTTTCAAACGGGCGGCGCGGCTGCCGCGAAACGGAGAACGTTTAGCGCCGCCGGTAAGATTCCGCGCGGACTCACCGCCCCCAGCAATCATCGACGGAGCCGCTGCCCCCGTTACCGTGCGTGGTGGTGTTGTCCAAGGTAAGCGTACTGCACAGGCCGTCGTTAAAACCGACGGGTGTGGCAGTAAGGACGAACGTCTGATTGCTGCCGCCGAGTGCCACGGTAAGATTGTAGTGTCCGTTTTCGCTTGCCACGGAGATATTGGCGCCCCCGGCGCTCCAATCCGTCGTGTATTGATTGTTGTCGGAGTACCAACGCTCAAGGCGGGCCGCCGCGTCGGTTATGTGCGCGCGCGCCTCCGCTCGCTTGGCCCGACGGCCATATTCCTGATAAGACGGATAAGCAATGCCCGCGAGAATGCCGACGATCGCAACAACGACCATCAACTCGATCAGCGTAATACCGCTCATTCGCGCCGATGTCGGTGGGCGCTTGTTTTGCATTAGTCGTTTCATAGTCTCTTTATCCGTAGTTTATGTGCCTGCCATTGGTCGGCCGGATCACATGGAACCTTGGCCACCGCGAGGCCCGAGGTACAGGCCACAGGGTAGTTCGCGGCCTGGCCTAGTACTCCTCCTCGTACCAATAGGTATTGAAACGCGGCAGTTCCATTTATTATCATTAGTCATCATCCCCTCCATCCTCGTACCAATAGGTATTGAAACGCGGCAGTTCGGACACCTTGCCGAGGTTCTCCGCGCCACCGCCGGTACCAACCAGCACGGTGACACCTTCCTCGGTGAAAATCGGCACAGCTTCCGACGGAATACCCGTTCCGAGTTCAGCCGCACGATCGTCGGTCGGTTCTAAAGTGCCATCCTCGTCCCAATCGAGCGCCGCCGCGGTCGACAAGATATTCAAATTATAAGCGACGCCGGTTCCTTCCGCGGCCTGGCACGGATCGCTGACCGCCGCGGGATCGTCCGGCACGTAGGTCGTGAAGACCAGCGTCCGGGCGAACACGCTCGATGCGGCAAGTACCTTCTCGCCGTCGCGACCGGCGGTCGCCGTGGCAAAATCGAAGAACCACCCGAGCGCCGACTGGACCCCCGCAGCCGAGGCATCGAGTACCGTTGTAGAGATATCGATCAGCGTGCTGCCATCATCCGCGATCGGCACACCAACGCTCGATTTATCGGTATTGAGCGGGTAATCGTCGGCGATATTGTTACTGTCGGCGTCCGCCATCGTCCCGATAGTGATGTCGCGAAAGGCGTAAAACCGATCCGCAACCTCGGTATCCAACGGATTGGCCCGATTGCCGGTACCGATCAACACGTAGTCGTACTCACCGTTGGCGGCATCGGAATATACGGTATCGATAACCTGCACGACCGACGGCCGGTAGAAAAACCGGCGCTCCTTCGTCAGGGTCCCCGGCGTGGAAATGTTGGCCAGGATCCCGACCACCGAATCGCCCTCCGGCGCCAGTACGCTGGCCGGATTTACACCCACCAGGTCGACGCGCCACACCTGTCCGACGGTATCACCGACGTAGACGCGATCCTCGAAACCATCGCCGTCAGAGTCGAAGGCGGTCACATTGGACGGGATCGCATACTTCATCTCAGGCACTTCGATAGCGGCGCCCGAACCGGTACCGCCGATCGAGAAGATCAGGACGCCGGTCTCGGCATTAACCACATAAATGGCGTTACCGGTATTGGGATCGCCGGCCTCCGTGCCGAAGTTCCTGGAAATACCGCTGCCATCGTCGGTGTCGAGGTCGATATCGTAGCCACCGCCGAATATCAACGCAGGGACCGCACCGCCAACTGCATCGAGCGTTATCAGGACCGGCTCCGACCAGGTCTGGCCGAGCCGCGAGAAACCGGTGCTGCCGGGTGAGATGTGCCACAGAAATTTCGGCGTCACCGTGCCCGTCACGCTCGTCAGGGTCGCCGCCGGTGTCACATCCAGACCATACATATTGTCGCCACCACGACGCTGGGTGATCGCGATGGTGACAAAATCTGTCGCCGGATCAATCGTACCGTCAAAATTGGCGTCGTACGAACCGATCATCGGCGTCGAATCGAGACCATAGGTATGATCGGGCGCGCTATTGTCATACAGCGCCTGCTGGCTCGCCAGGGCCGCACGCGGCATGAAAACCCACTCTTCTTCCCCGGTCGAACCGTTGACAAAGTGCAAACCGCCGTCGTTGGTACCGACCACAACCTTGTCGATGAAGTTCTCGTACTCGTCCTGGCCGTAGGTAATGGCGACCGGACTCGAATGCAGCACGTCATGGAACCACCACCGCGTATCCGTCGTGTTATCGTCATCCTCGTTATTGATGTCCGCACCCAGCATCCACAGCATGCGATTCTCGCAATCGGATCCGGCGGTCAACACCGACGGGTCCGGGCAAACCTGGTCGCGTACCGCGGCATTGTCCGCCGAGTCCCAGTTGGTGCTGTCGACGAAATAGCCGGTACCACCGAGCGACGTGCCGGTCGCGGCCGTGCCGCCGACCGTCTCGTACTCTGTATAGACCAGACGATTGGTGTAGTCCGTTACCTCACCGCCGGCACCACCGGCCGTGGTCGACCGGCCATCGACGACGTCGCTCCACAGGCTCTGCGCGCTGGTCTCGAACAGTCCGTAGTCGCCAGACGAGGAATCATCGATGACCGCCTTAGCGCCGCTCGCATCGAGAACGTCACCAAGGACACAGTCGTCCGTGCCATTGCCATCCGGATCGGGATCGAGACACACGTTGTACTTCTTGAGGTTGCCGTCCCACTTCGTTTGACGCGTTGGCTCGAACAGGCCGAAAAATACCTCGTCACGACTGAACAGGCGGTTGAAGGCGTTGGCCGCAATCGACGGCGCCACGAAGGAGGTGTCCTTCTGCAGAATGCCGCTGGTGATCTGGGAGAACGCTGCCACCAACTCGTCGACCGTGTTGGCGTTGAAGTACTCGCCACCGGCCACCGCGGCCTGCGCTTTCAAGACCTTGATGCGGTCCGGATCGGTGACCGGAGAACTGCAGACCCCGGTCGTCGTATTATGATCGTCGACGCTGCAGCAAACCTGTTCGCCGCCGCTCGAAATCGAGGTCACGTTACCGCTGCCGCAGAGATTGAAGCCGATGGTGTAGATATCGAGTGACTGCACACCGTCGATCGGCGCGGTGCCGGATTGCAACAGCTGCGAGCTTTGGAAGATCTGGTCATTATCGTGCAGGAACTGCGCGAGTTTGACCGTACACTCGTTATGCGAACTGCCGCTATAGGTGCTGCCGTCAGGCAATGTCGTATCCGTCGCGCAGCTCGGCATAGAGACTACCGCGCCGTCTTCGTCGCGCGCCTGCAGCGCATTGATCAACGGTTGCTCGTCGATGCTTTGGCCCAGCGTATTGGTTCTGCCGGAGCCGGTGAAGTAACCGCCACCGTCAGTGAGATTGACCAGGTAGTTGGACTGGCATTCGGCAATGATCGGACTCTTGTAGGTCGGTTCGCCGCCGCTTATGACCTGGGTCCTGCAATCGGAGTGATTGAGATTATCCTCCGAGCACGAACCCGGATAGGTCACGGTCGCGCCCCCGGCATCATAGGATGCGGCATTACTGACGCGCGATGCCGCATACGAAGAAGACTGCGTTCCGCGCTGACGCCCAAAGCGCACGTCTTCACCACGGAAATAGTAGGCCGCCTCCAGCATCGTTCCCGAAATCGGTGTGCCGCCGGTCTGGGACAGTTCGGAGACGATGTCTTTCATGCGCTGGCGCACGGTCTTCTTGGTCGTCTCCGGTACGCCCTCGAACGTGATCTGCAAGCGTGGCGCGGTGGCCGGATTGCCGTCGTAGGAATCCGCCACGCGCTTACCCGAGCCGGACACGAACAGCGCAAGCGCGTTGCCCGCGGTCCAACTGCCTTGATTCACGATCTCCTGGATTATGCCCTCAAGACCGGTCGCCTCGTGCACCTGTCCGACGACGGAAAATGACGACGGTGACCAGGAAACCGAAGCGCTGGTACGCGGTCGGTCGGTGGTGCCGGTGATATCGTTAGTCGAGGTCGAAAACGCCCCGGCGTCGGACGACAGCTGCCCCTTGACCGTTAGCGAGGTCGCAACGCTATCGGTTTCATCGGCGGTGAATACCAGTTTCGCGCTCGTGATAACCGTGCTCTTGGCGATCGGTATGTCGGTAAAGCGCAGACCCACGACCTGCGTATCCGTTTCCTGGACCATCTCGAGGTCCGTACTGCCGGTATCGACCGATCCGGTCGCGTGCTCTTCCGCGTCGTTGCTGCTGGCGGTAAGCAGCTTGACGACGCTCGAACGGGTACAGCCGTTGGCGCCCGCTTGCGGGTTGTCGGCGTCATACGTAATGGTCAATGCCGGTGCCTTGGTACTGTCGCCTTCGACCGAATAAGCGGTCCGCAACACGGCATCACCGCCGGTTCGTTCGAGCATGAACATGAGGTCATTACCGCCGCACCAGCCGGCGCGGTTGACCACGCCCTGGACCGCAGTCGTCAGATCCGGCGTGGCATAGACCGAGTCCACGGCCCACGGGTTGTTGAGCATCGGGGTGGACGTCGTCGTCCACGGTGTCGTGGTGGCATGAAAAGTACGCCCGGTAAACGGCGCCCCGACTGCAAACGCTTCGGCGTCGTCCGCATCCTGCACTTTGATCTCCAGCGTAGGAGTTCCGCCCACCGCGGTCGTGCCGGTAAAGTCGATGCGCGCGCCGGTGATGGTCGAGCCCTGCGGAATGTCGACTTCGGTGAAACGCAAACCGGTCCGCATCTCGACCGGGACCCGCGACGTGCAGGTCTGGTAAGTGTAGGTTAACAACGGCGCGGACCACGACTCGCCGTTATACGATTCGACCTCGCGGCTGCCGGTCGCGCCCGCCGGCGCCTCCGGGTCCTTGCCCACCAGCAGCACCATATCGTCGCCAGTGGTCCACGCCGCGTCGTTGACGAGTTCGTCCAGGATGGCGGCCACATTGGAAGTCGTCAGCGTATCGTTGACCCTCGGGAATTCCGTCGTCTCCCAGTCGACCACCGCGGTCGTCGGATTAAGCAGACGGTCCTCGGGCTCGGCCGACGAACTGAACTGGACGCGCGTACCGGTCATGTTCTCGCCAACGATGACGTAATCCACCGGGGCGTTGTAGCCTGAGCTCTTGGCCTTGGAGGTCGAGTCGATCGTAAAGACGATACGCGCATCGGTAACCGTTGCGCCGGCCGGGATCGCGACGCTGCGAAAGCGCATCCCGACGACCTGCTCATCACTGCCGTCGCGCGGCAGTTCCAGATCCGAACTGTTGCGGGAGTAACCGTTGCCGGAAACGTCCGACTCCGCGTCGTCTTTGCCGCCGGCGACGCGTTTCGTTCCGCTCGTGGTCGAACAACCGCCGGCCGCGCGTTCGCCCACGTCGAGTGCCACGCGGTCCAGGGTCACTGTTAATGCACCCTCCTGCTCGGCGTCGTCATTGCCGTCGATAAGCACGTTGGTGACGGTCTGAACACCCGTCGTCGCGGTCGCGGTGGTGCAGTTACCCTCGATCACGCACGCGAATTGATCGACATTGGCGACCGGGTACAGGATCGGACCACCGTAATAGTGGTAGCGCATGAGACCGGCATTCAGCGAGGGCAGGCTGTCGAGTACCGTGAGCATGGCTTCCTTGAGGACTTCCATGCGAATGCGCTCGCCCGAATCGATGACGCCGTTATTGTTCTCGTCCACGTGTGAGCCCATGGAGCCGGAGGTGTCGAGGTTGAACAGGATGTTCGCCGCGCCCGAGGTCAAACCGGAATTCAGGTAGATCTCCGTATCGTCGGCATAAACCGGGGAGGTGTTGCCCACCGCGAAGGTCAGCATTGCGGTTGCCAGCAGGTGGCTCAGTTTTCCATTTTTCATGCTGTAGTACTCCTTTTTCATGCTGTAGTACTCCTGTTCCAGACCGGCTACTTCTTCCCAACCTGGTATGCGCCCGCGTGGAGCGCCGTCGAAATATTGGATCCGCTTCCGCCCGCTGGACCCGCGGTGACCGCGGCTGCGCCGAGATCGAAATGGTAGAACGCCATGGAGGTGTCCCAACCGCTGCCACGTTTCGGGATCGTCTTCTGTCGAAAATTCGCCGTATACTCGACATCGGCGCTGTAGGCGCCGACCTCGACGTCTACCGAGGTGAAATCGTAAACGTCGTCCGTCGGATCGAAAGGTGTGCCGTTGTCGTTGACTTGATTGTTGGTGTTAAAGGCGTCGTCGTCGGCCAGGATCTTCGCGATCCCCGTCTCGGCCGTCTGGAACGCGCGGTTCACTTCCTGTGCGTTTGACGCCATCTTTTCTTCGAGCATGTTGGTCCCCATCGATGTGATGGCCAGCAGCGTTACTATCGTTAGCAACACGAGTGCGGTCACGAGGGCCGCGCCGCGCTGTGAGTTTATCGATCGATGATTCATGGCGGTTCCCTGTCTAACTGCTGGCGATCCGGTTACGAAGCTGAATGGTGGCGGTGAAGACGCGCCGGCGTCGACGATCATCGACCGGGTCGATGATCGTACCGAGCAGATCGTAAGTCGCGTTATCCTGGTCGGGCCCATATTCTTCGACCGAGCGCATCAACAACGAAACCCGCACGCTGACAACATTGTCCCAGTCGGCAACGGCAGCTGCGGTAACATAGGTGTCGGCGATCTGATCGTTGCCGGCGGTATCTTCACCGTAAAGGATCTGCATGTTCTCGACGCCCTCGATAACCTCTTCCGGATTCACCGGATTGACCTCGGACGAGCGTCGATTCAGTACGGGATTGCCGGCGGCGTCGTTGGCAACGAAATAGCGGTTCGTCACATAACGGAAAATCGTTGACGAGGCGTCGTAGTTCCGGGAAAGCGCCGCCACGGCGTTGCCAGGCAAGGCGCCCACGACAACGCCAGCCGCGTGGGTGACGGTATCGAGGCAGGCGCCGTCGGTCGGACCGGTGGACGAACACCCCACCGCACCCGTCAGCCCGATGTTCGTCGCAACCACGATGTCAGCGCTGGTGCAATCGGCGATCGCGAGGACATCACCTAGCGCGATCCCGCTCCCTCCGGAGGTAAAGATCTGAGAGGTGCCGGCGCTCATGGCCGGGGTCATCGTGTAGATATCGGTATCCGCAAGATAGCGTACGGTGATCGAATCGGAGCCCGCCAGCATCCCCGCGACGTCCTGGGTGCTGTTGCTCGGCTGCCAGTTATTGGCCCCCTCCGCGCCTTCGACCGGAGTAAACGAGTACAGGCTCGTGACAACGCCGGCTCCAGTGATATTGTTCTCGACGGAGGCGACATCGCCGTTGCAGCCGGTGTGGCCGGCCATGCGGATGTCGCGGATCAACATATCCATCGCAAAACGCGCATTTTCCTGCAGCCGCCCTAACTCGTCCTGCTCGGTGTAAATGCGTTTGTTGCTGATTAACATCGAGATCGCACCCGCGAGGATCAACAACCCCAATGTCGCCGCCACCATCAGTTCAACGATGGTGAAGCCCTGTTGTCGGAAAACTTTCATGCTGCGAGTTCTCATGGCTGGAAGGTGTAATCGACTGTACGAAAAGGATCGGGGTCGGCGGGGTCGGCTAAGCGGTCGAGCCACCGCATGCGGATCGTGTACTCGCCGCCGACGTCCGCCACGATATCGGCCGTACTGCCGGGCGGCATCGCCGTAAAGATCTGGCGCTGCCAACAGGCGAGGTCGTTTGCCGCGCTTACCGCGGCTATCGCACAGGCTGTCGACGCCACAACCGGGACCGTCCACAAGCCCGGAGTAGCGTAATCCGCGGCCGCCGCGCTGTTGAGCCGCATGCGGTCGGCCATGTCATAAGCGAGTACGCTGATCTGCGAACGGATGTAGGCATCGTGATTGTAGGTCATGCCGCGAGCTTGCATCGCCGCAACACCCAAGAGACCGATGGCGAGTACCACCATAGCGACCAGGATTTCTATCAAGGTAAAACCGGCATCGGTTCGACGCGCGCGCGGTACGTTCAACGAACGCCGCTGCGCAAAAAGGGTAAGTTCAGTCATCTTCTTGCTCATGGACAGAGGGTAAACGCGGGATCGGTTGTCGGGCGTCCTGTTGTACTCAGCGTGATCTGGCGACCGTTGTAAGTGCCTGCGGTGCGGGTGTCGCACACATTGATCGTGCCCAACGGGGTCGCGCTGCCGTTTGGTGAGTAGACGAGCGCCGTCGAGTTGTTGATAACGTCATTAGCCCCGTCGACGGTTTCGTCCATGGTCGCAGCACAGTTGAAGCGGATCTGCTTGACGATCTCGACATCGAGCAGGTTGTTAGCGTTGAGATCTTCGCCGACGTCCAGGACGCCGTCGCCGTCGATGTCCTCGACCAAATCGTCGGCGAGCCCATCGGCGTCAATATCGCGGAAGACGACGAGTCCTACGCCAAATTCGTTCGCCGCATCACAGACGCCATCCGCCGCACCATCGTCATTCGCGTCGAGGCGGCAATCGAGTGAGCCCACGGTAACGTCTTCACGAATCGTAACGGCGGTGCTGCGGGCCAGTTGCATGGCGCTGACGAACGCATTCGTTTTGGACGTCAGACAGTTGTTCAACACCATGTTGGTGTAGCTCGGAATCGCGAGCGCCACCAGGATCGCGCCGATAGCGATGGTAAGCATCAACTCGATGATGGTGAATCCGGCCTGGTTTTTTCGTTTCATGGAACTTTATTTAGCAGTACTTTTCGAATTTGTCGCCGGATTTCCGACGAACGGTAAAAATCGGGCGACGAACGGTAGCGGAAGGTTTTTGATTGTGAACTGCGTCACACGGACCTGCCGACAAACGGCCGCGTGGACCTTCCGGCGGCAATTTGCGGGATCGGATTTCGTGCCTGGGAAGCAGCGGCATACGCTGCCGAATTATGAAATTAGATAATAAAAACAGCTAATTACACGGTTTTCTGAGGTCGGGTAGTTTGCCGCAAGTGCCGCCTGAGTTAGCGGCTATCCGATTTCCGAAGCCCGCACGAGTTCGCGCGGTAGGCTGAAGACCACCTGTTCGATGATGCCGGGGACCTCGTTGACGGTGTGGCCACCCGATTCTTTCAGTTTTTCTACGACCTGCTCGACCAGAACCTCCGGGGCCGAAGCGCCGGCGGCGACACCCACGCTTTTCTTACCGGCCAACCAAGCCGACTGGATTTCTGCGGCGTTATCGATGAGGTACGCAGCGATCCCCTGTTTCTCCGCTATCTCTTTCAAACGCGTCGAGTTGGAACTCGTCTGTGAACCGACGACTAGGATCAAATCGCAGTTTTCCAACAAGCGCTTCACGGCATCTTGCCGGTTTTGGGTTGCATAACAGATATCTTCTTTCTTCGGCCCCGCGATTTTCGGGAAGCGCTCGCGCAGCGCCCCGATAATTTCCGCGGTGTCGTCCATCGACAACGTGGTCTGGGTGACGAACGCCAGATAATCGGGATCCTTGACTTCGAGGTCCCACACATCCTGCACCGATTCGACCAGATACATCCCGCCACGACGGCCGTTGGCGACGTACTGACCGAGCGTCCCCTCGACTTCCGGATGGCCGGCGTGCCCGATGAGAATGCTCTCGAGCCCGTCTTCCTGGTACTTTCCCACCTCCATGTGAACCTTGGTCACGAGCGGACAGATGGCGTCGAATACCCGCAGTTGCCGCCGCGCCGCCTCCTCACGAACCGCCTTGGCTACGCCGTGCGCGCTGAAAATCACCGTCGCGTCGTCTGGTACTTCGTCGAGTTCGTCGACGAAAATGGCGCCCTTATCGCGCAAGCCGTCGACGACGTATCGGTTGTGAACGACCTCGTGGCGCACGAAAACGGGCGCCCCGAACAACTCCAGGGCGTTCTCGACGATCCCGATCGCCCGGTCAACGCCGGCGCAAAACCCACGGGGATTTGCGAGATGAATTTCCATGTTCTTACCTGTCTCGAAGCTCCTAAAGAACGCGCTCATTATCGTTGAAAACGCCGCCGCTTGGAAATGAGCGTGAGTCGATCGGCGAAATGCTGTTTTATCCGTCGGCGGTCGGAGGCGGTCGTTGGAACCAACCGCTGAGCAGCAGCATTACGGCGCCCACGCTGATCGCCGAATCGGCCACATTGAATGCGGGCCACGACCAACGCTGGTAATACACTTGAATGAAATCGATGACGTAACCCAAGGTCAGGCGATCCCAGAAGTTGCCTATCGCACCGCCGAGGATGAGCGAGAGCGCGATCGGCAACCACCGCTCGTGGTGTCCGACCTGGCGGAGCCACAAGGTGATCACCGCAGCCACGACCAAGGCGACGCCGGCGAAAAACCAGCGTTGCCAACCCGAGGCGTCGCTGAGCAGGCTGAAAGCCGCGCCGGTATTATGCAGCAGGGTAAAATTCAGGCCCGGAAAAACCGCGACCGGTTCGCCGTACGCCAGCCACAGCGTCGCGCAATACTTCGTGAGTTGGTCGGCGATCACGATAGCGACCGCCGCACCTAACCAGTGTCGGGTTTTGAACGTCACCTGTTCGATGCGCCCGCTTCCAAGCCGAGCACTTTCCTCCCGGCCTCACAATCGACGACGATTTGCCGGCGCAGCTTTTCGAATGATTCGAACGGTAGGTCGTCGCGCACCTTCTCGACGAATTCGACCACGAGGTGACGACCGTAACAGTCCTCGTCGAAATCGAAAATATGAGACTCCAAGACGTAGGTAGGATCCTCGATGATCGGTCGCGACCCGACATAGGTCACCGAGGGTAGCGGCGCCTGTTCGATACCC
Source organism: uncultured Enterobacteriaceae bacterium (assembly GCA_964523765.1). Classification (GTDB taxonomy): domain Bacteria; phylum Pseudomonadota; class Gammaproteobacteria; genus UBA11873. The sequence continues at coordinate 23,779 of CAZFZX010000021.1, forward strand.
AGTACGTAGGACGCATAGATCCCGTTCAACGGCGCCCGGTATCGATTCAAATTCAGATTGACGGTGGGAAATCCGATCGAACGACCCCGGTGCTGGCCGTGCACGACACGACCGGCGATAAAATAGCGCCGCCCGAGAAACGCCTCCGCTCCGGCAAAATCGCCCTCCAGCAACTTCCGCCGGACCGCGGTGCTGCTCACCCGCTCGCCTTCCAGGACAAGGGAGTGCGTACGTCGAACCGCAAACCCGTATTGCTTGCCGAATCCCTGCAGCGCGAAGAAGTCGCCGCTTCTGGCGCTACCGAACTTGAAGTCGTCGCCGACGATCAACTCTCGGATCCCGAATCCTTTGACCAGGGTATTGGTCGCGAATTCCTCGGCGGTCTGCGCGGCGAGGTACTCGTCGAAGCGCAGTACGCACGCGCGGTCGATGCCAAAGCGCTGGAGCAGGATGAGCTTCTCGCGCAGCGCCGACAGTCGCGGCGTCTGTCCCTCGGGACGAAAGTATTCCGCGGGTTGCGGTTCGAAAATGATCACGAGGGAGGGCAGTTGGTGCTTTGCCGCCGCATCGATCAACTGCCGTAGAACCGCCTGGTGACCGAGATGCACACCATCGAAGTTACCAACACTCGCCACGCTGCCGTGGTGATGCGGTTTGATGTTGTGCGCACCGCGGATGAGTTCCATATCGATCGTCGAATGATTGAGCCGTAAAAGAAATCGATCGCCGATGATTATACAAGAAGCGTTCGGCGCGATGGCGGCGGCCCGAATCGATCAATCGGCACCCGGGCGGTGCGCAAAATGACGTGGCCTGACGCCGAGCGCGAACAGCGCCGCGAAATAACTCGCCGCGCCCGCAGCGATCAATTGAGCCAGCATCAAGGCGCGGTCGGGCGCCTCGGCAGCCGTCCAGCGGCTCTGCTCGACGGTCATGAACGACAGTACCAGGCACATGATCACCACCGCGGCGGTTACCTTTAGCGCGTAAGGGAGCCACCCGCGCCCGGGCCGGTAGGAGCCGTTGGCAAGCAATGCCTTAAGCAGCAGACCGGCGTTCAAAAAGGCGGATAAGGCGGTCGCCAATGCCAGTCCGGCGTGCGCGAGCGGTACTACCAGGGCGAGATTCAAGACGACGTTAGTGCACATGGCGGCGATGCCGATGCGCACCGGCGTGCGCGTGTCCTGCTTGGCGTAAAATCCGGGAGCCAACACTTTGACCAGAATGAAAGCCACGAGGCCCGCCGAATAGGCAACCAGGCTACGGCCCGCCATCGTCACGTCGTGTTCGGTCAAAGCCCCATATTGAAACAGGGTACTCAGCATCGGCTCGGCCAGAATCGCGAGCGCCAGGCTCGCCGGAAGACCGATGATCAAGACCAGGCGCAAGGCCCAGTCGAGCGTCGCCGAAAAGGCCTCGGGCTCGCCTTCGGCATGCTGCTTCGACAGGCTCGGCAGCACTACGGTCGCCAGCGCGATCCCGAACACCCCGAGGGGGAATTCCATGAGGCGATCGGAGTAGTACAGCCAGGAGATGCTGCCGACCGTGAGAAACGAGGCGATCAAGGTGTCGATCATCAAGTTGATCTGACCGACCGACACGCCGAACACCGCCGGCCCCATGAGCCGGAGGATCTGGCGCACGCCCGAATGGGCGAAATTGACGCGGATCCTGCGCAATACGCCGAGCCGTAGAACGGCGCCGAATTGCACCGCAAACTGGAGCACGCCGCCGACCAATACACCGATTGCAAGCGCCACTACCGGCTGCTCCATCCGCGGAGCCAATAGCAGCGCCGCGGCGATCAGCGCGATGTTCAACAGGGCCGGGGTCAGCGCCGGCAGGGCGAAGCGGCCGTAGGTATTCAATAGCGAGCCAAACAGCGCCGTCAAAGAGATAAACAACAGGTAGGGGAAGGTGATCCGGAGCAGACAGCTCGCCAATTCCCACTTTTCGGCGTCCTGGATGAATCCCGGCGCGAACACCGCGATGAAAATCGGCGCCGCCAACACGCCGAGCGCAACGACCAGAAACAAGACCAGCGCCAGAGCGCCCGTCGTCGCGCCGACGAGATCGATGACCTCATCGGGATCACCGGCGTTCTTGTGCTCCGTCAGGACAGGAACGAAGGCCTGCGAAAACGCACCCTCGGCGAACAGACGCCGAAAAAGATTCGGGATCTTGAAGGCGACGAAAAAGACATCGGCCGCGACACCGGCGCCGAAAATCCGCGCGATCACGACATCGCGCACAAAGCCGAGCAGACGCGAAATGAGGGTCATCTGCGCGACGACCGCGGTGGATTTAAACAGGCTCTTACTCAGCGGGGTTTCCTCAACTCGGACATTGCACGAGAAAGACGGATGACGGCGAAAAAGATTCCGGTGTACGCCGCTCCAGTCGGCATCGAACGACTTGGCGAATTCTAGCGCAGAATCTCCGCGATGCCCCGATTTCCACGGTCGCGTGAACCGGCGCTGCATTTGACAAAACGCCCATTCCGTCGCATAGTTCGCGCCCTTTGCAAACAGCCTCGGAGGCGATCATTGGCCAATTCAGCACAAGCCCGCAAGCGCGCCCGCCAGGGAGAAAAGCGCCGCCGCCACAACGCCAGCCGTAAATCACTGCTGCGTACGCGGATCAAACAAGTCGTGGAGGCCATCGAGACGGGCGACAAAGAGAAAGCGCAGGCCGCCTACCAGCTGGCGGTCCCCGTGATCGACAATATGGTCGGTTCTTCGCTGATCCACAAGAACAAGGCCGCGCGCCACAAATCACGCCTGAACACGAAGATCCGGGCACTCGGCTGATCGCAAGCACAATCCAGGAAAGTCGGCCGCGTGCCGGCTTTTTTGTTTGGATCCGCTTCTAAACAATTGATCCGAAATGCACTTCAATTTCATCGTCATTCCTGCGAAAGCAGGCATCCAGTCAATCCCGAATTAGAAAATGATCGATGTTTCGGAACACTTATCCAAATAAGCGTTCCAAAAGATGCATCACTTTTGTAGTTACACCAACCGCCGTCACCCCGGACTTGATCCGGGGTCCAGTTAAACAATGCTTGCCTTCGACAGCGTTTGATAGCACCGGATCCGCGCATCCGCAGGAATGACTCCGACATTGAACGGTCATACCGGGACAATGGAAGGCCGCTCAAAGGATAACGAGATTATCCCGATGGATGAGCTCGGGTTCACGAACATAGCCCAAGATGGACTCGATGCGGCCGGTCGCCTGACCGCTGATCCGAACGGCTTCCGCCGCATCGTAGTTGACCAGTCCCTTGCCAACTTCATTGTGCGCCTGGTCGACGCAAGCGACCAATTCACCGCGCTGGAAATCGCCGATTACCTGCAATACGCCGACCGCCAGCAAACTGCGGCCCTGATCGCGAATGACCTTGCACGCGCCCTCGTCGAGGACTAATTGCCCCCGCGGGATCAGCGAACTCGCCAACCATTGCTTGCGCGCGGCGAGTTTCGCGTTCGACGCGGCCAACAGAGTCCCTACTTCCTCGCCGGCCGCGATGTCGTGCAGGACGTTGGGACGAAAACCGGAGGCGATGACCGTCGAGGTCGCCGAGCGGGCGGCGAGCTTCGCGGCGGCCAATTTCGTCCGCATACCGCCGCGCCCCCAGGCGCCGCCGCTGCCGGCGATGGCGGCAATTGCCGGATCTTCGACGCTCGCCTCGGCAATCAAGGTCGCTGCTTGGTCCGTTCTGGGATCGGCGGTCATCAGGCCCTCCTGATCGGTCAGGATCACCAGCAGATCCGCATCGACGAGATTACTCACCAGACCCGCCAGCGAGTCATTGTCTCCGAACCGGATTTCATCGGTCGCGACCGTATCGTTTTCATTGATGACGGGGATCACGCCCAGCCGAAGCAGGGTCCAGAGCGTGCTGCGCGAGTTGAGATAACGGCGGCGGTCGGCCAGGTCCTCGTGGGTCAGAAGCACTTGTGCCGCCTGCAGATCGAATTTCTCGTAGGCACGATCCCACGCCCGTACCAGACCCATTTGGCCAACGGCAGCCGCCGCCTGCAGTTCGTGGATCGAATGCGGGCGCGACGCCCAACCGAGGCGCACGGCCCCTTCGGCCACCGAACCGGAAGCGACGACGACGATCTCGTACCCGCTTTGCTTGAGCGCGGCGATCTGCGCTGCCCAATCTTCGATTGCCTCGATATTGAGACCCAAGCCGTGTTTAGTGGCAAGCGCGCTGCCGATCTTGATCACCCAGCGGCCCGTCCGGCTCAAATTTTTGCGGGTATCAGGGGACCCGTGAGAGTTGGTTTCAGTCATCGTCCATCGGGGCTGCCAGCCGTTCTGCTACCGCGTTAACGAGTGCATCGCAACCAGCGCCGGTCGCCGCAGACACGTGAAAGATCGGGCCGCTCCAGCCGGTCGCGGCGCAAAATTTGTCGGTGTCGGGCGCATAAGCGTCACCAAAGACATCGATCTTATTAAATACCACCCAGCGCTCGCGCGCGAGCAAGTCGTTACCGTATTCGCCGAGTTCGCGGGTGATGGTTTGAAAGTCGGTCGCCGGATCACCGACCCCATCGAAACACGACACGTCGATGACGTGCAACAACAACCTCGTCCGTTCGACGTGTCGCAAAAACTGTACGCCGAGGCCGGCGCCGGCGGCGGCCCCTTCTATAATCCCCGGAATATCCGCAACGACAAAGCTCTGGTCGAGGCCCACTGAGACGACGCCGAGTATGGGGCGCAGGGTGGTAAAAGGGTAGTCCGCCACCTTGGGCCGGGCGGCGGAGACGCGGCTGATCAAGGTCGACTTCCCGGCGTTCGGCAAGCCCAGTAATCCGACGTCGGCCAGTAACTTCAATTCCAGCCGCAACGCCCTGCTATCCCCTTCCGTTCCCTTAGTCGTCTTGCGCGGGGCCCGGTTCGTGCTGCTCTTGAAACGAGCGTTCCCGAGTCCGTGGAATCCGCCCTGGGCAACCAATAACCGGGCTTCGGCGCCGGTTAGATCGCCGATCAATTCTGCGGTTTGTTCGTCGTAAACCAGGGTGCCGGGAGGTACCCGGATCATCAAATCGTCGGCACTCTTACCGATCCGGTTGCGGCCCATCCCCGGTTGGCCGTTGCGGGCTTTGAAGATCCGTTTATAGCGAAAATCGATGAGGGTATTCAAACGCGGATCGACGGTGAGGAAGACGCTGCCGCCGTCGCCGCCGTCGCCGCCATCCGGTCCGCCGAAAGCGACATATTTCTCCCGCCGGAAGCTCAAACAACCGTCGCCGCCGTTCCCGGCCTGGACGCTGATGGTTGCCTCGTCGATAAACTTCATGCGTTACCTGCACCGCCCGCCGACGGCATCATACGGAAACAAAAAACCCCGTCTCGGACGGGGTTCGTTTCGGGTCTTTCCGGCCGGCAAATACTACGTTTGTTCCACGCTCACAAATTTACGGTTTTTCGGACCTTTCGCCTGGAATTTGACCGTGCCATCAACTTTGGCAAACAGCGTGTGGTCGTGTCCACAGCCGACATTCATACCGGGGTGGAAATGAGTGCCCCGCTGCCTGACGATGATGTTACCCGCCCTGACTTGTTCGCCGCCATAGCATTTGACGCCCAGGCGCTTGGATTGTGAGTCCCTGCCATTGCGCGTGCTGCCGCCGGCTTTCTTATGTGCCATTTCTGTCTATCCCCGAGCGATTCCGGTGATTTCCACCCGTGTGAAATTCTGCCGGTGCCCCATCTGTCTTCGATACTGCTTGCGCCGCTTGAATTTTACGATACGGATCTTTTCTCCGCGCCCGTGCTCGAGCACCGTGGCCGTGACCTTGGCGCCCTCGACCAGCGGCGTGCCAACCTCGAGCGTGTCGCCGTCGCGCACTAGCAGCACCTCGGGAAATTCGATTTTATCACCCGGCGCCGCATCGAGGCTCTCGACATCGAGCTTGTCGCCCTCGCTAACGCGATATTGTTTTCCACCGGTCTTGATTACGACGTTCATCACCGTGCCTTGACGCTTCAGCTAATGCGGGGCCGCGATTCTACGGAATTCTTTCGCGCCGCACAAGACATGCAATCGCCCCTTCTGGAAGGCTCTCAGTCCTTGATTTCGATGGTAATTTTAGCCGTGTCTTGGCAAGATAGCGGGTTAATTCAGAGAATCTGCCAACTTGCTCCCGATGCCGCATGAGCGCCACCGCCCCCACTGTTGATATTGCCCACGTCCGGGCGCTCGTCGGCGACGAAATCGCTGCGGTCGACCGCTTGATCAAGGCACGCCTGTACTCCGAAGTGGTTCTAATCAACCAGCTCAGCCAGTACATCATCGGCAGCGGCGGCAAACGCCTGCGACCGGTGATTGCACTGCTGTCGGCCAAGGCGGTCGGGTATACCGGCACCCGGCATATCGACGTCGCGGTGATCATAGAGTTGATCCATACCGCGACCCTGCTGCACGACGACGTGGTCGATTCATCGAAAATGCGGCGCGGGCGGGAAACGGCGAATCTCGTCTGGGGCAGTGAAGCGAGCGTATTGGTCGGTGATTTTCTGTACTCGCGCGCGTTTCAAATGATGGTCGACCTGCAGAACATGCGGATCTTGGAGATTCTCGCGGATTCGACGAACACGATCGCCGAGGGCGAGGTGATGCAACTGGTGAGTTGTCACGACCCGGACACGACAGAACAGCGCTACCTCGACACCATCCACAACAAGACCGCGAAGCTATTCGAGGCCGCCGCGGCACTCGGGGTCGTTATCAGCGGCGGCAAGCCCGAGCTCGAAACGGCGCTGGCGCGCTACGGACGCCATCTCGGGACCGCGTTTCAACTGGTCGACGACGCGCTCGACTACAGCGCTTCCCCGGCGCAGCTGGGGAAGAACATCGGCGACGACCTGGCCGAAGGAAAACCGACCCTGCCGCTGCTCTATGCGATGTGGGAAGGGAGCGCCGAGCAGGCACGGATCGTGCGTGAGGCGATCGAAAAGGGCGGTCTCGAGCGCATCGAAGAGATATCCGCGGCAATTGAATCGACCGGGGCCATCACGTACACTTTCGCGCTCGCTGAAGCCGAGGCGGCGAAGGCGAAAGAGGCATTGGGCGGTCTAACGCCGTCACCATACCTCGATGCACTCAATACGCTGGCCAGCTTTGCAGTGCACCGCAGTTCCTAGGAACCTGTCGGGCTTAGGGGTTCGTAGCCAACAAATAATCTGATTCGGGGTGTAGCTCAGCCTGGTAGAGCACTGCCTTCGGGAGGCAGGGGTCGTAGGTTCAAATCCTGTCACCCCGACCAAATTTTCC
>CAZFZX010000022.1:0-30712 GCA_964523765.1 uncultured Enterobacteriaceae bacterium
CACAAGCCGCAAATTGGCATGAACAGATATCGGTAGCAGCGGACCGTCTGGATCGATGGCGCCTCGATTGCGTGTCGAAGATAAACGAGTATTTGGGGGAGACGCCGTCGAGTTCGGTTGTCGGTCCTTTAAGTCTGGAATATCGTAGAGGCTGGCGCGCGAGTCGACGACTTGGCGATTTATTGGATGAGAACTGGGCGAAGGACAGAGAAATTGGTACAACGACGACTGGCCCGCACCGGGGTGAACTGCGGATAACGATCGGTGGAAAACCCGCTAAATCTACGGTCTCAAGAGGGCAAGGGAAGCTGATAATAGCTGCTATCGTTGCCGCCCAAGCGTCGTACCTCAGCGAGAACGCGCTGGAGCAACCGATCTTGCTGGTAGATGACCTAGCCGCGGAACTCGATCGATCGGCGCGGGAGCTAGCGATAAGGAATTTGTTGAGCACCAAAGCGCAGACCTTTCTTACCGCGATAGAAGCAACGGACCTATCGGAGAGTCTCCGTGAATCGGCAAGAATGTTTCACGTGGAACAAGGAGAAATCCGGGCGATGACAGCAAATGGATAGAGATCAGGAGTAAGACATGGCGGACGAACCAAACTACACGTCGTCGAATATCAAGGTTTTAAAGGGCTTGGATGCGGTACGAAAACGCCCTGGCATGTATATCGGTGATACCGACGATGGGACGGGTCTTCACCACATGGTTTTTGAAGTAGTCGATAACAGCGTTGACGAAGCGCTGGCCGGCTATTGCTCGACGATAGACGTGAAAATAAAGGCCGAAAACGCCATTACTGTGGTCGATGATGGTCGCGGCATACCGGTAGATTTCCACCAGGAGGAGAACACCTCCGCGGCAGAGGTCATTATGACAACCTTGCACGCCGGCGGGAAATTTGACGATGATTCCTATAAAGTCTCCGGAGGCCTCCACGGAGTCGGTGTTTCCGTCGTCAACGCGTTATCCGAGAGTCTTCTTTTGACCGTCTACAAAGACGGGTCAATCTGGAAGCAACATTATGAAAACGGAGTTCCCGTTGACGCGTTGAAGGCGGTCGGAGAGACCGATCGTACCGGCACGAAGATCACTTTCTTTCCCGCGGCAACCGTTTTTCGAAATATTGAATTCCATTACGATATTCTCGCGAGCCGCCTGCGGGAATTGTCTTTTCTCAATTCTGGACTGCGCATTAATCTTACCGACGAGCGCTCACAAAAGTCGGATACTTTCGAATATCAGGGCGGTATCGCCGCTTTCGTGAGCCATTTAAATCGAACGAAAACGCCCCTGCACGACGGTGTAATCCACCTGACCGACCGGCGCGATGCCGTTGATGTTGAGTTGGCGATGCAATGGAACGATTCTTACCAAGAAAACATCTTCTGCTATACCAATAACATTCCGCAACGTGACGGAGGTACCCATCTCGCGGGTTTTCGGTCCGCGTTGACCCGTACCCTGAACACCTACATCGACAAGGCGGGTATAGCGACGAAGAACAAGGTCGCGGTTTCGGGGGAGGATGTCAGGGAAGGGTTGACCGCCGTTCTTTCCGTTAAAGTCGCAGACCCGAAGTTTTCCTCGCAGACAAAAGAAAAGCTTGTGTCGAGTGAGGTAAAAGGGGCCGTCGAATCGGTTTTGGCAGAACATCTCAACGCTTTTTTGTTAGAGCGCCCGCAAGATGCCAAAGCCGTGATGGGTAAGATCATCGATGCGGCCCGGGCGCGCGAGGCGGCACGTAAAGCGAGAGAGTTGACTCGGCGGAAAACGGCCCTCGACGTCGCCGGTTTGCCGGGCAAGTTGGCCGATTGCCAGGAGCGCGACCCCGCTAAATCTGAACTGTTCATCGTCGAAGGTGATTCTGCTGGCGGCTCGGCCAAGCAGGGCAGGCATCGGCGATACCAGGCGGTTCTACCCTTGAAAGGAAAGATTCTCAACGTAGAGAAAGCCCGGTTCGACAAAATGCTGTCGTCGACCGAAGTCGCTACCCTGATTACCGCGCTCGGCTGTGGGATCGGTGCTGACGAGTACGATCCGGCAAAACTGCGTTACCACAGGATCATCATCATGACGGACGCCGACGTCGATGGTTCGCACATTCGTACGTTATTGCTGACCTTTTTTTATCGTCAGATGCCGGAACTCATAGAGCGAGGCCACGTTTTTATAGCGCAGCCGCCGTTGTACAAAGTTAAAAAGGGAAAGAAGGAGCGCTACCTTAAAGATGATCTCGAGCTGGATGCGTATGTCATGGAGTTAGCGATTCAAGACGTCACTTTCGAGCTGGATGACGAGACGCACGGCGCAGAGCGAATAGCGGAAATGGCAGAGCAATATCTAGCGTTGAACGAGACCACGGCGCGGTTAGCGCGTCGCTACGACCCCATGATACTGCAAGCCATGCGCCGTATCGCGCCCTTATCTCAACCGGAGCAAATAGATAAAAACGTTATAATTCAATTGGTTCAAGATGTTTCCGCGTTTCTAATCGAACGTACGGACAGCACGATCTCTTTTACCAGCGAGGTCGATTACCGCACTATCGACAATTGGGAAGTCTGCTTCTCTGTGACCCTGCACGGACTACAGACAGAGCATCGCTTTAGCAGCGAATTCTTTGCTTCCAGCGAATACCGGCGCCTATCGACAATGGGTGAAATCCTCGACGCCGAGCAAGCCCAGTTAACCGTGCGTCGTGCCGACCACGAACGTTCGGTCGATTCTTTGCGTCACGCATTCGACTGGTTGCTAAACGACACCCGACGGTCCATTCACGTGCAGCGCTATAAGGGCTTGGGGGAGATGAATCCCGACCAATTATGGGATACGACGATGAACGCCGAAACGAGAAATCTCGTGCGGGTCCAGATCGAAGACGGTGTAGCGGCCGACCAAATATTTTCCACGCTGATGGGCGATCAGGTGGAGCCGAGGCGGAATTTCATCGAACAACACGCCTTATCCGTTACTAACCTCGATACCTGATATCGTCACGCGGCCGCTATCGTCCAGACGAGAACCCGTCTCGCGCCCGCTGCTTTGAGGGCGCCGGCCATCCGCCGACGCGGTTGCTCCGGTGGTCAGCACGTCGTTTGTAAATGCTCTCCCCGTCGATTTCCAGGCTCTTTATGCGCCCGAGCGGCAGCGCCAGTTCCATTGCCTGATTGAATCCGCGAACGATGGCTCGGCCTCGCGAGACTGGCACCGGAAACAGCACGGCATCCGGCGGCAGCTGTTCGAAGTCCGGCAGCCCTACCGCAGCTAACTCACCGAGCAGTCTCGCGCAGGCGAGGTCTTTACCGTATTTCATGCGGTGGAGGAGTTGCCGGATCGGGTATACAAAGTCGAAACTTGCGCGAACTTCATCTACGTGCGAAAGCCGTCTTCGCCACGGGGCCGTGCGCCACGGTAGATCCGTCCGGCAGTCCGTACAGATCTCGGCCCTTTCTGTCTGTTGACCGCATAACCGGCAGGCTTGTACCGGTAGTTGCTCCAACAGGGGAAAACGCCGTACAATTTTTGACCAGTTGTAACGAAAACCGCCTTGGTCTAACGTTGACGGTTGCAACTCGACCCGCATCTTTCGATGTCCTTATCGATTAACTTCGGATGACAGAAGGAGTCACCCTATGGCATCTGCCGTAAGCGCACAAGCACACCACGTTGAGTCACCGGTCACGCTGCGCCATGACTGGCGCACCGAAGAAGTGAAAGCATTATTGGGGCAACCGCTGTGCGATCTCCTGTTCGCCGCTCATAGCGCGCATCGTGCGACGTTTGACCCCAACGAAGTTCAGCTCAGCACCCTTTTGAATATCAAAAGCGGAGGTTGTCCCGAAGATTGTGCGTACTGTCCGCAAAGCGCTCATTTCGACGCCGGCGTCGAATCGGAAGCGCTGCTCGATGTCGCCACCGTCCTCGCCGCTGCCGAAAACGCTAAGGCTAACGGCGCCACCCGTTTCTGTATGGGCGCCGCGTGGCGGTCGCCGAAACAGAGTGACTTAACGGAAGTCATCCCGCTGGTCAAAGCAGTGAAAGCCGTCGGCTTGGAAGCCTGCGTAACCCTCGGTATGTTGAATTCCGACCAAGCCAAACAGCTAAAGGAAGCGGGCCTCGACTATTACAATCACAACTTGGATACATCCCCGGAATTCTACGCCGAGATCGTCACCACCCGAACTTATCAGGCGCGCCTCGATACACTTGAAGTCGTTCGCGAAGAGGGGATCAACATTTGCTGCGGCGGCATCGTCGGGATGGGCGAGACCGAAACGGATCGAGCGAATCTCCTACTCAACCTGGCGAACTTACCGGTTCATCCGGAAAGCGTCCCCATAAACCTGCTCGTGAAAGTTGGCGGTACGCCACTCGATTGCGTCCCCGATACGGACGTCTTGGAAGTCGTGCGAATGGTCGCCGGGGCCCGCATTATGATGCCGAAATCCATGGTTAGACTGTCGGCCGGGCGCGAGGCCATGAGCGACGAAGCCCAAGCGTTGTGTTTCTTTGCCGGTGCGAACTCGATTTTCTATGGCGAGCGCCTCCTGACTACCCCCAATCCCGTCGCGGATGTGGATCGGGTTTTGTTCGCAAAGCTCGGCATCACGCCGCATTCGCAGTAGCGCCGCTACAGGTTCGCTCATGCATGCGCTAGAAGGGCGTCTATCACGCATCCTATCCGACCATCGAGCCGCCAATCGCCTACGGACCGTCGAGGCAAACTCCACAGCGCAGGGACGGTTGATCAACATAGGCGATCGAGCGCTATTGAATTTCTCTAGTAACGATTATCTTGGTTTGAGCGCGCATCCGGCGGTCTGTGAAGCCGCGCGCGAAGGGGTAGGGCGCTATGGCGTCGGTAGTGGAGCTTCGGCCTTGCTGTCCGGGCGCAGCACCGTGCATTGCGAGCTGGAGCGTCGCCTCGCAAGCTTCCTGAAACGCGACCGGGCTCTCGTCTACTCTTCTGGCTACATGGCCAATCTTGGTGTCATCGGCGCTCTCATTGGGCGCCACGATCACGTCTACCACGACCGCCTGAACCACGCTTCCTTAATCGACGCCGTGGCACTCTGCCGCGCTGCGCATACTCGTTACCCCCATTGCGATATACGCGCCCTCGAAGCTGCTCTTTCCGAGTCGCACGCGGGCGGGCGCTGGATCATCACCGACACGGTATTCAGTATGGATGGCGACCTAGCCCCGCTGGATCAGTTAGCGCGCCTAGCGGCAGCGCACGAAGCGGTCTTTATCGGCGACGATGCTCACGGCTTCGGCGTCGTTGCGCAAGGGCGCGGCGCGAGCGCCGCATTTGGCCTAGGCCAGGACGATTTGCCGATCTTGATCGTTACCTTCGGAAAAGCTTTAGGCACCGCGGGCGCTGCCGTAGTAGGCAGCGACCGCTTGATCGACGCGCTTATTCAACGCAGCCGCACGTTCATCTACGACACCGCCCCGCCCCCGGCGATCGCCGCAGCAACGATCGCGGCGCTGGATTTGCTCGCCGGCGACGGCGCCCTTCACCGTGCACTGGCGGAGAACATTGCCTATTTCCGGTCCCGGGCCGCGACCCTGCCGCTACTCGAGTCGACGACTCCCATCCAGCCGGTCCTCGTTGGCGAAGATAGCGCGGCGCTGGCGATCGCGGCGAAGTTGCGTGAGGCCGGTATCTACGCCCGAGCCATTCGTCCGCCGACCGTGCCCGCGGGCACCGCGCGCCTGAGAATTTGTATCAGCGCGGCGCACACGAAAGCGGACATCGATGCCTTAGTCACCGCTCTGGCGGGCGCCTTCGCACAAAACGCCGCATGAGCAGCGACTCTGGCGGCAAGCTCGATAAGCTGCGGGTGCGCCGAGCGTTCGATAGCGCCGCCGAAACTTATGATGAGCACGCCGAGTTGCAGCGACTCGTCGTCGACCGCCTGCTGGAAAACCTCGACGCCGTTCGTATCGAACCACATACGATCCTGGATATCGGCGCTGGCACAGGCTACTGCTCGCGTGCACTTGCGCGGCGTTATCGCGGGGCGCGAACATTGCTGCTGGACTTGGCGCCGTCAATGTTGGCCTTCGCACGCTCTAAGACGAAGCGGTGGCGTTCTTCGCATTCCTACATTTGTGCCGACGCCGAGGCCCTTCCGGTAACGGACGCCGCGGTCGATTTCGTCTTTTCGAGCCTGACGTTTCAATGGTGCGAGGATCTAGATCGATTGTTCGCGGAGTGCAGGCGGGTCCTCAAGCAGCCCGGATTGCTGCTGTTTTCGAGTCTCGGCCCAGATACGCTACAAGAACTTCGCTACGCGTGGGCCGGAGTCGATCCATCGCCGCGCGTTAATCCGTTTATCGATATGCACGACGTCGGCGACGCTTTGATCCGGGCGGGTTTCGATGCCCCAGTGTTGGAAACGGAACTCATTACCGTAAATTACGACGATGTCCGGGGCGTGATGCGCGATCTGCGCGGTACCGGAGCGGTCAACAGCTTACGCGGACGCCGCCGTGGATTATCGACCCCCGCGGCGTGGCGGCGAATGGTAGAGCGGTACGAGGGCCTCCGCCGGAACGATAAATTGCCTGCCACCTTTGAAGTCGTCTATGCGCACGCCTGGTGCCCCGAACCCGGTCGAGCCACGGGGGACCCCAAAAATACGGTCGCCACCTTCCCGGCCGCGAACGTCCGGCGGCGCCGATGACCCAAGGACTCTTCATTACCGGCACCGATACCGAGGTTGGCAAGACCGTCGTCACCTGCGGTTTACTGCGGGTGCTGACCAAGCAACGCTACACGGCGGTCGGAATGAAACCGGTTGCGACCGGGGCGCAAGCAACAGCGACGGGACTGCGTAACTCCGATGCGGAGGAACTGCTGGCGAACTCCAACCCTCGGCTCGCTTACAACGTGATCAATCCGTTCGTCTACGCCGAACCCACAGCGCCTAACATCGCCGCCGGCAGCGCTGAGGAAGAGGTCACACTGGAGGCAATCAGCACGGCCTACGCCGCCTGCGCCGAGGCTGCCGAGTTCGTACTTTTGGAGGGTCTTGGCGGTTGGCGGGTTCCTTTGAGTGATTCATTGCAGACAGTGGATCTCGTTCACTCTTTGCGGCTCCCGGCGATCCTTGTCTGCGGCCTGAGATTGGGGTGCATCAACCATGCTCTATTGACCGCCGCAGCGATCGCCGCCGATGGCGTCCCATTACTCGGTTGGGTCGCGAACTCGGTCGACCCCGGCTACGGTTATCAGCGAGCAACCATCGCGACTTTGAAGGCGCGCATAGCGGCACCATTAATCGGTATCACCGCCTGGCACGATCCTCTCGACCGCGACCGAATCGCGACCGACCTGGCGCCAGGCGGACATAATCTCTGGCCTTGACGGAACAGCCTCGCCCTCATTACCCGCCGCTCGGCGCGACGATCGCACGCAGTCACGGATCGAACGACGATGACCCAGCGGATCGAAGCTTGCCTTTGGGAGGCGAGACAAATTTCTCACGATTCAAGCGATCGCTAAGGGCGCCCGGCGCTGGTGAGGAACGCTGCCCGAAACGCGACGCAGTGCTCGGGCGGCTACCAGGCGGTCCCTTGCGCTAAAGACCGCGTCAACTTCGTGTATACTCGTGGGGCCTGATGGCGCGAAGCGGTCGGCAGCAATAAGCGCTGGCCGTCTTGTCGAAACGGAGCGCAAAGGAACTCTCTAGAGCGCCATTCTGAACCGCGTACGTTTTTCCGGTTCCTGGGACAAACAGCCGATGAAGGAAATTACCGTAACTGCGCGCACCGTCCCGACGTGGCGGGAATATCTGGAACTGTGCAAACCTCGCGTCGTCTCCCTTATCGTTTTTACCGCCATCGTCGGCATGTTTCTTTCGACTCCCGGAGCAGTGCCGCTCGACGTGTTCTTTTTTGGCGTGCTCGGTATCGCGCTGGCCGCCGGGTCGGCGGCAGCGATCAACCACGTCGCCGAGCACCGAATCGATGCCTTGATGGCGCGAACGAAAGACCGGCCCCTGCCAAAGGGCGAGGTTACACGCGGCCATGCATTGGTTTTCGCACTGCTTATCGGCGTCCTGGCAATGTATTTGCTCGTTGCATTCGTCAATTTGCTCACCGCCGTGCTCACGTTCTCGACACTGATCGGCTACGCCGTCATCTACACGATGTTTTTGAAACATGCGACGCCGCAGAATATCGTCATCGGCGGCGCCGCTGGTGCCGCGCCGCCTGTGCTCGGCTGGACCGCGGTCACGGGAAGCGTCGATCCGCACGCTTTGTTGTTGTTCCTGATTATTTTCGCTTGGACACCACCGCATTTCTGGGCCCTGGCGATCTATCGCCGCGACGAATATGCGAAAGCGGATATCCCGATGTTGCCCATAACGCACGGCGTTGATTACACCCGGGTGCAGATCCTCTGCTACACCATCATTCTGACCCTTGCGACGCTCTTGCCCTATGCAACGTACATGTCCGGGCCGTTCTATCTTGTTTCTGCCTTGGTTCTCGACGCCGGCTTCCTGTACTTCGCTATTCGGATGATGTTCGATCATCGGGATACCCTCGCGAAACAGGCGTTTGGATACTCTATTGTCTATCTGAGTTTTTTGTTTATCGTCCTTTTGATAGACCATTATTTGCCCCTCGTCAGCGATGCCGTTTAGCCTTCAGGCGACTTGGGAAAGGTACGGCGCGTTGTAATGCCTGAAAGAAAGGGTCTGAGTCGATCAAAACGATGCGTAGCCCGACGCTCGAGCATTGCACGAAGGGACGCCGAAACCGTTTTTCGCAGCGCCTCGGCCTGAGCGACCGAGCGCCGAGTTCCCGTGATCGAAAACACCGCTCGCTACCAAGAGCGACTCCCGCGCTGGCTTTGGTTGTGGTTTCCTCCGATCCTCCTCCTGGTGATCGTACCGATCAAGATCCTCGCGCCGGAGTTCTACGCCGCGCGCATCGACGGCGAGCTCGGCCTGATCGAGTTGGCAACACCGCTGCTATCGATCGCCGGCGCGGTGGTCGGTATCCAGTTGTTGCGACAGGCCTCCCGTCTCCCCAGCAATCGGCTCCGCCTGTGGTTGTTGGCGACAACGTTGGGCTGCGTGTACTTCGCAGGCGAAGAATTGTCCTGGGGTCAGCACCTTTTCGGTTGGGGCACGCCCGACTATATTGAGGCGGTGAACGACCAGGAAGAAACCAACCTGCACAACATCAGCAGCTGGTTCGACCAAAAGCCGCGAATGTTGCTGGAGGTCTGGGTGCTCGTCGGAGGCGTTATCTGGCCGGTGTACCGTTGGCGGACGCGCTCGATGCCGACGGCCGGAGACGGCGAAGCGTATTGGTTCTGGCCGAGCACGGAATGTCTGCCGACCGCCCTTCTGGCGATCTTGGTCCGGCTTCCGGAGCGAATCAAATCTCTATTGGATATCGAACAACTACCTTTGGAACTGCGCTTCAGCGAACCGCAGGAATATTATTTCGCCCTGTTCCTGTTGCTTTATCTGGCCTCGATCAGGCGTCGCCTCCGGGCGAATCCGTCGGAATAGCCCCGAAGCTTCAACCGGCTTTCATAGAAGCGTTCGCTAACTGGAGGGCGCCGGGCATCGCACCGCGCAGGGCGGTAAAGGCGTTTTTCTCGATTTGGCGAATACGTTCCGCCGAAACGCCATACTTATCTGCTAATTGCTGCAGGGTTTCCTTCGGCTCGCATAACCAGCGGCGCGTAACAATATCCCGACTGCGGTCGTCCAGTGCGGCGACCGCCGCTACCAAATGTTCGTGGTCAGCCTGGCGAGTTTCCATCGCGTCCAGCAGCGTGGACGGCTCAAACCGCATATCCGCGCTATAGACGGCGGGCGCGACCCGGTCGTCATCGTCCGCCGGGTTGGCATCGAACGCTACGTCGCGTGCGTTTAGGCGTTCTTCCATGAGCAAAACATCCTTTGGCGGGACATTGAGATCCTTGGCGATGGCTTCGATTTCTTCCCTATTCAGCCAGCCAAGACGTTTTTTTGAACTCCGCAGATTGAAAAAAAGCTTCCGCTGAGACTTGGTCGTCGCGACCTTTACAATGCGCCAGTTGCGCAGAATGAACTCATGCATTTCCGCGCGCACCCAATGTACGGCAAAGGACACGAGCCGTACTCCAACGGCCGGGTCGAAACGCTTAACGGCCTTCATGAGACCGATGTTGCCTTCCTGAATCAGGTCGCCCTGGGGCAAACCGTATCCGGCGTAGCCGCGAGCCAGACGGACGACGAAGCGCAAATGGGATAAGACCAGCCGGCGAGCTGCGTCGAGATCGCCTTCTTCGCGGAATTTCTTCGCTAGCGCCTGCTCTTCCTCCTGGCTCAAGATTGGTATGCGGTTGACCGAATCCACGTATGCTTCGAGCGAACCCGTCGGTAGCGGCATCTGCAAATCGATCGCGGTGGTCATCATTTTCTTCCCTAGTCTAAAAGCTTGGATTAGCGCAATTTTAGCACTCCTGAAGTTAGAGTGCTAATAACGGGACAAGTTCCGTCGCGCTTGAACACCCCTCAATCGCTGCGGGTGACGTCGATGCGCCGAAGATAGACAGCGACCGCAATCCATGCCCCGAACCACCCTAATGCGGCGCCGAAAGAAAGAGCCGAAACCAAGGAAATTTCAGAGATATTAATGAGTTGTACGTCGCTTTCGTATAATGAAGCGAGCGTTGCCATCGGCGCGCCAAGAAGAGCAACCGCCGCTGCAACGATCCCGCAAGCGATCATAGCCCCGAGCAATCCCTGGAGCGCCCCGTTGTAGAGAAACGGCCGGCGCACGAAGGCGTCAGTAGCGCCGCACAATTTGGCGACTTCGATTTCCTCGCGTCGGTTGTGGATCCCGATGCGGATCGTGTTTCCGGTGATCAGGATGACGCCGACGGCAAGGATTGTCGTGAACACGGCAACGGCGCGCGCAGCCAAATCCGATACCGCTTGCAAGCGGCGTATCCACGTAACGTCGAATTGCGCCTCGGCAACGCCGGCAGTTCGTTCGAGTTCAGAGCGCAAACGCAGGCCCCGTTCTCCGCCGATCTGAGAGGCCTCGATTTCGACGACCACCGTGTACGGTAACGGGTTTTCCGCGAGGGTTGCCACGACGTCACCCAAATCGAAAAACCCAGCAAACTCGGCTAAAGCTACGTCTTTATCCACCACAACGACCGAACCGAGCCGCTCGTCCCGGCGCAACAGGGCGGCCAAGGCCTCTGCTTCCTGGCGCGTCGCCGTCGGCTTCAAGAACAAGCTTGCCTGCGGTCGGGAGCCGAGACTAGAGACCAACGCGAGAAAATTCTCCTGTACGACGTGAACCCCGAGCGGCAACGACAGGGTAACGCCTATCACGAGGACGCTTAGAACGACGGCCCCGCGATTGGTCCTTAGATTGTTCGCAGTGTCGATAATCGACGCCCGATGCTGGCGCAACCAAGCCGTCAGGGACCGTGTTGAACCCCGCCTCGCGGCGGGCCGTTGAGCGCCGGCCATCTTTCCCTACTGATTCAACCGACCGCACACACCTGGCCGGTCTCTAGCGCTATTCTTCGGTGCTTTTGGTGTCGGATCAGTTCCAGGTCGTGGGTCGCTATCAATACCGTTACTCCGACGTCGTTGAATTGTCCGAACAGCTTCAGTATGTCCACCGAAAGCGCCGGATCGAGATTTCCAGTCGGTTCGTCCGCCAGCAGAATCTGTGGGCGATTGACGACTGCGCGCGCTATCCCAACACGCTGTTGTTCACCACTCGACAAATTGCCCGGCGACGCCTTTTCCTTGCTCAACAGCCCTACTTTGTCTAGTGCCGCGCGTACCCTTTTCTTTGTCTCGGTAGGGCGATGTCCGGCCACAACGAGCGGTAAGGCCACATTGTCGAAGATCGACCGATCGGGCAGCAGTCGATGCTCCTGAAAGATAAATCCTATTCGCCGGCGGTAATAAGGGATCTGCCGGCGCGGGACACGATCTAGGTTACGACCGTCAACGACCACGTGCCCGCGGGAGACACGCTCGATCAAAGCGATGAGTCGCAACAAAGTGCTTTTGCCAGCACCGGAGTGTCCCGTCACGAATATGAACTCTCCCCCGTCAACCTCCAGCGATACGTTTTTCAGCGCGTCTTGCCCACGGCCATAGGACTTGTAGACGCCGTCGAATTGAATCATTCGACCGCAGCTTCCGATTCGAACGGCGCCTCGGCAAACAATGCCTCTGCGAAATCGCGCGCTCTGAATGTTTGTAGTGCGTCGTCGTCCTCTCCGACCCCGACAAATCGTATCGGCAGACCAAGAGCGACTGCGAGCGCAAACAGGATACCGCCTTTCGCCGTGCCGTCTAGTTTTGTGAGCGTAATGGCGTCGAGCTCGATCTGAGCATGAAACAATTTCGCCTGAACCAGCGCGTTTTGGCCCATCGTCGCGTCCAGCACCAGCATGGTCTCGTGCGGCGCGGACCGGTCAAATTTCTCGATCACCCTTTTGACTTTCTTCAGCTCGGCCATCAGGTTGGATTGCGTGTGCAGTCGCCCGGCCGTGTCCGCGATCAGCACGTCGATGTTGCGTGCCGCAGCGGCCGAGCAGGCATCGAAAATTACCGCGGCGGGATCGGCCCCAGCGCTCTGCGCGATTACCGGGATGTCGAGACGCCGGCCCCATTCCGATAGTTGCTCAACAGCTGCAGCTCGGAAGGTATCCCCGGCCGCGAACATTACGCTGCAACCGGAGTCTTTGAGTCGGCGGCCAATTTTCGCAATGGTTGTCGTTTTGCCGGCGCCGTTTACCCCGACAACGAGGATGACGAAAGTCCCTTGATGCTGTTTAGGAATATCGAGCGGCGCTTCGCAGTTCGCCAGTATCTCGGTCATCTCATCGATGACGGCGGCGACCAATTGCTCATCAGGGGCCGCGCCGCGCGCCTTTACCCCGTCAACTATTCGTGCAGTCGTTTCGATACCGCAGTCGGCCATGAGCAGCGCGGACTCCAATGCCTCAATGGTTGTGGCATCAACCGACTTCTTCTTCCCCAAAGCGGCCTTCAGACCGCCGAGGAGGCTGTTACGGGTACGTGAGATTCCCGCGGCTAAACGTTTAAACATAGACTCTTGGCGACTGCGGATCGATGGGATTGTGCAACGGTGTTAAGTAAAACTCATTCCAAAACTTTTCCAATGCGCGGGCGGTAGCTTTCGCTCAGCCGATGCGCGTGCCCCGGCTTGCGAAGACCAACGGTAGGCAACGCCTCGCCCGGCCTAAATGAGAGCCAGCCTTTCGGGTTGCTTTCGGAAAACGGCGCCGAGAAGCTTCGCCGCGCCGGAACATGGAGCCACTATGCCCTGCGTGTCGCGCCTTGTCATCACTGTTTTGCGGCGCAAGGCGCATGGGAAAGATTTCGAGATGGGTTCTGTCCTACGAATCGGCTATCCTACCATTCCCGTCGGGTCGTGCCGTCGGCGGAACCAAAGCGCTTCGCGCAAGGTCTTGGATCGTAACGAATAAGCACACCCGGAGGTTCGCCTTGCTTCAATTTCTCAACTTAATTGCCGTCTGCTTTGTCCTGTTGGCCGGACCCGTTCCGGCTGCGGATCGTACGCACGAGTTCGAGCTTGCGAACGGGCTCAAACTGATTGTCCAGGAAGACCATCGCGCGCCCGTCGCGGTCGTCCAGATCTGGTACAAAATAGGTTCGAGCTACGAATACGATGGCATCACCGGTGTGTCGCACGCGCTCGAACATATGATGTTCAAAGGCACGAAAGAGATCGGGCCGGGAGAATTTTCCCAAATCGTTGCGGCGCGTGGCGGCAACGAGAACGCCTTTACCAGTACCGATTATACGGCTTACTTTCAGACCTGGTCGGCCGACAATGTGGAGCTCAGTTTCGAATTGGAGGCCGACCGGATGAGAAATCTGCTGTTGGCCGATTCTGAATTCAAAAACGAGATCCGCGTCGTCCTGGAGGAGCGGCGATTGCGTACAGACGACAACCCGCAAGCGCTTCTCGGCGAAACGGCCCGCGCCGTCGCCTATCAGACCAGCCCGTATCGACAGCCGGTGATAGGGTGGGCCGCCGATTTGCAGGGCATGCGGGTCGAAGACTTGCAGGACTGGTACGAACGCTGGTATGCACCGGATAATGCGACCGTCGTTGTCGTTGGTGATGTCGATCCGGCGAACGTCCACGCTTTGGCCAAGAAGCATTTCGGACCGATTGCGCGGCAGAACTTGGACCCGCCCCGGGTTCGACCCGAAGTTCCGCAGCACGGCACTAAAACAGTGACGTTAACGAGCGAAAAAGCGCGCGTGCCTCAGCTCTACATGGCCTACAAGGCCCCAGTTCTAAATAACGCCTTCGCTACCGACAATCACCTCGAGGAATGGGAGATTTACGCGCTCGATGTGCTGTCCGAAACGCTTGACGGCGGCCCAAGCGCACGCCTGCCGCGTCGGCTCATCCGCGAAAGCGGGATCGCCGCGGACGTCAGCGCGGGCTATTCCTCCGCTTCGCGGCTCGCGACGCTATTCAGCTTCAGCGCCGCGCCGAGCGGCGACCACACGCTCGAAGAACTCCAGCAGGCGATCGTAGCGGAAATTGCGCGGCTGCAAAAAGAGCCGCCGACGGCGGCGGAGCTCGACCGCATCAAGACGCAAGTAGTAGCCGACACCATCTATGAGCGCGACTCTATGTTTTATCAGGGCCTCATCATTGGAACGTTGGAATCTGTGGGTCTCGACTGGCGCCTGAACGAAGAATACGTCGATAAGATCAAGGGAGTGACACCAGAGCAGGTTCGTATCGTGGCGGCGAAATACCTTACTCCGGACCGGCTCACGGTCGCAAAATTATTGCCGGCCACGGGAGACGCGACGCAATGAAACGACTTATCCGCGCCCTCGCCGGAATTTTTCTCTTTGCCGTGCCTGCAGTTCAAGCCGTACCGACGATCCAACATTGGGTAACGGACAATGGCGCGCGAGTATTATTCGTGGAAGCTCCGGAAATTCCGATCGTCGATGTCCGCTTCGTCTTCGGCGCGGGAAGTTCGCGCGATCAATCCAACTCCGGGCTCGCGCAACTTGTCAGCCGCCTGTTGAGGGAAGGGGCCGGGGCGCTCGACGCCAACGCCTTTAACGAGCAGTTGGCGGCAACCGGCGCAGTATTCTCGACCGGTGCTTTGCGTGACATGGCCTGGGTGTCGTTGCGGTCGCTGTCTGACCAACAGTACTTGGCCCCCGCGCTCAAGCTCTTGCAGGCGGTCTTGAGCAGCCCGCGCTTCGACGGCGACGCGATCGAACGCAGCAAAGCCAATACGCTCGTCGAAATCAGACGCGAACAACAATCGCCGTCAAAAATCGCGAGTAAGGCATTCTA
This sequence comes from uncultured Enterobacteriaceae bacterium, assembly GCA_964523765.1. Taxonomy (GTDB): domain Bacteria; phylum Pseudomonadota; class Gammaproteobacteria; genus UBA11873. The sequence goes on from CAZFZX010000022.1 coordinate 15,388, forward strand.
TAAAGCCGTATACGGCGACCATCCGTACGCGTCACCGATGCGCGGAACGGAAACGTCCGTAAGCGCGATGTCGCGCGACGACATTGTCGGATTTAACAGTCGTTACTACGTCGCCCAAAATGCAACCGTTGCGATCGTTGGCTCTCTGTCGCGCACGCAAGCAGAGCGGATCGCCGCTGATCTGAGTGCCAGCATGGCGGCCGGCGAAGCGGCACGGGCGCTGTCGCCGGTTCCTATGTTGCCGGAAGCCGCGAGTCATCACATCGAATTCCCGTCGATCCAGAGCCACGTGCGCATCGGCCAACCGGGGTTGAAACGCGGCGATCCGGACTATTTCCCGTTATTAGTGGGTAATCACATACTCGGGGGAGGCGGTCTGGTCTCGATTCTTTTCGACGAAGTTCGTGAGAAGCGCGGCCTGTCATACAGCGTCAACAGCTATTTCTCCCCGATGGCTGAGCTCGGGCCCTTCACGGCGTCGTTGCAAACGGATAACTCGCAACAGGACGAGGCCATCACCGTGCTACGCAACGAACTCGACAAGTTCATCACCAACGGCCCAACGCCGGAGGCCCTCCAAGCGGCGAAACAAAACCTAATCGGCGGCTTCCCGTTGCGGATTGCGAGCAATTCCAAGACGGTCGAATACCTGGCGATGATCGGCTTCTATCGTTTGCCGCTCGACTATTTGCAGACATTTACCGGCCACGTCGCGGCGGTGACGATTGAGGACGTCAGGTCAGCTTTTCGACGGCGTTTGGACCCGGCGAAAATGATCATGGTGGTTGTCGGTCGCTCGAATTCCGAAGATGGCTGAAACCCGGATGGCCGTCGAGAGCGCGGAACGCTAAGGCTGCGCTGATGGTCGTGGGTGGACAGGCGCGGCGAAATCGCGCGACGAGCGGGCGCGTGAGAATCATTGGGGGAATTTGGCGAGGCCGGAAATTGTCCGTGGCGCCGCGGTCCGCGCTACGGCCGAGTCCCGATCGTGTGCGCGAAACGTTATTCAATTGGCTGTCGCCTTATATTTCCGGCGCGCGCTGTCTCGACCTTTTTTCCGGTACCGGCGTGCTGGGTCTCGAAGCCGTATCGAGGGGCGCCGGCTCGGCGACGCTCCTCGACAGCGACCCGCTGATTGCCGACCATTTGCGGCGACACGCCGCGGAACTCAAAGCGGACAGTGTCAGCGTTATCGAAAGTGACGCGTTTCGATGGCTGGGCGAGCATCGACCAGAACCCTTCGATATCGTTTTTCTCGATCCGCCGTTCGTCGCCGGGTCTATCGAGCGGGCAATCGACCAATTGAATCGCGGGTGGCTGAAAAATCGTGCGTGGGTGTATCTTGAAGCGGAAAAAATCCCTATATTGCACGTCGAAGCGTCCGGGTGGCGGGTGCGCCGTCGAGGGCAAACAAAGCACGTCGATTTTGCGTTGGCCGAAGTCGGTCAAAAGTCGCCAAGCTGATTGAGCGAGCACTTTTCTAATGACCGATCAACTACCATCTTTTGATGTTGGAGCGAACAATTGACGAAATCTGCCATATATCCCGGTACGTTTGACCCAATTACGAACGGACACACGGATATCGTAGCGCGTGCCGCGCGAATATTTGACCGTGTCATCGTCGCGGTTGCCGGCAGCACGTCTAAAGCCACGGCCTTTTCCACCGACGAGCGGGTCGCGCTCGCCACGACCGTACTGGGCGCTCACGAGAACGTCGAGGTGGCGCGTTTCGACGGCCTCCTGGTCGAGTTTGCGAAGGCATGCGATGCGTCGGCCATCTTGCGAGGACTGCGAGCCGTGTCGGATTTCGAATTCGAGTTTCAACTGGCCGGGATGAATCGGCGTCTGGACGCTGAAATCGACACGGTTTTTCTGACGCCATCCGAGCAGTTCCTGTTCATATCCTCATCGTTGATCCGGGAGATCGCGGCGCTCGGTGGCAACGTCTCCGAGTTCGTCCATCCCGACGTAAGCGAAGCGCTCGTAGCCCGCTTGGGCGCAGCAAGCGGCCGCGGATAATCTTGAGACCGCTTCTAGGGCCTGACTACCGCAGCAAAATGCCCACAATGAGGCTGTCGCGTGCTGCCTTAATCGTCGCGTTAGGGTGTTGCCTGCTTACCCGCGCGGCGGCGGACGCGGTGAGCGTTTCCGCGCCCCTGCCGCCGAAGGCCGCGGTGGCCTCGGCGCACCCCGCCGCAACGGCAGCCGGCCGCGAGATCTTATTCGCCGGCGGTAACGCCTTTGACGCGGCCGTGGCGGTCGCTGCAGCGCTGGCGGTCGTTGAGCCGTATGCCTCTGGGATCGGCGGGGGAGGTTTCTTTCTCGTCCACCGCGCGGCCGACGGTCGGCAGCTGATGCTCGACGCACGCGAAAAGGCCCCGGCCGCAGCGACCCGCGACATGTACCTTGACGAAACCGGTGAGTTCGTCCGCACCCGGTCGCTAAACGGCGCGCTAGCGGCCGGGATCCCGGGGACTCCAGCGGCACTCGACCATTTGGCGAAGCATTATGGACGACTGTCGTTAGCCCAAAGCCTCGCGCCGGCCGTACGGCTCGCGGCCGATGGGTTCGAGGTGACGCCGCGCTATGAACGTCTCGCCGGCTTTCGAAAAAGCGCATTCGCCGAGCAGCCGGTAGCGGCGGCAATTTTTCTCGGCGCCGACGGCGTCGTCGAACTCGGCGAGCGGATCACACAACCCGCGCTCGCCGACACCTTGCGCGTGCTCGGGGAACGCGGCGCGGCCGGGTTCTATTCGGGCGAGATCGCCGACCGTTTGGTCGCTGGCGTACGCGCCGGCGGCGGGATCTGGTCATTGCGCGACCTGGCCGATTATGCGCTGGTCGAACGCGAACCGATCGTAACCGAATATCGCGGAATTCGAATCGTGTCGGCGCCGCCCCCTTCGTCGGGCGGCATCGTTATGGCCGAGGCTTTCAATATTCTTTCCGAATTTGATCTGAGCACGATGGGTGAGCTCACGCGCCGGCACGTAGTGGTAGAGGCGATGCGCCGGGCTTATCGAGACCGGGCGGAATTCCTCGGTGACCCCGACTATATCGATATCCCGGTCGGGCGGCTCGTGAGCAAGGCGTACGGAAAGCGGCTCGCCGCCGATCTCTCCACGCAAACGGCGACCCCAAGTACCTCCCTGCGGCCGCTCGGTGGGCCAAAAGGCCGCGATACGACGCATTTTTCGGTCCTGGATGCCCAAGGAAATCGGGTGGCCGCGACGTTGAGCGTGAATTACCCATTCGGCGCGGTGTTCGTCCCGGACGGCACGGGGGTGTTGCTGAACAATGAAATGGACGATTTCTCCGCCCGCCCGTTAACGCCCAATGCCTACGGCTTGGTGGGCGTCGACGCGAATGCGATCGCACCGGGTAAGCGGCCGCTGTCGAGTATGACTCCGACCTTCCTCGAAACTGCGGACAGAGTCGGGATTCTGGGGACACCGGGCGGGAGTCGAATTATCAGCATGGTGATGATTGGCATTTTGCAGTTTGCCGATGGCGCAAAACCCGATTCTTGGGTCGCTGCCAAACGTTATCATCATCAATACCTCCCCGATGAGGTTCAGTTTGAACGCGGTGGCTTGTCCTCGGACGAACAGCGCGACCTCAAGCGTCGCGGGCACAAATTGAAGGAGATCAGCCGTAATTACGGCAACATGCACGCGATACTCTGGAATCTGGCGGCGAACGAAGTGTACGCGGCGAGCGATCCGCGCGGTGAGGGAGCCGCGGACGTTTTCGCGATCGCCCCGCCGCTTCAACGCTGACAATGCGGACAATAGAAACTGGCGCGCTGAGAGATGCGGCGCTGCCGGATCACGCCACGGCCACACCGACAGGACTCGCCAGCGCGGCCGTAGACTTCCAGTTGCGCGCGAAAATATCCGGGCTCGCCGTCGCTCTTGAGGAAGTCGCGCAACGTAGTCCCGCCGGCGGCGAGCGCCTCTTCGAGCACTGAGCGCACGGCTGCCGCGACCCGCCCGTAACGTTCGAGGCTGACACGGCCGGCAGCGCGATTGGGATGGACGCCCGCGCGGTGCAGGGCTTCGCTGGCATAGATGTTGCCCACCCCGACCACGATGCGGCCGTCCATGACGAAGTTTTTCACCGCCGCCCTGCGACCGGCAGCGCGACGGTGCAGATAGGCGCCATCGAATACCGCATCCCACGGCTCGGGTCCCAGGTGCCGCAGAAGCCGGTGGTTTTCGGCGGGTCGTTCGGTCCACAATATCAGGCCGAAGCGCCTGGGGTCGTGAAACCGCAAACTGTGTTGGGAATCGAAAATGATCTCGACGTGGTCGTGCTTTTTCAACGCCGTTTCCGGCGGTACGACGCGCAGATTTCCAGACATGCCCAGGTGCACGAGCAAGGTCCCCGGCGCAAAGCGAAACAATAGATACTTCGCGCGCCGCGTCACCGCATGTAAGCGCAAACCCGTTAGATCCAGCGGTAAGTTTCGCGGGACCGGTAGACGCAAACGCCGGTTCCGGATCGTAACGGTCGAGACCGTGCGGCCGGTCAACACCGGAGCGACGCCGCGACGGGTCGTTTCGACTTCCGGCAATTCAGGCACGTCGCCGGCGCCACCAGATGAGCAGACCGTTTAACGCGAATGCGCCGGGCAAACCGACCAGGAACGTGAATCCGATCACCGCCTTATGCCAATCTTGCAGGGCCAGCGAATTATCTTCCGCGGCCCGGCTCGGTACTGCGATCATCGCGTCGTCGCGGGCCAGCCACTCGACGAATCTCACACCCAGATCCTGATTGCCGCTGTTCTGCAGATAGGTGTTGGCGAGGAAGTCTCCGTCGCCGACGACGACGATCCGCTGTTCCGTGCCGGCGAGTCGGCGCGACAGCGCTAACGCTAAAGGTAGCGGGCCCATGTAATCGACCCCGTCGTCGTATTCGACGTTGCCCTCAAGCACCTCGGTCTCGCTCCACGCCTTCTCGCCGCTGTAGATCATGCGAGTCGCCTGCCATCCCGGTCGCGCCCGTGCATGGACGGCCGCGGCGTAGAACATTACCGTCGTGTAATTGAAACCGGCCGTCGCGGCGTGGCGCGCGTAGCGGGTGATCAGAACGAACGCCGGGTTGTCGACGCCGTGCGCTAGGGTAATGGGATCTACGATAGTACCGGGTATGCGCTCGAACCCGACGGCGTGAGCGAGGTCTTTGAATCCCGGCGGCGCGTCCGGCTCGGTCAACCACAGAAGATTGCCGCCCGTTTCCAAATAATCAGTGACCGCGGCGGTTTCCGCCATTTGAAAATCCACTTGCGGACTCGCGATTACGAGCACGGCGGTATTGTCGGGCACGGCTCGGGACTCGGCGAGGTTGACCTCCTGCACTTTGAATCCGCGTTTCTCCAATACCGTTGCCCAAGCAGAGACGTCGTAGTTGGCGCCGCGCCGCGGGCTGCGTTCTCCGTGTCCCGTAACGAAAACGACCCAGCGGTCCGAGCGACGAGAGAGGCGCGCCAGCGCCTCAGTGACCGCTTGCTCGCTGTACTCGGTTGTACGTTCGCGGCGGCCGTCGCTTTCTATGATCATCTCACCGACGCGGATTTCCTCGGCACGCACCCGCTCGGGGTCGCCCGCGGGGTCGACGTAACCGATGCTGATGTCTGCCCGGTGGCGCCGGTAGCGGGCGAAAAGATGTTTTGCTTGCTCGCGAAGGACATGGTTCGGTGTGAGGTAGGCCGTTACCGCGATCGGCGCCGGCAAGGTTTCTAGCACCCGCAGGCTTGCCGCCGACAGCGTATGCGTTCGCATTCGCGACACGTCGATGTTGACGGGTACGCGGTTGCTATACCAGGCAAGCGCACCGGCGCCGGCAACGACCGCGAGCAGACGCAGCGTATGCCGCGCGCGCGCGGACCATCGCGATGTTTCAGAGGGGTTTGCGGTCACCGTCGAGACGCCAAGCGGCCAGGTACAACGACGCCGCGGTGAGGATCGCGAAATAGCTGATATCGGAAGAATCGAGAAGCCCGCTTACCATGCGCTGAAAATGATTGAGGCTCGACACATAGGCGAACAAGCCCGCGTCCTGTCCGAGGCGCGTCGCCCAATCGATCAGCCATAGGCCGACCAGCGTGCCGAAAGTCACGACGGCGGCGACCGCCGGTTGAGTGAATATCGCCGAGAACATCAGACCGATACCGGCGTAGGCCGCCATGAGCGCCGCGATAGCGAGCAGCCCCGAAAAGTAAATACCGAGATCCAGCCGCGTCCCCCACAATAGAGTCAGCGGCATCAACCCGACGATGACCCAGATGACGGTGAGTAAAGCCCACAAGCCGAGGAATTTACCCGCGACGATCTGTATCGAGGTAAGCGGCGAGCTGTACAACAGCGCCAGCGTTCCGCTGCGGCGCTCGCCGCTCAAGCTGGACATCGTGAGGACCGGGGTCAGAAACAGCATGAGAAATGCGCTTATGCCGAAGGTTGGTGAAACGATCACTTCGGTGACCCCGGGTGCTTCCGGCATAGCGCGCAATTTGTCTTCGAACTGCAAGTAGCGCTCGATTTGCGCTAGAAACTGGTAGGCGAGAATGAATTGCACGACCGACAGCAGCGCCCACGCCAGCGGGGTGCGGAATAGAGACGACGCCTCGCGCTTCGCGATGATCCAAATCATGCCGTTTCAAGCACGTCGTTGCAGGTGAGATCGACGAATACTTGTTCCAGCGGAGAGGTGTCGCGGGTCAATTCGCGTAGCCCCCAACCACGTTCGATCGCCAGCCGGCAAACCGCCTCAGCGGCGAGGTCAAAATCCGTCACCCGGAGTCTGTAGCGGCCCGGGCCCGACGGTTCGCCCGTTGTCACGCCGTCGATCCTCTCCCAATCGTGAGCCGCTTCGACGTCCGCGAAACGTACGCTCATGACGTCGGGATCCTCTCCAATACGCCGATTAAAGGCGATACGGCCGTGGTGCAAAATAGCGACGCGGCTGCACAGGGCCTGCGCCTCCGATAGCACGTGGGTCGATAGGACGACCGCATGGTGTCGAGCGAGGTCCCGGATCGTATTGCGCACGGAACGGATCTGATTCGGGTCGAGGCCGCTAGTCGGTTCGTCCAGGATCACGACCGCGGGTTGATGCAGCAACGCTTGCGCGATCCCGACTCGCTGACGAAACCCTTTTGAAAGATTGCCAATTAGACGCGCCGCGACCTCGCCTAGATCGCAGTCATGTTTGGCTTTGTCGACCGCGGCACTGGCTATCTGGGCCCTGAGGCCCCGGACCTCAGCGCAGAACCGCAGGTATTCATCGACCGTGGCATCCAGATGCAGCGGCGGACGCTCCGGCAGATACCCGATCTGGCGTTTTGCGCGCAGCGGCTCACGCGCGAGGTCGTAGCCGCAGATATTGACCTTACCGCCGTGTGGCGCGAGGACGCCGCACAAAATGTTCATCGTCGTTGACTTCCCTGCCCCGTTGGGTCCGAGAAATCCCAAGACTTCCCCGCGGCGCAGTTCCAGGTCAATGCCGTGCAGGACTTTACGCCCGTGGTAATAACGCGTGAGTTCGTGTGCGGCAAGCAGGGTGTCGTCCACCATGGAAGCGGTATTATTCGCGACACTGACACTGTTGCCAAGTGCGCGGGTCCGCTACCCCGGCACCGCTGCCGATGGAGAGCCGCCCGCCTGACCCGGCGCCGCTTTTTTGGAAATGGTAATGGGCACAAAAAAGCCCGCACTAAACGGGCTTTTTCGGTCGTAATAGAAACGGGCCTATTTGATTTTCGATTCCTTATACATGACGTGCTTGCGCACGACCGGATCATATTTCTTGCGCTCCATTTTTTCCGGGTGCGCGCGCTTATTCTTTGCCGTCGTGTAATAGTGCCCGGTTCCGGCCGAGGAGACGAGTTTTATTTTTTCCTGCATCACCGTTGCCTCTTTAAACCTTTACGCCCTTCGCGCGGATATCGGCGAGAACTTGATCGATACCGAGTTTATCGACAATACGCAGCCCCTTCGTGCTGATCCGCAGTTTCACCCACCGTTGTTCGCTTTCGACCCAGAATCGGTGTATCTGGAGATTTGGCAAAAACCGCCGGCGCGTCTTGTTGTGCGCATGCGACACATTGTTTCCGGCGACGGGGCGTTTTCCGGTGACCTGGCAAACACGAGACATCGTTCTTTCACACTGTTATTCGATCAGCCGCCAATTTTAACGGGTTTCGCCGGACAGGCCAAGTCGTTGTCTAAGCCCCCCTCTTCCGGTTAGTCGAGTAATCCTAGATCGGCGAAGGACGCGCTTTCTCCGGCCGCGATGACCAGATGGTCAAGGACCCGCACGTCAATCAACTTCAAGGCCGCGCAGAGTCTCCGCGTCAAACTCTTGTCTGCGGCACTGGGTTCACACACGCCCGATGGGTGATTGTGGGCGAATATCACGGCCGCGGCGTTGCTGTTGAGTACCCGCTTTAGGACTTCCCGTGGATGCACCGCGGCGTTGTCGATTGTCCCGATGGACAAGGTTTCGAACGTGATCACTCGGTGACGAGTATCTAGAAACAACGCGCAGAAAACCTCCTGGGGGCGGTTCCCGAGCTGGGCCCGCAGGAAATGTTTTGCGGCCTGCGAGTCCTTGATCGGTGAGCTTCGGACCATTGCGTCCAGCAGCGCGCGCCGGCCGACTTCAATCCCGGCTTGCAAGGCGACGAATTTTGCGTCGCCGAGTCCGGCGAAGGCTGTAAAGCTGCGGTGTTCCAGCGCGACCAACCGGCCGAGACCACCGCTTTCGGCGAGTACGCCGCGGGCGAGTTGGACGGCGTCGCAACCAACGCCCCCCTGCCCGAATACGATCGCAAGCAGCTCGGCATCGGATAACGCGCCCGCACCACCGCTCAGGAGCTTTTCACGGGGCCGTTCGGCTGCGGGCCAATCCTTGATGGTCATGTAAACTTCCTTGTCTAACATGTTATTTGTAGGGTGTTTGGAGTATATGGATAACCGCCGTTAAGGTAAAATCCGGGTTCGCTGGCGTTATTACCGTCCTGACACATTCATGAGTTCACTGAACAACAAGCGCGTCATTCTCATCGTTACCGGGGGGATCGCGGCCTACAAGGCGCTCGAGCTCGTGCGGCGGTTGCGAGACGAAGGCGCGGCCGTGAAGGTCGTGATGACTGCGGCGGCGGAGCGCTTCGTCGGGCGCTTGAGTTTTCAGGCGCTCTCGAGCGAACCCGTGCATACCGATCTACTGGATGTCACCGCCGAGGCGGCGATGGGACATATCGAATTGGCGCGCTGGGCGGATATCGTCGTCGTGGCCCCGGCGACCGCCGACTTCATGGCGCGCCTGCGCCACGGGTTAGCAGACGATTTGGCGTCTACCCTATGCCTGGCGACGGTTGCGCCGATCCTGCTGGCGCCGGCCATGAACCAACAAATGTGGCAAAACGCCGCCACCGTCGACAACGCCGCTGCCCTGCAGGCTCGAGGGATCGTATTTGTCGGGCCGGACGCGGGCGCCCAGGCCTGCGGAGAAACCGGCCCCGGGCGGATGGCGACACCGGCGGACATCGTGGTCGCTACCGAGGCAGCGTTTTCCGCCGGAACACTTACCGGGCGTCGAGTCCTGGTGACCGCCGGGCCAACGCACGAAGCAATCGACCCGGTCCGATACATCGCTAACAAGAGTTCCGGCAAGATGGGTTACGCGATCGCCGAGGCCGCCGCCGAAGCTGGTGCGGAGGTGATGCTCGTGAGCGGGCCCACCAAGCTCACGCCGCCCGCTCGGGTCCTAAGGACCGCCGTCGTGTCGGCCGATGAGATGTATGAGACCGTCATGGCGGCAGTCGACGACGTCGACATATTTGTCGCCTGCGCGGCCGTCGCCGATTATCGGGTCGATGCGCCTGCGCAGCAAAAACGGAAGAAAAACGAGCACAGTTTGAACCTGACTCTAATGCCGACAAGAGATATACTGCAGAGCGTTACGGCGCGGCCGACACCGCCGTTTGCGGTCGGGTTCGCGGCGGAAACAGAAAATCTCCTGCCCAATGCGCGCTCGAAGCTCGAAAGAAAATCGCTCGATATGATCGCGGCCAACCACGTTGGTATCGAAGGACTAGGTTTTGACAGTAATGACAACGAGTTGTACGTGTTATGGCAAGGGGGCGAACAGCACCTCGCGAAGGCCTCTAAAGGCGTGATCGCGCGGCAACTCATCGCATTGGTTGCCCAATGCTATCGTTCCCGGTCTTAAGCGTTCAAAACGATACCGTGGCCGCTTCCGACAACCTTACCAGCTAGCGCAAAGCGATGATTAAATTGCCTTCCGCACCGGATTTTTCCGGCTCGTCTTCCAGGCGAACCGCCATATTCGGCGGCATCGCGCTGATTATCGCCGTTACTGCCGTAATTGCGATTGCAAACATCTACAAGAAGATCGATGCCGAGGCGCGGGCCAAACAGATCGAGGCCAATCAATCGGCGGCAGAGAAATTGGCAAGACAGGTGGGCGCTCTGCTCGAACCGCAACGGCTGCGACTCAAGGCGTTGGCACAAAAGCCGAATATCGTCGCGGCGCTGAGTGCGGAAAAAGCCGTTCGCGATAAAATCGCCGCGGAAGAGCAACCCGCTTTCACGAGCGCGCTGTTGCTGCGGTTGCTGCCGAGAGGCGCCGACCACGTGGACCCGAATAGCAAACCCCCGTTGACGTTCGCCTCGGTCGATATGCTGCAGGCCGCGGCGCGTAGCGAAAAAGACGTAGGGGCCGAGCTTCATCTCAATGGCACGGAAAACGAGCACATCGTGTTGATCCAGCGCGTTCCTTTAAGTGGGGAGGCCGTGGGATTCCTGCACCTGAGCCTGGCGCCGACGGTTGTAAAAGCCGCCCTCGGCGATACTATGCTGGAGCCCTCCGGGCAGGTCGAAGTACGTCAGCCGGTGGCGAACGGACCACCGTTGATCATCGCGAAATTCGGTGCGCCGCCGAGCGGTGACCTGCCCGTCTCTATTGCCGGCATCGAGGGCACAAAATGGGTCGTCTCATTCCGTTCGGGGGGGATAGCCGATGAGCCCGGCACCGGGGGTATTACGACCTCGACGGTTCTCACCGCACTGGTGTTGGCGGCCGTCGTATTGTTACTGGTCATTTTTCTCCGCGCGCGACTCAACCAGTCGGTATCATCCTCAAGCGTCACTTATCAAGGTGCGATCAAAGCGATTCTAGAAGGTGCGCACCCGGGGCTCGAGCAGTTGCTTCCCGGTGCGGCCGAGGGTGGTGGTGACATCGATTTCGGCCCGATGTCCCAAGGTCTTGACGGAGAGGACATTACGACCTTCAAGAACGCTGCTGAAACCGCCGGGTCCGAGGACGTAACGGTTCCCCCCGCAGCGTTCGATGTGACCGGCGATTCTGTAGAAGGCATCGAGGTGAGCGAAGAGCCGTCCGTTGCGATCGACCCGTCAATTTTCCGCAACTACGACATCCGCGGGATAGTCGGAGAGACCTTGACCGTAGAGGGGGTTTATGAGATCGGGCGGGCTTTAGGCTCGGAGGCGGCCGCGCGCGGACAGCAAACGGTCGTCACGGCACGGGACGGGCGAAATTCGAGCCACGAGATTCGGGACGCCCTAATAGAAGGGCTGCGCGACTCCGGCCGCGACGTCCTGGATATCGGTCTGACGCCGACGCCGGTACTGTATTTTGCGACCCATTATCTCGATACTCATAGCGGAGTGATGATCACCGGGAGCCACAATCCTCCCGAATACAACGGCCTGAAAATAGTGCTGGATAGTGAAACCTTATCGGGCGCGGCGCTTCAGGCTATCCGCGAGCGCATCGAAAATGGAGATTTCACCAGCGGGGAAGGGTCGATGCAAGCGACCGAGATCATCCCAGACTACATTAGGCGGATCAGCGAAGAAATACCGGTCACACTCGGGAACGCGCTGAAAGTAGTCGTTGACTGCGGTAACAGCGTACCCGGTATCGCTGCGCCGCATATCTTACGGGCGATCGGTCACGACGTCATCGAGCTCTATTGCGAGGTAGACGGCAATTTCCCCAATCATCACCCGGATCCGAGCCAGCCCGAAAACCTGAGCGATTTGATTCAGGCCGTACAAGAGGAGGACGCTGACCTCGGGCTCGCCTTCGATGGCGACGGTGATCGACTCGGCGTTGTGGATACCCAGGGGAATATCATCTGGTCGGATCGCCAGATGATTTTGTTTGCTCGCGACGTATTGTCGCGCAATCCGGGCGCTAAAATAATCTATGACGTCAAATGTTCCCGTTTGCTCGCCGACGATATCCGGGAGCACGGCGGGGAACCGATTATGGCGCAAACGGGACATTCACTGATTAAGAGCAAAATGCAGGAAACCGGGGCGCTATTGGCAGGTGAGATGAGCGGGCATATCTTTTTCAAGGAACGATGGTACGGGTTCGACGATGCGCTCTATTCTGCCGCCCGCCTGTTGGAAATCCTGGTCAAAGCGGACGCGAGCCCGGATGAAGTATTCTCCGCTCTGCCGGGTGGCGTCGCCACGCCGGAGCTGCGTCTCGACATGCCCGAGGAGCGGCACGCGGAATTCATGCAACGGGTCGTCGACGCGGCAGATTTCGAAGACGGCGAAGTGAGCATGATTGATGGGCTGCGCGTCGATTTTTCTGACAGTTGGGGATTGATCAGGGCTTCGAACACTACCCCGTGCCTCGTGCTACGGTTCGAAGGCGACGATGCCGCCGCGCTGGAGCGCGTCACGGATCGTTTCAGAACATTGCTGCTTAAAGTCGACGACCAGGTAGACTTACCATTTTGACGAGCCGCTCGAAACCGTAGCGAACTCGACGAAGAATCGAGGACTCCCCAATTTAGGCCGCTCGGGAAAGCGAGTATCGCAAGGACGTACGGGCCGGTAACTCGGTATCATCAGTACCATTAACGTGGCTATGAAGATGGACACTGAACAAGCTCTTAGCATCGCCCACGTACTGACCGAAGCGCTGCCGTATATCCAACGCTACCAGGGTAAATGCATGGTCATCAAATATGGTGGCAACGCGATGGTAGATGCGCGGTTGAAGAGCGGATTCGCGCGCGATGTGGTTTTGATGAAACTCGTCGGGATCCACCCGATCATCGTGCACGGTGGGGGGCCGCAAATCGGAACTCTGTTGTCGAAGATCGGGAAGGAGTCGACATTCGTCAGCGGCATGCGGGTAACCGACGCGGAAACGATGGATGTCGTCGAGATGGTCCTCGGTGGTCTCGTCAATAAGGAGATCGTGAGTTTGATCAACTCGCACGGAGGGCGAGCCATTGGTTTGAGCGGCAAAGACGGTCCGCTAATCTACGCGAAGAAGCTCCAGATTTCCGTTAAGAATCCGGAAGTGGATGTTCCGGAAATAATCGATCTCGGTCATGTCGGGGAGGTCTCTAGCGTCAATCAGCCGGTCCTGGACTACCTCACACATGGTGATTTCGTTCCGGTGATCGCGCCGATCGGCCTTGGGGAAGATGGATCTTCCTACAATATCAACGCGGATCTCGTCGCCGGCAAGGTAGCGGAAGTGATGCGCGCAGAAAAGCTGATCCTACTGACCAATACGAAAGGCTTATTGGGAAAATCCGGGCAGCTGCTCACCGGTCTCAATGCCGCCCAAGTCCACGAACTTATCGATGACGGCACCATCACCGAAGGTATGTTACCGAAAATGAATGCGGCGCTCTCCGCCGTGAACGCGGGCGTTGGCAGAGCGCACATCATAGACGGCAGGGTCGAACATTCCGTATTGCTGGAGCTTTTTACAGATTCAGGGATTGGTACCTTGATCGAAAAGCATTGAAACCGAACCGCAAACAGCAGATCCTCGAAGTCTTAGCCGTTGAACTGGAAACGAAGCCGGGTTCTCGGATCACGACGGCCGGACTGGCGCGCGCGGTTGGCGTCTCAGAGGCGGCCCTTTATCGCCATTTCGCCAGCAAAGCGCAGATGTTCGAAGCTCTGATCGAGTTTTCGGAAGATGCGGTTTTCGGGTTGACAGGCCGCATCGTGGCTGAGCAACGGGACATCGAAGCGCAATGCTTTCAGATCGCTACCGTCGTACTCAAATTCGCGGAGCGGAACCCGGGGATAGCGCGTATTCTCATGGGTGAAGTGTTACTCGGTGAAAACGATCGGCTACGTCGGCGGGTGGCTCAAATTTTTGCCCGGTTGGAAACGCAGCTCAACCAATTGCTACGGCAATGGGCGTCGACGTCCACGTCGCAGAAAATGCGGTCCGATGTGGCACCGCTCGCGAATTTGCTGGTCGCCGTTGTCTGCGGGCGAATCGCCCAGTTCGTACGCACTGATTTCAAAGTATCCCCGAGCCAGCATTGGGACGACGAGTGGCGGATCCTCGCGCGGGCGGCTTTTCCCCCGGTCGCCGAGTAACGCGGACAATTTTGAGACCGGCTCTAGGGCCTGTTTACCTTTCGTCGACGCTACTGCTGTGCCCCCGTTTGTGGCCCAGCAAGGCAGAGGGAGCGCGGTGTAGCCGTGCTACATACCAATAGTCCCTGGCTGACGCCTCCGCGCCGCGCCTTGAGTCGAACCATTTTGAATCACAATCCGACTGTCCCAGAATGAATCAGAGGTTCCCTAGTTCGTCTGGCCCTTTAACTCGCGAAAACGCACCATATAGGATTCGAACTTCTTCACGATATCTTCACGTTCCTTCTGTTTCGCGACTATGAAGGCGTCGTTATCGCGGATTTGCTGACGCAAGCTGTCGATATCCCCCACCAGTTTTTCCGGTAGTTCGTTGCCGCGCCGTTCGCTATCGGCCGCGGTCTGGATGAGTTCGTCTAAGCTTTTCTTCAATTTTTCTATATGGCTTTCGGTTAGCTTGACCTGTGATTCCAGATGCGCGATTTGTCCGTCTCTGGCCAACAGCAGGTCGTCTTCAGAGCTGAAAGTATCCAGCAGCACCCGATCTTTAGCTGCTTGTTCGCGCGCTCTTCCCGCGCTAACTGCTTTTTCCGCAGCGGCGGCCTGTTCGGTTTGGAGTTCTTCCAGCGACTTCGCACGGCCGGTGGTGTCCGTAGTAACACCGGCGGCGCTTTTTTCTTCATGGCCCTGTTGGGCATACTCCGGTGGTACGCTGTTTCCGCATTCGCGGACGCCTTCGTTGTTCTTCCAGCATTTGATCTTGGCTTCGACGGCCGATCCCGCACCGCACAGAGCGGCAATGAGGAAGGTAATACACAGGTGCTTCCGCCGTAACAAGAGTCTCGTATTCGTGCTAATCATTCGATTCACCACTCGTGTTGGTTTGCGCCTCGACCGATCTA
>CAZFZX010000023.1:0-30677 GCA_964523765.1 uncultured Enterobacteriaceae bacterium
CGGGCTAGGGAAAGGAAGAGCTGACCGGCCGAGTACGCCGGCGACCAATCAGAGGTTCTGCAGAATCTCGTCCTGCTCGCGCTGGCGCATCTCCGGCAGGGTTTGATCGAGAGAATCCTTGCGTTTCAACTCGCTGTCGACATAGGCGATCCACCGGCGGGCGACTTTGGCACTGCGTTTGTCGTTGGTGGCGTTGGCGAACGCATCGCGCGCCGGTCTCAGCTTACGCTGGTTGAATAATGCCATCCCAAGCATGATATTGGCGATGTCCATCCGCTTGACCCCGCCTTTCCCGAGGCCCTTGTGCACGGCATCGGCCGCTTCTTCCCAACGATCGAGATTGATGTAGGATTGAGCAAGCCGAACAAAGAGTTCGCCGTCTCCCGACAACGCCGCCGCCCGGGCAAGCGGCGGGATCGCCTTTTGGTCGTCGCGCGATTGATACCACGACTGGGACAACAGACGCAGATTTCGCTCGTCCGCCTCGACGTTCTTACCATCGATTGCTTTCTGCAATAGCTTCGCCGCCTTGTACGGAACACCGTGAAGCAAATACAGGTTTGCCAGGTTGACCACGTGGTGAGATGCGGTCACGTAGCCGCTTTCATATAAGGCTTCCGTCAACGCGAGTTGCTTACGCGTGTCGCCCAGTTCACTGTATACCCCGGCCAGCGTGAGCAAATATTGCTCCTTCGGATACATCTCGATCAGCTGTTTCAGCACAGCGATCATCTTTTTGTAGTCTTTTAACTCGTAGTAACAAACGCGCAGTAACAGTAGCCAATTCTCCCTCGGTTTCTTCCCCTGAGAACGATATTTCTCGATCGCCGTGGCGATCGGTTTGACCGCCTGTTTGTACTGCTTTAACTGGAAATGTGCTTGCCCAAGCAACATGTACACATCCGGACTCGGGTCCGACACTTTCGCCATCAGGCGCTTCACGGTTGCCAGGGCCTTGCCGTAATCTTCGACCGTAAAGTAGAGTTGGCTCAGGGTCTTGAGCGTGCTTTGGACGATAGCTTCGGGTATCTCACCCTGTTTCAAGACTTGCTCATAAGCCCTGATCGAGTCCGGATATCGCTCCTGCAGATAATAGGCGTAGGCCGTCAGATTCCAGATCTGGGCAGATTCGTAGACGGACAATTTCTTTTTCGCCAGCAGCTTCTTCAGGATCTGATGTCCGTTCGAATATTGCTTCGTTTCGATCAGCTGCTGCGCTTCCTGCAACCCCTCGAAGACTCCCTGGCTCATCGCGACCGTCTTCTTGGTCTGCTCACCGTCGGCTTCCTGAGCGGCGGTTACGCCTGCGTAGAGCCCGCATCCGGCGATGAACGCAAAAGCGACAACAACCCGAACGCTGATCCTTGATCGCCGCATGCGCTACTTCTCGAGTTCGTAGGTGAACTTGTTTCGCACCCCGGGTACTTCGACCGATTGACCATCGATCACCCGGGGCTTGTATTTGAATTTCAACGAAGCGGCGACCGACGCCTTTTCAAATAAGCCGCTAGTGCACTGATCCGGCACTACCCGCGCTTCCTTCGTGGTGCCGGAACGCGTGACCGTATACTCGACGATGCAATATCCCTCGACGCCACGAGACTGGGCGCGGCGGGGATAGATCGGCGCAACCTTCACGATCGGCAGATAATCGCCCTCGCCCACGCCGAGACTGAACCCGCCCGAGGTGAGATCGATGTCCGTCTGGACCGGCACGCCCGAGATCGCGATCTTTTCCGCCGACGGCGTCAGTTCGTCGAGTCTCGGCGCCGGCGGTTCCGGCGGCGGCGTTTCGGGAGGCGGCGGCTTTTTGGGTTTGATCTGTTTGCGTTCGATGACCTCGTTTTTCTTCACGCGGACAAAATCGACCAGCGCACCGCGTTTGGCATCGTCCAAACTGCGGTCGGCCGTCGCGATCAAGTATTGCATCACCCAGAACAGGCTGAGCGTCACCGCCGCGCCGAAAACCAACCCCACGAGCAGGCGTAGGATCAGCATCGGATCTTTCGCTGTGGTCCGCGTTGCGGCCGCCGCCGACATCGCTCGCTATTGCTCCTGCGCCGCGATCGCGACGTTGAATACGCCGGCCGAACGCGACGCATCCATCACTTTGATCAACGTTTCCGTTTTCGATTCCTTGTCCGCCTGTATCACGACCGACCCTTGCGGGTTTTCGGCGTGCAGCCGCTCGATGTTCGGGCGGACCGAGCGGATATCGACGCGTCGGCGATCGATCCAGATCTCGTTATTTGCATTGATTGCAATGAGAATATTCGCCTTTTCCTGCTTCACCGCCGTCGCGGCGTCGGGGCGGTTAACGTCGATCCCCGCTTCCTTGACGAACGTCGCGGTGACGATGAAGAAGATGAGCATAATGAAGACGACGTCGAGCATCGGTGTGATATCGATAGCGGATTCGTCTTCGTCGGCGGTCGCTCTTGCCAGCATGCGTCGCATCATTGCTCCCCCGTAATAGGCCGTTCAGTCATGGTCGTCAATACTGGACCGCACTAGTGATCCATCGTCATGTGTTCGCCCAACAGCGCCCGCTCGCGACCTACTTTGCCTTGTAAATAGGCGCTCATTGCGACCCCGGACAAGGCCGCAACCATGCCCGCCATCGTGGGAACGGTCGCCTTGGACACACCCGAGGCCATCGAACGCGGATTGCCCGAACCCGAGATCGCCATCACCTCGAACACTTCGATCATGCCGGTGACGGTACCGAGAAGTCCCATCAGCGGACATAGCGCGACACAGGTCTTGATCAAGGCCATGTTACGCTCCAAGTTCTGCGTTACGGTGGAGATGAGCAGTTCGCGGATCTGGTGGGCGTGCCAGGAGGTACGCTCCGCGCGCGCCTCCCAATGGGCGAGCGCCGCACGCGTAGTGCGCGGATGTTTCGACGCGATGTACATCAACCGTTCGAAGATCAGACCCCACATCACCAGCGTCAACACGCCGATCAGGATCAAAACGTCGCCGCCCAGTTCGAAGAAGTCGCGGATCGCTTCCAGCGCCGGAAATTGATAAAAAAGTGTCTCCATGCGCGACGATCAGGCCGTCGCGTGGCGACGCTCGGCGTGCTCCGCGATCATCCCGGCAGCCTGTTCCTCCAGGACCTGGTTGACCCGCCGCGCGCGGCTCGATACCAGCGTGTGCAGCAGCACGGTCGGAATGGCGACGCACAAGCCGAGCACGGTGGTGACCAGCGCCTGTGAGATACCGCCGGCCATGAGCTTGGGATCGCCCGTGCCGAATAGCGTGATCGCCTGAAAGGTAATGATCATACCGGTGACCGTTCCGAGCAGTCCTAGCAGCGGGGCGACAACCGCGATGATCTTCAGGAACATCAGCATGCGGTTGATCTTTGGTGTTTCCTTCAGGATCGCTTCACCGAGTTTGAGTTCCAGGGTTTCGAGATCCGCCTTCGGGTTGTTGTGATAGATCTGGAGAACGCGACCGAGCGGGTTCCTGCCGGGCTTGTCGGTCTTACGTGCCTGCAGACGCACACGCAAACCGGTAAAGGTCAAGGTCAACAGGCGTTCCAAGGCGATCAACAGCGCCAGACAGCCGAGACCGATGATCACATAGCCGACGACACCACCCTGGTCGACTCGTTCGCGCAGGTCAGGCGCTTGCACGAGCAGCGATAGGATCTGTCCCCGGGACGGGTCGAGCCCAAACGGCGCTAGGCCGGTAGACGCTGCTTCCAGCCCGGCGACCTTGTCCAGATAACGCTGCTGCGGCTGCCGCCCGAGTTCGAGCAGCCGCCCGGTCTGCGGCACGAACTGCAGGTAATTGCCGTTTGAAATGACATTGAAGGCGCCAATCCGGGTAACTTCCTGCTGCGCTTCGTCGCCGTTTGCAGTGACCACGGTCGTCGAGAATTTGACGACCTTGCCGGACTCGGTCATTTCACGCTGCAGTTCGTACCAAAGACGTCTGATCTCTTCGAGCGACGCCAGACGGCTGGTCTGCCCCATTTTCTGCGCGAGTTCGGTCAAGAACTGACCGCGATCCGGGTATTGTACCTGCGTCAGTGAATTCTCGAACTGACCGCGGGCGTCGCCGGCGGACTGCTGCAGAACCCCGAACAATTCTTTCAGCGAGCCAAGCCTGTCCTTCAAGGCGTTCTCCAGATCGACAATCTTGAGATCGTTTTCCTCGAAGGCGGTTTCCAGTGCCTCCGAACGCGTTTCTTCGCGCTTGCGCTCCGCTTTGGCTTCGGCTAACAGGTTCTGCTGCCGCGTTTTGTTTGCCTTGAACGCCGCGATCCGGGCGGCGTTGTCCTTTGAGTCCTGGGCCCTCCCCGACTTGACGGTCTTCAGGAGGTCGTCCAGCGACAGCGCTTCCGCCGCTACGACGGGACCAGCAAGAAACGCCGCGAGGAGTGCGGTGACCGGCACTACGAAACGTCGATATTTCATTGGCCTTCTCCCGTCGCGGCCGCGATGGGCAGGACCAGCAGATCCGGGGCTACCTGCTTGCGGGCAACCCGCAAGCCCTTGGCAACGTCCTGCTTGTATTGCTCGGGCGCCAGTGGTTCCCAGGTTCCGTTCGCAGCGTTCCACGCGCCGGTGTGCTCACCGCCGATGGTCTGGTACAGCAGCGCAACCCGGCCGACGCGTAGAAAATCGACCTCGCGGTTCTTGCCCGCCACTTCGAGCGTACCTTTATACGCTTCGATCGTCCGGCCATATTCATTCTCGATTTCGTATGCCTCCAGGATGCGGCGGAATTTCTCGGCCGAAGTCACATCGGAGCGCTCCATCATGTTGCGCAACCGTTCCAGCCGTTCATCCCTCTCCGCTCCCAGAAAAGGCACGTCGAGCCGGATGAAATCTTCGAGGGAGTCGAGCATTTCCACCATCAATGGCACAATCTGGCGTTCGATTAGCGACACCTTGTCGATCGAACTCGCCAGTTCCCGCATTTCTGATAGCTGATTGTCGACCTGTTTTTGCAGCAGCCCGTTGTAGACCTTCAAACCATCGACGATCTTGACGACCTGTTTAAATTGAGTCTCGATATCGCCAATCTGGTCACCGAGTTTGTCGACCTGGTTCTGGGCGGCTTTGCCTTCCTCGGCACGTTGCTCGCCAACCTTGGTGACTTGATCGATTTCGGCCGCTGCGGCCACGAACGGCGCCAACAGCAATAGCAGCACGCTTCTTAGGATAGTTTTCTTTGACACTACACTCCCCTCTCGTCGGCGATGGTCCGGCACCGACCTCGATTTCTACGCGCAATAGACCCACCCGTCAACTGACGGTGTCTGCGCGGGCACCGAAACACTAACAGATTAAAGCAATCTAGGCCTAACTTCGATATTGCACTGGATAAGGGTCGCGTGCAGCATGCCGCGGACCAATGCGCCCGGCCCGTCCAAACGGCTAATCGGGTGGTGGCGGAGGCTGCGCATTTCTGAACGCGGCAAGTTCCATACAAGCGGCCTCGATATCACACAGGCGCGGGAAATCGTCCAGCGGCAACTTGAATCGGCGCGCCTGGTATATTTGCGGCACGAGGCAGATATCGGCCAGCGACACGTCGTCGCCAACGCAATAGTTCGACGCCCCGCGTTCGGCTGTCAGCCATAGCTCCAACGCATCCAAGCCGTCGAGCAGCCAGTGCCGAAACCATATGCTAAGCGCGTTCTGGTCTGCCTTGAAAACATTCCTGAGATAGGCGAGTACGCGGAGATTGGTCAACGGTTGGATATCACACGTGACTATTTGAGCCAACTGCCGGGCACGGGCTCGCCGCACCGCGTCGCCGGGCAGAAACGTCGGCTCCGGAAACCGTTCTTCGAGGTATTCGAGGATCGCCGTCGACTGACTCAAGGTTATATCGTGGTCGGAATACGTCGGCACCAAGCCCTGCGGGTTAATCGAACGGTACTCGGGCAAGTGCTGCTCTCCCCCGCCTTTGACGAGTGAAATCGTTACCGACTGATAGTCTACGCCTTTCAGGTTCAATCCGATCCGGACACGGTAAGATGCGGCCGACCGGTCGAACTCGTGCAATTCGTACATTTTGCCGTTCCGTCTCATCGATCTAGAGAAGACAACATACGCCGATCGGGAGCCGGAGGCGGCCGGCGGCTACATTTATTAACATAGCTGGCGCCGCATTATGATGAACGAGTCACATTGCGTCGAGATCGGCCCTCTATACTTTCACCGAAGTGACGATAAAGAAGTACTGCGACTAAGATCGCGGCTGCCTTAACCGACGTGGCGTTTGCGGTAGAAGTATGCGGTCACGGTTTGTTAGCAGCGGTCTCGAAATTATCCGCGACCGGGGGATTTATGCGTAGCGCGAAACAAGTTAACGAGCAACGATCCGCGCTGCGGCTGCCGCGGAAGTTGCGGGTGCGGCGCCTCAACGTCGCGGTCGCAGGGCTCGTCGTCTCTACGAGCAACGTCTCACGTTCGGGTGCTCAGCTCGTCTGTCCGGCGATGCGTTTTCCTGCACTGCAGCATAAACTGATGTCGGAACCCGTCGAAATCGAGATTGAGCTTCCAACTGGACGCGACGTCTACGCGTTCGCGACGGTACGGTACGCCTGCCCTGCCGACGACGAATACCTCATCGGCGTCGAATTCGAATCTTTTCGAGGCGGCGACGCCGCCGGCTGGTTTTCCTACATCGACTGGATTAACAGCCCCCTTCCAAGCGGCGCGTAACAGACAACGCCGCCGCTAAACGAAAAGGCACAAAATGCCCTTCTCATGTTAGGGTGCCCGTCAGGAGACTGTAAGGCGTGGGACGAATCCAGCACCGCACGAGATCCGTGACATGCCTTACAGGCCCCCAATCAGCAGCGACGCCGCAGGTCAACCGAGTACAATATCGTGGGTTCAGAAAACCGCCGTTCGCCGCGCTATTCGCGGCAACTTGATGTCGACGTCGACGGACTCGAGATAGTAACTACGAATGTAGCGATTGGCGGCGTACAGCTATGCTGTCCAGAGATGCGTTATCCCGGTTTCCAGGCCGCGCGCCGCGGTCCCGATGACGGGATGCAGCTCAAGATCCGCCTGCCTGCCGGACAGAATTGGTTGCGAATAGCGGGAAGAATCCGTTATGCCAATCCGTGCGAAGACGAATACCTCATCGGATTCCAATTCACGGGCCGAGAGGCGACGCCCGAGGGCGTATGGGCCGCGTATATCGATACGCTCGCCGACGCTAAATCAATCTAGCCCGCATTTTGCGCCAGCCGAACAACACCTGCTTGGTAATGCGTTGATAGGCTGTCCGATTCCCGGAATCAGCACCGTAGGTTGGGTTAGCCCGAAGGGCGTAACCCAACAATTCCGCCATCATGTTGGGGTACGCCCTTCGGGCTAACCCAACCTACAATGTTCACTGGTAAGACATGCAGGCTAGGAGTCTGCGACTCTGACGACGAGCCCATCCAGCTCGTCGCTCACCGCGATCTGACACGTAAGCCGGCTTCCCGGGCGACGGCCTGCCGCCAACCCCAAGGTCGACTCTTCATTTTCGTTTGGTGGGCCGACGGCTTCTACCCACGCCTCGTCGACATAAGCGTGGCAGGTACTGCAAGCACAACTTCCGCCACAAATAGCGAGGATACCGGAAACACCGTTAGCGACGGCGCCTTCCATTACGGACAAGCCACTGGCAACGTCGCACTCCGTGCGTTCGCCGTCGGAGCCAATATAAATTACCTTCGGCATTTCAACTTGTCCCCCGTCGACAACCGCCGCGTTCTGACCTTTTGGTGGGGCGTCCGCCTCCCGCCGAACACCCAGCCGGTTGGACCGGGCAGCGAATTGCTCGACCGCGATCCACGGGCGGCGGCCAACCTACGGACCCGCCGCAACCCGTCTACATATTCGGATAATTCGGTCCCCCACCGCCCTCCGGGGTGACCCACACGATATTCTGGGTTGGATCCTTGATGTCGCAGGTCTTGCAGTGCACACAATTCTGCGCGTTTATCTGCAACTCTACCTTACCGTCGGTCTCGACGAATTCGTACACGCCCGCGGGACAATAGCGCTCTTCCGGTCCCGCGTACTTTTCCAAGTTGATCTCGATCGGTACCGTGTCGTCCTTCAAGGTCAAATGACAAGGTTGTTCTTCTTCGTGATTCGTATTCGAAAGAAAAACCGAAGAGGGTTTATCGAAAGTGACCTCCCCATCGGGCTTCGGGTAATCGATGGGTTTACATTCCGAGGCCAGCCTGAGCGCATTGTGGTCGGGATGGTGATGCAATGTCCATGGGGCTTTCCCGCGAAGTATCAGCGCATCGAGCCCCGAATAGGCCATCGCCGGCAGCAACCCCCAATGAAACGACGGTTTGATATTTCGCTCGCGGTATAATTCGTCCCAGACCCAGCTCTGCTTGAGTTTTTCCGGGTAGCCCAAGACTTCCCGGGCGTGCACATCGGTGTCCTGGAACGCTTCGAAAATAGCCTCCGCCGCCGTCATTCCGGATTTCATCCCGGTATGGCTGCCCTTGATCTTCGGTACATTCAGAAACCCGGCTGCGTCTCCCACGATCAGACCGCCCGGGAAAGTAAGTTTTGGAATCGACTGGAAGCCTCCCGCACTGATAGCCCTTGCGCCGTAGGCGATCCGCTTCCCGCCGACAAATGTATCGCGAATTGACGGGTGTGCTTTGAACCGTTGCATTTCGTCAAACGGGCTCATGTAGGGGTTCCGATAACCGAGACCGAGGACGAAGCCTATGGTCACGAGGTTTTCCTCAAAGTGATACTGAAAAGAACCGCCGTAGGTCATCATGTCGACCGGCCAGCCGATCGAGTGCACGGTAAGGCCGGATTGATGCTTGGCCGGGTCGACCTCCCATAACTCTTTGATGCCGATGCCGTAGACCTGCGGGTCCACGCCATCTCTGAGGTCGAAGCGTTCAAACAACTGTTTGGTCAGAGACCCGCGGCAGCCTTCAGCGAATACCGTTTGCTTTGCGTGAAGCTCCATGCCGACTTCGAAGTTTGGTCCTTCTCCGCCGTCTTTGAGGCGACCCATATCACCGGTAGCGACCCCTTTAACCGTGCCGTCTTCGTGGTAAAGGATCTCGGCGGCGGCAAATCCCGGATAAATCTCCACCTCAAGCGCCTCGGCCTGCTCCGCCAACCAGCGACACAAGTTGCCCAGGCTCGCTATGTAGTTGCCCTTGTTATGCATCTGCGGCGGGGTGATAAACGGAAATGCCCGTTTCGCGGTCATGAACAGGAACCGGTCCTTGGTCACGGCGGTATGCAGCGGGGCACCCTGCTCCCGCCAATTCGGTAACAGCTCGTCCAATGCGCGCGGTTCTACGACTGCGCCGGAAAGAATATGCGCACCGATTTCCGATCCTTTTTCAAGCACGCACACCGTCAACTCGACCCCGCTCTCCACCGCCAACTGGCGCAACCGGATCGCGGTCGCCAGACCGGACGGTCCGCCGCCGACAACGACGACATCGAATTCCATAGCTTCACGTTCTACAGACATAGTGATTCCCGCCCTGGTCAGCGGCTCCGGAAATTCGTTCTCGAGACAGCCACCCGCGTCACGTGATACGGGTCGTCGCCGCCATTCATTTGTCGAGCGCGGCGATCAGGTTGGGCACTTCCTTGAACAGATCGCCGACCAAGCCATAGTCCGCGACCGCAAATATCGGGGCCTCTTCGTCTTTGTTGATCGCTACGATGACCTTGCTGTCCTTCATACCGGCGAGATGCTGAATCGCCCCCGATATACCGATCGCAATATACAACTGAGGTGCTACGACTTTGCCGGTTTGACCCACCTGATAGTCGTTGGGTACGTAGCCGGCGTCTACCGCCGCCCGCGACGCACCGACCGCGGCCCCGAGCTTATCGGCCAGTTCTTCGATGATCGCGAAATTCTCGGCGCTCCCTACGCCTCGCCCGCCCGATACGATAATATCGGCCGCCGCCAGCTCCGGTCGGTCGGTTTTCGTCAGGTCTTCGCCGACGAACTGCGACAGACCACTATCGCTCTCGCCGTCGATGTTCTCGATCGTGGCGCCGCCGCCATCCGCGCCCACCGGATCGAACGCCGTGGTGCGGACCGTGATCGCTTTCTTCTCATCCGTCGACTCGACGGTGGCAATAATGTTACCGGCATAGATCGGCCGTTTGAACGTTGTCTCCGACTCCACCGCGACAATATCGGATATCTGCGCGACATCCATCAAGGCGGCGGCGCGGGGCATGACATTCTTGCCATCTGTCGTCGCCGCGGCAAGAACGTGACTGTACGAATCCGACAGCTTGGCGATCAGCGGCGCAACGTTTTCGGCCAGCGCGTTATCATAATGCGCGGCATCGGCGACCAGAACTTTCCCAACGCCGTCGACTTTTGCCGAGGCCTGTGCCGCGGCGCCGCATCCGGAGCCCGCGACCAGGATATCAACCGTATCGGAGATCTGGGCGGCCGCCGCGACCGCATTCAGCGTAGCGGGATTCAACGACGTATTGTCGTGTTCCGCGAAGACGAGTACAGCCATGGTCAAATCACCTTTGCTTCATTACGGAGTTTAGCGACGAGTTCGTCGACGTCGCCCACTTTGACACCACCCGCCCTCACTGGCGGTTCCTCTACTTTGACGAGCTTCAGGCGCGGCGTGACATCAATACCAAGCGCGTCCGGCGTGAACGTGTCGAGGGGCTTCTTTTTCGCCTTCATGATATTCGGGAGTTTGACGTAGCGCGGTTCATTCAAGCGCAGATCGGCGGTCACTACCGCTGGCAACTTCACTGAAATCGCCTGGGTACCACCGTCGATCTCGCGGTTTACCTTGATGGAATCGCCTGCGAAATCGACGTCGCAAGCGAACGTTCCCTGCCCCCACCCGAGCAGCGCGGCGAGCATCTGGCCGGTCTGGTTCGAATCGTCATCGATCGCTTGTTTGCCGAGGATGACGAGACCGGGCTGTTCCTTCTCGACCACGGCCTTCAGCAATTTCGCGACCGCGAGCGGTTGCACATCTTCGTCGGTTTCTACTAGGACACCGCGATCGGCACCCATCGCCATCGCGGTGCGCAGCGTTTCCTGGCACTGTTTCGGGCCAACAGACACGGCCACGATTTCCTCCGCGGTGCCCGCCTCTTGAATGCGGATCGCTTCCTCTACCGCGATTTCGTCGAATGGGTTCATCGACATTTTTACGTTGGCCAAATCAACACCGCTGCCGTCCGATTTCGGCCGGGCTTTGACGTTGTAGTCAATGGCGCGTTTCACCGCCACCAAGATCTTCATGCATGCCTCCAGTCCTGCCCGCGTTCGCGGCATCAGGGATCAAAATTGTTCCAAACCAACGCCTTTTGCCCGCACCTGCGCGGGCCCGGCCGCTCACGGCTACTCCGCCACGGTCAGTATTCGGTTGGAACTCCTCGGAATTGTCCGCGGCGGAAATGTGCCCGGTCGGTTACCCTAACGTCCGGGCCCGCCAGCATGTCCCCTTCTGTTCGATAGCCCCTCGGGCCGGTCGAACAACCGAAATCGATGTTGTCCTTCCTCCGCGCTGCCTCTCCGGCAACGCCCCCAGTGCGAAATTCAGGTTCCAGCGGGCCTCGCGCAGACTGTGAATACTACCAACAAACCGCCTTGCGCAAAAGGCACGACGGCCTAGCGCGAGGACCACGGCGACGTTTGCGGCTGAGACCCTAGAGCGCCATCTCGGGGATGTCGCCGGCGACGACCAGGCGTCCGGCGGTCGCCTTTTCGATCGCATCCACGCTGACCCCCGGCGCCCTTTCGATCAACTTGAATCCGTCAGGCGTTACGTCCATGACAGCGAGGTTAGAGACGATACGACTGACGCAATTGACCCCGGTCAATGGCAACGTACAGGCGGGAAGCAGTTTGGACTCCCCCTTCTTGTTCGTATGCATCATCGCGACGATGATGTTTTTCGCCGACGCAACCAGATCCATCGCGCCGCCCATGCCTTTGACCATCGCTCCGGGAATCTTCCAATTCGCGATGTCTCCGGTATCCGAAACCTCCATCCCGCCGAGCACAGTCAACTGAACGTGCTGTCCGCGAATCATCGCGAAACTCATCGCCGAATCGAACAGCGAGGCACCAGGCAGCAAGGTTACCGTCTGCTTTCCGGCATTGATCATATCTGGGTCTTCTTCGCCCTCGTACGGGAACGGCCCCATACCCAAGATACCGTTTTCCGACTGAAACTCGACGCCGATACCTTCGGGAACATAATTGGCGACCAGGGTCGGGATCCCGATACCCAAATTGACGTACCAGCCGTGTTTCAGATCCTGAGCAATCCGCTTCGCGATTCCTTCTTTATCTAGCGACATATTTGCCTTTACTTTTGATCCGCCTAAGCGCGAAGGGTTTATCGTGCCTCCGGACGCGGGCGCACGGTTCGTTGTTCGATCGGTTTGATGTAGTTTTCGCCTTGAAAAATCCGCTGAACGAAGATCCCCGGCGTGTGGATCTGATTCGGGTCGAGCACCGAATTGTCTACCAGTTCCTCGACTTCTACGACCGTGATCTTTCCCGCCATGGCCATTACCGGATTAAAGTTGCGTGCGGTGCCTTTGTAGATGAGGTTCCCGGAGTGGTCTCCTTTCCACGCCTTGACGAGGGCAAAATCGGCAACGAACGCGTGCTCGAGAATATGCGGCTTACCGTCGAAAACCCGAACCTCCTTACCCTCGCCAATCTCTGTACCGTAACCCGCGGGCGTGAAAAACGCCGGGATGCCGGCGCCGCTTGCCCGGCACCGCTCGGCGAGCGTCCCCTGAGGAATCAAATCCACCTCCAATTCGCCGCTCAGCATTTGGCGCTCGAATTCTTCATTTTCGCCGACGTAGGAGGAAATCATCTTTTTGATGCGATGGTCCTTCAGCAGCAATCCGAGTCCGAAATCGCTGACACCCGCGTTGTTGGATATGCACGTAAGATCGTTGACGCCCGTTTGCGTCAGGGCAGCGATGCTGTTTTCCGGAATGCCACAGACACCGAAGCCTCCGATCATCAACGTCATGCCGCTCTCGATCCCGTCGATGGCCTGTTTCGCGTTGGCGAACACTTTTTCCATAATGATTCAGATGTTTCGTTATTCTCTCAGTCTGCCTATTACCGGCCGTGCCTGGTCCGGAGCCGCCCGGGCACGTTAATATACCGGATGCGCCGGCCACCGTCTGCCGACCCGACAACTCAGCAAGCAAATCCAAGGAGAACACGACCAATGACCTCAACCGCTCAGGATCAGGCGACGCAGTCGCGGGCGACGGCTGAAGGGTCGTTCGACTGGCAGGACCCATTACTACTGACCGACCAGCTCGGCGAGGATGAACGCCTCATCAGCGAGTCGGCCCGCAATTTCTGTCAAAACCGGCTGATGCCGAGCGTATTGGAAATCCACCGCCATGAAACCTTCGACCGCGGCATCATGAATGAGTTTGGGGAACTCGGACTACTCGGGGTGACGATACCTGAGCAATACGGCGGCGCCGGGTCCAGTTATGTCGCCTACGGCCTTATCGCACGAGAAGTCGAACGCGTCGATTCGGGGTTCCGATCGGCGATGAGCGTTCAGTCGAGCCTCGTCATGCATCCGATTTACGCTTACGGCACACAAGAGCAGCGCGAGAAATACTTGCCCAAACTCGCGTCCGGCGAATGGGTCGGCTGCTTTGGACTAACCGAGCCCGATCACGGTTCAGACCCGGGCGGGATGAAGACCCGCGCGAAATCAGTTGACGGCGGTTATCGCTTGAGCGGCAGCAAGATGTGGATCACGAATTCTCCGATCGCGGATGTCTTCGTCGTCTGGGCCAAGACCGACGATGAGGTGATCCGCGGTTTCGTACTGGAAAAGGGCATGGAAGGCCTTTCGGCACCGAAGATCGAAGGGAAATTCTCGCTGCGGGCATCGATCACCGGAGAAATCGTAATGGACGAAGTTTTCGTCGCCGAGTCCCAGCTGCTGCCCAATGTCAAAGGGCTGCGCGGTCCGTTCGGCTGCCTCAACCGCGCGCGCTACGGCATCAGCTGGGGCGTGTTGGGAGCCGCGGAGTTCTGCTGGCACGCGGCGCGCGAGTATACTTTGGAACGGCTGCAATTCGGACGCCCTCTGGCGGCCAACCAGCTAATACAAAAGAAGCTCGCGGATATGCAGACCGAGATCACGCTCGGTCTGCAGTCGTGCCTGCAGCTCGGCCGCATGATCGATGCCGGCAAAGGCGCGCCCGAGGCAATTTCGATGCTCAAACGAAATAACTGCGGCAAGGCGTTGGACATTGCACGCATGGCGCGTGATATGCACGGCGGCAACGGCATTTCAGACGAATACCACGTCATTAGACACCTCATGAACCTGGAGGCGGTCAATACATACGAGGGGACGCACGATGTTCACGCCCTGATCCTCGGCCGTGCCCAGACCGGTATTCAGGCGTTCACCGGTTAGTCGGACTCGTTTCGGCATATCGCCATACTAATTGTTACAACTGCGGGAGTAGCCCTGTGGAAAGCATGAAGGAAATCGCCGTTCAATACGGGATCAATGTTATTTTTGCTATCGTGTTCTTCGTGATCGGGATATGGGTCGCGAAGCGCGCGACGACGCTTTTCCGGCGGGTGTTGGAAAGGCGCAAGGTCGACTCGATGCTGACGTCTTTCGTCGCCAACATCGCTTAC
Source organism: uncultured Enterobacteriaceae bacterium (assembly GCA_964523765.1). Taxonomy (GTDB): domain Bacteria; phylum Pseudomonadota; class Gammaproteobacteria; genus UBA11873. Next base: position 14,686 of record CAZFZX010000023.1, read on the forward strand.
GCCGCGATCGTCGCTTTTGTTTTCATTGCGGCGTTGGGTCAGCTCGGTATTCAGACCGCGTCGTTCGTCGCCGTGATCGGCGCGGCCGGCCTCGCCGTCGCCCTGGCGTTTCAGGGGTCGCTATCGAACCTGGCCTCCGGCGTTCTGTTGGTGACTTTCCGGCCGTTCGATCTCGGTGACTTCGTCGAAGCGGCCGGCGTGTCCGGTGTCGTCGAGAACATTTCCATGTTCACGACGACGATCAGAACCGGCGACAATAAGACGGTCATTGTCCCCAATGCCGCACTGTCCTCCGGCATCATCACGAACTTTTCCGCTCAACCCACGCGCCGTGTGGATATGATATTCGGCGTCGGATACGAAGACGATCTCGACAAAACACGGCAGATCATCGAAGGGGTACTGGCGGCCGACGAGCGCGTGCTCGAAGAGCCCGCCCCGACGGTCGCCGTTTCCGAACTCGCCGACAGCTGCGTCAATTTCGTGGTGCGCCCGTGGGTAGCGAGCGCCGACTATTGGCCGGTATATTTCGCCACCCACGAAACTTTGAAAAAGCGCTTTGACGCGGAAGGCATCAATATTCCGTTCCCGCAAACCGACGTCCACCTACATCAGGCCGCATGATTGCGCCTACGGGGCGAATATGCTTGAATGCCGCCGCAATCCCGATATGCCTCGGGTACGACGTTTACGGGGGACCGCAGCGATTGCGGGCAACCTCTGGTCCTGCTCGGACAGCCGATCCGGGAACCGGAAAGACGTCGGGTCATTTTCAGTCCAGGCACAAACATCGACTCGATGACTCGAGTGATACGTTACGAACAAGCAATCGAGATTATGAGCCAAAACATGAATATTTACGTCGGTAACCTGCCTTACAGCGTGCAGGACCAAGAGTTACGGGAAGCTTTCGAGGAATTCGGTGAGGTACTGTCTGCCGAGGTCATTTTCGACCGGCGGACCCAGCGGTCGCGCGGATACGGTTTTGTAGAGATGCAAGACGACGATGACGGCCGCGACGCTATCGCAGCACTCAACGGCAGTGATTTCCAGGGTCGCGAACTACGGGTCGATGAATCCAAGCCGAAAGATCAGAAACGCACCTCGCGTCCCCAGGGTAATCAAGGCAAACGGACCGATAATCGCAACAATGCGAATAACGTCCGGCCCGAAGACGGCGGGACAGGGCTGATCGGGTTCATTAAACGAATCTTCGGTTGAGCGAGAGCACACCGCCACGAGAACTGCCAGTCGTTGCGCACACTGCGTGGCAGGCCTATCTCGCTATGCGCGATACGAAACATGCGCATTACGGCTTTCTCGAGAGACTCGAGTTCAAATACGAACATGGCGGGACCCGGACGCTCGCCGAACACGCGCGGCTGGACGCCCTGCTCGCGGCACACGATCGATGCGTCACCGATTTCGCCGCGGCGGTCAAGGCACTCGGCGCAACCGATGTAAAAGCCCACGACGCATTGATCCGGTTGATGACCGAAATCGGGAAAACGCCAGACGGCGCGCTGCATTGAATACCTACGACTCGTAGTGCCGTTTGAACCGCCGGCCGATGAGATCATCAAGCCAGGCGGCGGCGGACACGGACCCCGCTGCCTTCACGAAAAGTAGCTAACGTTTGAGAAATCCCTCGAGCGTCGCCAACGTCTCCGGCGAGGCGGCCACCTCGGAAACCGATTTGGCCTCGTGCTCGAACTGTTCTTCGAGCGACGCGCTGAACGACTTTTTCAACAACCCTTTTAGTCGGGGCAACGCGTCCGACGGAATACCGAGCAGCGTCTGCAAAAGCGCCTCGACCTCGACCTCAAAATCCTGATCCTCGACTACCCGCGCGATGATTCCGAGTGCTTGCGCTTCCTGTGCACTCAGCGTCGGGTTAGTAGCCAGGATGTCGAAGGCTTTTTGAGGCCCCACCATCCGGGTAAGGAAATGGGTAAGTCCGCCGTCGGGCGTCAAACCCGAACGCGTATAGGCGGAATTGAATTTCGCCGACCGAGAAGCGATCGCTAAATCCGACATGCACACGAGACTGAAGCCACCCCCTGCGGCCATCCCGTTGACGGCGGCAACGACCGGCGCGGGTATTCGGTTCAATGTGAGGACAGCGCTGTGAAAGTGCGACGTCATCTGCCGTATGTGTGCCTGCAGGTTCTCGCGTCTGGCGAGGAATTCATTGAGATCCCCGCCAAACGAAAACGCCGGACCAACGGCGGCGAGCAATACAACCTTAACGGATGGTTCCGTTTCACACAGGATCGCCACTTCTGCGAGTTCCCGGACGAACCGCGCATCGACGGTATTGTGGTTATCGGGGTCGTTCAGCGTAATCCGCGCGACCCCGTCGACGAGCCGCCAATCGATCTTCTTGAACTCCACTTTACACCCCCTGCATTGCTGTGATCCGCGCCGTCCAGGTACTGTCCGGACTAAAGGCCCTCGGCCCCTTCGGCGGCGCCGTCCCCGGCGCCTAATTGATCGGGTCGCGACATGCTGACGTTGTCGACGACATGAGCAAACACGAGCGCCGAGACCTCTTCCCAACGCGCATCACACGCGCCCGAGCGAATGGCAACCGCCAGCTTGCGAACCAGATCGTCGGTTGCGCCCGTTTCCCCCAAGAAAACTTCGAGGCGTTTATGTTCGGTTCGGTCGATCTGCGCGCCGCCGGCGAGTTCGCGTTGTAGGACGGCGAGCAGATAGCGGGCACATAGGGCGTCGTAACGCTCATTTCCATCGGTTCGATCGGCGATCCTCGCGACGAATTCATCTACCGTTCGGATGATTTCATCCGCGTCCGGGGCATTACGGCTCATTGCGCACCTTAATCGTAACTGCCATTCAGAGTCATCATGAGATCGTATTCGATCAGACAAGTATTGCGCCCACAAGCCGCGAACGGTAATGAACGGCGCTTTCCTGAGACGTGCCCGTGGGCCTGCATGATGTTCAATATCGCCCACCGCACCAATCCGAAGATCTCCCACCATCGTACAACACCCGGATCGATGTCGGTGCCGCCGGCGGCACGATAAGCCGTCGCAAAATCTTCCTTCAGCCCGATGCCGCCGATCGGCCGTGCGACCCGGCCAAAGCGCCAGGGCCGCATGCCGAGCCAAGCGACGTCCTCCATCGCATCTCCGAGGTGCGCGCACTCCCAGTCGAGTACGGCCCGGATCCCGGTCTGGTCGACCATGAGATTGCCGTTGCGGAAATCACCGTGCAAAAGGCGCCGTCGGGGTTTCGGTAGCGAATTCATCGTCAGCCACCGAAACCCGAGTTCGAGCGCCGGATGGACCTCGCCGTAGCTGTCGTAACGATCCAACTGCGCGGCCAGGGGGTCCCGACTGTCGGATGTTTGCTCCAGAAACGCGACACGCTCCGGGTCGATCGCGTGTAACGCGGCCAGGATCTCACCGCACTGGCCCGCAAAAACCCGCCGGGCGCCCGCAAACGCGCTATCGTGGATCAAACGCTTCGGCATCGTCTCGCCCTCGACGCAGGCAGCGACGTAACCGCGCCCGAGATCATCGCTTTCATCGAGCTCGAAGACAGGCTCGGGCACCGGTATGGCGTGCTCGTGAGCGACTTCGAGAAGGCGATATTGCTGGTGGGGGGAGATAAACGGCGATCTCGCGAGCTTGTAGGTCTCCTGGCGCAGTACCAGGCGCCGTGTCGTCGCCGTTTCGCCAAGATCGAACAATACAGTCCGGTTCGAGCCGCCCAAAGCGGCGATTTCGACGTTCTCTAGCCGTACCGCCGACCCGAAGCGCCGCTGCACCGACGTTCGCAAACGCTCGACCACCCGGCTCGTTTCGGCGTCGCTAATGAACTCTTGCTCCATCGGAGTGTGTAGCGTCGGTCGCCTGAGCGCAGATGGCTATTGCGGAAATCCGACCGGCACGTTGTTTTCGATGCGCTCAATATATTCGCTAACGCCGAGGCCCGCGCGTTCGCCCCATTGCCATTCGGTAAAACCCTCGGCAATCCGGGTCGACAAAAGCTCGTCGCCGATTTTGCGCCGATTACGCAGCGGCGCCAGCGTCAATACCTTGCCTTCCAGTACGAGGGCGCGGTGAGCCGTACGTACCGCTAGACGCATGGCCTGTGGATCCAGTTTGTCGGTCCAATCGGTAATCAGATCGATATCCACGACGTCTTCCATGCGCCCGTCGAAATGGACGATGCCGGTGCGCCGTGTCGTACCGTTCCTATCGGTGATTTTGAGCACCGTAATGCCGCGGTCTTCGCCGAAGTTGGCAACGAAAAGCCGGTAGTAATTGATATTGGTCCAGTAGCGCGGCCCCCAGGAATGATCACGCCAGCCGAGCCCATCGATCTTCCATTCGTCGGCTCCAATACGGACGGTGCCGACCGTTCGCATATGTTGGAAAAAATGGCCCAGGGAAAAATCGCGGCCGTACATGGTCTGCTGCTCCGAATCGACCGGCCCGCCGCCGTGGATTGGCGAGACGCCTTCGAGTTCGAACTCAACTTTGCACGGCTGGCGCGGTGCGTCGGCGAACAGGTGCTTAGGGTCGCGCAGCAGCTCCGGGTCGTCGAGGACCAGGATTTCGCCTTCGTATTGCATGGCAACAGAGTGCATTGGCTCGGTCACCCGATACTCCATGCCGCCCGCCGCAAAGCAGCCGTTGTCGCTGATGGCCGGACGCTGGAACTGGCATGCAATGCGCCCGTCGGGCAGATACAGGCAGACTGACAACTCGGCGTAACCTTCGCCTACGCGGTTCCCGAGACGCATCCAACCACCCATCCGACGCAGCGGGTCAAATCCATTCGTGTAGACACTTTCGCTAAAATTGACGTCTTCGGTGGGGACGTGCGGGGCCTCGTCGTCTTTCGTCATGCGGTACTCGGTCATCTCGCGAACCCCCGTGCCGGCGTTTGAGATTTTTCATTCTGACACATTCGAACCGGTGATTGCAGCGTGCGGGACGTGCTACCGTACGGCCATCGCTCATGCGGCCGAAATTTCGTCGCTACCGACCGGCGCCGAGCAGTTCGTTAAAGACGCAACACCCGATCAAAAGAGGTAAAAACAATGTTGCTGAACATAGACCGTGACGCCGATCACCCCCAAACCCTCACCGCCGTGACGAACGTCTACGAGCGGCTGGTATTTGACCATCTGGTCAAAGTCGGCGGCGACCTATCTGCCGAAGCGCAAGCCGATGCAGCGTGCATAGCGCTCAACAGATTACCGTCCAAATACGTTCGCCATGCGGTCGACTGGACCTTTTTCATCAACGAGACCGAACGCGAACGAATCATTCGGGCCGTCGATATGGCCGTCACGAAAGCCATCGCGCGCGTGCTCGACAATCCGCCGTTACAGGAAACCGGCTAAACCCGAGCCTCCGAAGAAGCGGCAGTCTGCCGCTCCGTGCGCTGCGGTCCCGCACACGCGTGTCCACTCCGGCATTGCTAAAACGGGGGCGCCCGACACCACAATCCAGTCGCGCACCCTGCCCGCTTGTTGACGCCCTCAACGCCAAGCAATAACCTCCCAAACCTCATAATACGTCGGGAGAGCTGTGATGCGTTTTGGCTTTATGGAGGATTTCCGTAACCCAATCGAGTGGCGCAAACCGTTTCCCGATTTCTACAAAGCCATCCTCGACCAGATCGTGCACGGCGAGGAACTAGGCTACGACAGTGTCTGGCTCACCGAGCACCATTTCACCGAAGACGGCTACAATCCGTCGCTACTTCCGACGGCGTCCGCGATAGCGACCCGGACTAGTCGCATTCGGATCGGAAGTTTCATACTTCTGCTACCGTACCAACACCCGGTGCGGGCCGCCGAAGATGTCGCTTGTATCGACATTTTCTCCGACGGGCGTTTCGACTTCGGTATCGGACAGGGGTATTCCTATCATGAATGGAACGCGTTGTGCATGGATCGCCGTACGCGCGGTGAACGTATGCGTGAAAGCATCGACATCATCAAGCGCTTATACACCGAAGAACGCGTGTCGTACGACGGCAAATACACCCAGATAAAGGAAATGACCTTGTCACCAAAGCCGGTGCAACAGCCTTACCCTCCGATCTGGATCGGGGCTCGCGGACCAAAGGCCGTAAAAAGCGCCGCGAAACTCGGCTATCACCTGATGGCGACGATCGGCCCTGACCCCGCTCCGTTGTACATAGAAACACTCAAAGAGGAGGGCCGCGACCCGGCCGACTTCAACATAGCGCAGCTGCGGATGGTCTATGTCGCCGATACCTATGATCAGGCCTGGGATGATTGCGAGGACCACCTATGGCACCTGCTGACTTTCTATCAGGACATTCTGTCCGAGGCAAAAGACGCGGACGGCGATGAAAGGCCTCTGCCAGCCTCCGGACCCAAAGAGCTGCGGCGTTCACCGGTGGCGAAAGCGATGCTGATCGGAAGTCCGGATGAAGTCGGTAAGAAGCTAGAAGACTTCTGTCGAGACTACGAGTGCACCGATTTCATCATGGACACGCAGCTGCCGGGCCTCGACCCGGCCAAAGCGAGTCGCTCGATGGAACTGTTCGCACGCGAATTGATGCCTAGCTTTCGGGACGCATAATCCAACGGTATCGTCCCGTGAAGATCATCGTCGTAGGAGCAGGCGCGCTCGGCACGATCTTTGCCGCACACCTCAGCCGCGCCGGACACGAAGTCTCGGTCCTCGTGCGCGGACGCCGGGCGGAACAGGTCGCCCGAACCGGACTCGTCGTTCGCGGGCTCGTCGACCTCGACATCGACTGCCCGATAGTAACCGACCCGGCTGCGGTCCCCGACGCGGAGTTACTGATCGTCACGGTTAAATCCTACGATAACGAAGCTGCTATTACGGCACTGCCACCTCGTCGTTTCGATTCGGTTTTTTCGGTCGCCAACGGCGTACTCAAAAATGCGCAACTAGCCGCCTGCTTTGGCGCCGATCGGGTCCTTGGCTGCATGGCCAATACCAGCGGAGAACTGCTGGATGGCGGCGAAGTCCTCTTTACGCGCAATGTCTGCGTACATTTAGGTGAGTTAGATGGCGGCCTTAGCGCGCGCTCACGTTCGATCGCGGAGACGATCGAAGGCTGTGGCATCAATGCCCGCCCGGAGGAAAGTATCATTACGGTCGAGTGGTCGAAATTTGTCGGCTGGACCGCATTAGTGGCTTTGTCGGTAACGACACGATTCACCACCGGGAGATTTCTGGCCGAACCACACTGCGCTTCGCTCGCGGTAGCGATGATCAAAGAAATGGCGGCAATCGCAGCGGCCAGGGGCATCGAGATCGTCGATCAATCGCCGTTACCGGTTGCGAGCATCGCCGGCGACGCGCCGGCGGCTGCGCGGCAGCGTGTGACGGCGATCGGCACGGAATGGCTGGAGAGTGCCGCCGGACATCGGATGTCCTCGCTTCAGGACCTCGAACGGGGGAAACGCCTAGAGGTGGAAGAAACGCTCGGCTTCGCCATCCGAGAAGGCCTACGGCTCGGCCTTGCTACTCCGACGCTCGCGGTGTGCTATGAACTCCTCACCGGCATCAACAACGGCTAATTCGGTGTTCCAAAATATCGATCAGTTTCGGAATAAAGGCCGATGACTGTGCGTCGTCACCGTCATCCCGGACTTGATCCGGGGTCGGTATGACGGCGATTGAGGGCCACGCGCAGCAAGGACTACAGCGTTCTTAACGGCCGGGCCAGCTCACGCCCGAACCCCAACCGAAATCGGGGTCGGCGCGTCGTAGCGAACGGCTTCGGTCCATTCCGGCCGCTCGTGCGCCTGCCAATACAATTCCCTTAACAGCATCGTCACCTGCCCCGGGGCGCCGCCGCCGACCGCCTCACCATCTATCTCAGTTACCGGCATCACCCCGCCCGCCGTGCTGGTTAGAAAGATCTCGTCGGCGTTGCGCAAACGCTCTGCCGCAAAGCGTTCCGTCGCGCACGCGACTCCCCGTTCTCCCGCAAGCTCGATGATCGTCGCCCTGGTGATGCCATGCAGAACCCCATCGGGCGGTGTGATCAAGCGGCCCGCCTCACAAATGAAGACATTAAAACCCGGGCCTTCGGTGACATAGCCGGCTGTATCCAGTAACACCGCTGTATGAGCGTCACGGTCGTAGGCTTCAAACAGGCCGCGCACCAGATCTCCCCACTGGAAATTCTTGACGGTCGGATCCACGCATTCCGCCGGGATCCGTCGGGTATCGTTGGCAATGGCCAAACTGATCCCCTGCAGTTGCTGATCGGGTTTCGCTATCCAGACATACGGAATGGCGAACGCATAGAACCGGTTTTCAAAATTACGCGGATCACGGTCGCCGTCGACCGGGATACCACGGGTCATTATCATCTCGACGTAAACATCGCGGAGCCCGGATTTCGTGACGCATTGGTGAACGATCTGCCTGATTGCGGCCCGGTCGAGCGACGGTCGCATACGGATCCGATTCCAACCGCGTTCGAACCGCTCGAGGTGATCCTCGAGTCGAAAAAACTTGCCGTTCCAAACCGCAACGACGTCGTAAGTGAGATCGGAGCGGGTAAATCCGGTGTCGGTGATCGGGATACCCGCCTTCTCGATCGGTACGTAGTTGCCGTCTATCCACGCACAACCATTGCCAAAAATCGAGTCCATCTGATGTATACCTTGTGCTCTTTTGATGCATAACACCCCGAGCTGCGCCACGCCCGGGAGCCCGCCAAACACCAATCTTACGACACAATTATGGCGAAACTCGGGCCCTTTGCGGTTCCGATCATGGCATATTGCCGCTCACTTCCGGGACGGTTCGGCGGCGGCAACCCGACCGATCTGGTCGAGGCGCACGACCGTAGTCCAGCCGTAGGGATCGGCTGAACGCCCGTACTGAATCGCCGTCAACTCGTCGAACAACCGCCGCGCGACCGGACCGCTGTCGCCGCCGTTCAAAGAAACTTCGCGATCCTGGTAAACGAGGCGGCCTACCGGCGCAATAACGGCGGCCGTCCCCATACCGAACGCTTCGGTGATCTCTCCACTCTCGATGTCATGCCATACTTCATCGATGGTCATTGTTTGCTCGTGCATTTCCAAGTCGAGGTCCCCGGTCAGTCGCATCACGGAGTCGCGCGTTACCCCTTGCAGGATCGCTCCCGACAGCGGCGGGGTCCTGATCTCCCGGCCGGAATAGACAAACGCAATGTTCATCGCGCCGACTTCGTCGATATAGCGGCGTTCCACGGCGTCGAGCCATAGAACCTGCTGGCACGCCTTTTGGCGCGCCGCTTCCGATACGGCAATACTCCCGGCGTAGTTGCCAGGGGTCTTCGCTTCGCCGGTACCGCCGCGTACGGCGCGTACGTGGTCGTGCGAAACGTAAACGGAGACCGGCTTGAATCCGTCAGGAAAATACGGGCCGACAGGACTGACGATGATGTAGTGAAGGTACTCTCGGCTGGCGCGCACTTCCAAAGCCGCCTCCGTCGCGATCATAACGGGCCGTATGTACAGCGACGCACTTTCGACATCAGGCACCCAACGGTGCTCGAGCCCGACCAGGATCTCGATGGCTTCGATATGGAGCTGCGGGTCGACCGTCGGCATACCCATGCGTTCCGCCGAGAGATTGAACCTTGCAACGTTACGATCGACGCGGAACAAGTTGAGGCCCCCGTCGGGGCGACGATAGGCCTTGGTCCCTTCGAAAACCATCTGGCCGCAATGGAACGCGGCGGCCGCGGGGTCGAGAATGAAATCGCGGTAAGGCCCAATCGACGGCTCTCCCCAACCGTCCGCTTCGGTATATCGATGCGTAAACATACGGTCGGTAAAATGCCGCCCAAACCCGATCATTTCGGGGACTCTAGGGGTGAGGTTCTCCGCTATCGGTTCTATTCGTATTGAGTGCATCGCTATTGTTAAAGATGTCGCCGGTCGGGGACGCAGATTATACCCCATGGCAACGGTCGTACGACGGCGCCACCCCGCGCGGCAAACGCCGGGCGCCCTTGACAGCTACCGGGTCGTCCACTTAGCTTCGCTCTACTTTGCAATTGAAGGAAACTGACATGTCGCTTTTTCTGTCCGAAGACCAACTGGCGATCCGGGACGCTATAGGGAAGCTCTGTGCCGATTTTGACCCTGATTATTGGCTCGATGCTGATAATGACGGCCGCTTTCCGCAGGAATTCGTCGACGCGGTTGCGGCAGGCGGGTGGCTCGGCATCGCCATGCCGGAAGAATTCGGCGGCTCCGGGCTCGGCATCACCGAAGCCGCGTTAATGATGCAAGCAGTCACCGAATCCGGAGCTGGGTTTAGCGGCGCCTCCGCGATCCACCTCAACGTCTTCGGCCTCAACCCGGTGGTCGTGTTTGGGAGCGATGAGCAAAAGCGACGGATGCTGCCACCGATGCTCAGCGGCGAAAAAGCTGCCTGTTTCGGCGTTACCGAACCCAACGCCGGTCTGGATACCCTGAGTCTCACTACGCGCGCCGAACGCAGCGGCGACGGCTATGTCGTAAACGGTCAAAAGCACTGGACCTCGATGGCGCAACGCGCGGACAAAATCCTGCTACTCGCGCGCACAACGCCCAAAGACGAAGTCGAAAAGAGGACCCACGGCCTCAGCCTTTTTTTCACGGATTTCAACCGTGACTACGTCGAAGTGCGCGAAATTTCGAAGATGGGCCGCAAAGCTGTCGACTCTAACGCCGTGTTCTTCGACAACCTGCCGATCCCTCGTGAAGATCTAATCGGTGAGGAAGGCAAGGGTTTTCATTATATTCTGCACGGACTCAACCCGGAACGCATACTGCTGGCGGCCGAAGCAGTCGGCCTTGGCCGTGCTGCGTTGCGGCGCGCCTGCGACTACGCCAAGGAGCGTGTCGTTTTCAATCGACCTATCGGTCAGAACCAGGCTATCCAGCACCCACTCGCGAAGTGCTGGATCGACCTCGAAGCGGCCGAGTTGCTCGCCTATAACGCCGCCATGCTCTATGACGCGGGCGGCGAATGCGGCGCACAAGCGAATGCGGCGAAATATTTTGCCGCGGAGGCCGGGTTTCACGCCTGCGAGCAGGCGGTGTTGACGCATGGCGGTATGGGTTACGCGAAGGAGTACCACGTCGAGCGCTATATGCGGGAGATGATGATCCCCCGGATCGCGCCGGTCAGCCGGGAAATGATTCTGAACTATATTTCTGAGCGCGTGCTCGACCTCCCGCGTTCCTATTGAACGCAACACGTGCGCCGTACTTCACGGCGCACCTGGCGGTTCCGGCGGCCGGTAGCCCCGAGACCACGCACGATGCGGCACGACGATGGCGCGCGCACCGTTGTCGCCGAACCACGAATCGACCGCGAACCGCTTGCCGGTGTCGATTTCGACTATCCCGGCGGCCGAATGCGGCGCCTGCAAGACCAAAGTATACGGTCCGCGGTTCAGTCTTGATCCCACCCGATGCCAACGCAACAGCTTTGCATCTTGCAGCAGCGTCAGATAAGTCAACGTATTACTCGATTCGTCGATACAATCCATTTGACCGTATCCGCCACCGCTGGTCTTGTTACGCGCGAGATCGCCGTCGGTCCCGATTTGTTCGCCGACCATCGATTCCATCACGCCGATTATGCGAGCAATCGCGCGCCGTTCGTACTCGGGCGAATCCGTTTTCGTGACGAACGCCGCACTGATGGTTTTCCACTGCTTTCGGGAAAGCTGCGCAACGCTCACGAAACGACACGTGTGTCCGTGACATACCGAGAAAGCTTCGCGCTTCGGCGCGGGCAATCTGCGAACACCCGCACCTGCTGCCGTTATGGGATCGATGCCCACCGGGCTCGGAACCAACAAACCGTCCTGTGTGCGCGGACACCCGGCCGCGAATAACACGAGGCCGTAAAGCGTCACGAGTCTCAATCTAGCCGTCATTTCCCGACAGATCGATGCGCCTGCGGCTCGCCGAAAGTGCACGTCCGCGATTGTGGTTTCGGTTCGGACCTTTACTTCCTTGTGCCGGGTTGATAAAAGGATCAGCTGACATAGATTGCTCAAGTCGATGGAGCGGGATCGTGATAGCGACCATGGGAACATACGCTCGGAACGTCATCAAGGTGATGACAGTATACGGTTTGTTAGGTGTTAGCATGCCAGCCGCAGCCGGACCGAACGATATCAGCGGCACGTGGCGCCTCAACGAGGGCGACTCGGAAACGCTCAACGAAGAAGTGAAACAGCTCAAACAAGAACACAGGGATTGGTCGACGGAACATGGGTCGATCAACGATCCGGAAAAACCAGACCCTTTCGCAGCTCGCCGACAGCGCGCGGATAGTTGGGATTCTCGGCGCGGCGGTGCGGTAGGAAACGCGAGCGTGACAGTACGTCAAATGGTATCGGCGGCGTTGATCAAACTTTATATTTCCGAGCGCATCATCATCGCCTATGACGGAAAACTCAAACGCCTCATCAATCCGAACCCATACGGGCGCGTGCATTCGGCAACCGGTAAGGGCTTATCGAAAGACGCGATTGGCGAGACGCTCGCCTATGTGGAAGGCGACGCGGTCGTGATCGAAACACGGACAACTAGCGCCGAGCGAATGACCGAACGTTTCGAGCTCACCTCGAGCGACCGACTCCAATTGACGACCTCGCTCAAGAACCCCGCGTGGCGGCGGAAAATCGAGTTCGTGCGCATCTACGACCGCGAGTGACGGAAAGAAACAAGGGGCTTTCTTCTCGGACCAGCGCTATCGCCTGAAAATCGCTCCTGAACGAAACAGAGGCACGCCCGGTATGACGCCGAACGCACCGCGTTTGAATCGCTTCGCTTGCCGACCCTCCGGCAGGAACACTCGTTAGCAGCCCCCCCCCAAAAAAAAGGCGTCGACCAACGTCGTCGCATTACCGACACGAAGGAGTAGCAACATGCTAGAGAAGATCACTCCGGACGGCATTATGAAACCGTTCAACAATGCGTACAGCCATGGTGTGGTGATACCGCCCAACGCACGTGTATTACACCTTTCGGGGCAGATCGGGGCGCGGCCCGACGGAAGCGTACCCGCAGACGGCGTAGAACAAGCGAACAATGTTTGGCGCAACGTAATCGCGGTAATCAACGCCGCCGGAATGGACGCGGCTGATATCGTCAAGCTCACCGCGTTCATCGTAGACGAAGAGATCTATCCTGCCTATGCCGCGGCGCGGCGCCGCGATCTCGGCGAATACGAACCGCCGGCATCAACCGCGGTATGCGTGCCCAGGTTACTGTTGCCGGAATGGAAAATCGAAGTGGAGGCAATCGCCGCCCGCGTCGAGTAACGTCCTACCCCGGTCCGGCAAACTGCCTAATAGGTGTTCCTGATTATCGATCAGTTTGGGAATAAGGGGCGACGGGCGCGGGTATAAGCACGGAAATGAAGCTTCTTTTGTAACGCATACTTAGCGCCTGTTGGACTGAATAAATCGCGTGGTCCGCGGTGCTATTTCCGCGCGCCAGCGAGATCCGTTGAAAACCCCGTAGTGCCCGACCCCGTCCTGAATGTAATCGATTTGTTTGCTGTCCGGCACGTTGCCAAACAACTCGTGGGCGGCCTGGGTCTGGCCGATGCCGGAAATATCATCGAGTTCGCCCTCCACGGTCATTAACGCGGTGTGGCGGATCGCCGCTGTGTCGACCTTGACACCTCGGTGAAACATGCGCCCGTCCGGCAAAGCGTGTTGCTGAAAAACGACGTCGATCGTTTGCAGATAGTACTCGGCGGTCAGATCCATGACCGCAAGATACTCATCGTAAAACTTCCGGTGCGCCTTAGCGGAATCGCCGTCGCCGACGACGAGATCGGAATAGAGTTTGTGATGCGCGCTTAGATGGCGGTCGAGATTCATGGTCATGAATCCGGTCAATTGCAGGAAACCCGGGTAGACACGACGCATGAACCCGGGGTTCGGAAATGGCACATTCATAATGACATTACGTTCAAACCAATTGAGCGGCTTACTGACGGCCAACAGGTTGGGTTTGGTTGGACTCATCCGGGTGTCGATCGGACTGCCCATCAAGGTGACGCTCGCCGGTACGCACGGATCGCCGGCGGCTGACATCAATGCCGTCGCCGCTACGACCGCCGGCCCCGGTTGGCACACCGCGATCACGTGCACGTCGGTCCCAAGGTGTCGGATGAACTCGATCACGTAATCGATATAATCATCAAGGTCGAAACTGCCGACATTGAGCGCAACGTCCCGCGCGTCGCGCCAATCGGTAACGTATACGTCATGGGCCGGTAACAACGCTCGGACCGTGCCCCGCAGCAGGGTCGCGTAATGACCGGACAGCGGCGCGACCAACAGAACGCGCGGGTCTTCCGATCGACGGGCGCTGCGTATTATCTCGGGCGCCCGTTGAAAATGGAGAAGATCGCAGAACGGCAGCGACCGCTCGACTTCCTCGGCCACCGCGGCGCTCTGACCGCCGATATCAATCGAATCGATACCGAAAGAGGGCTTGCCGTATCGTTTGGTTACTCGGTCGAATACCTCAAACGCGGCGGAGGCAACTTTGCCGGCGTACGTCCCAGCGAACGGGTTACCTGCGTGATCGAGCAAAAAACGGTTGATATTGACCGCCGCCCGTAGGGGCCGGATGACAGCATGGTTCCAATCGTACAGGTGATACAGCATTCGTTTCAGTTACTTGAATTGTGCACCGCACCAGTCTACACGGATCCAGTGCGCGAAGGCGTCCGGAATGCAAATTTCTGTTCCGATCAACGAGGGAGAAAAGCCACCTGCGGTGCGCTATCCGACCGGAATACCGGCGGTCCCGCCGAGAAAAGGCAGGCCGAACGCGTAGGCGAAGCAGCGCGTGCTTTTCGAATCGGCAAGCGAATCGCGCACCTTACAGCTGCCCCGCCAAAGTCAGCACGGCTGCCGGGAAGATCTCAACCACCGCGGGCGTCACGCCGATGATTTCTCCATCGATCTGCAAAGGTTCTCCCGCCGGGGCGACGAATTCGACTTTTTTAGCGTGATACAGAGCGACCTCCGGACGCTCGCCCAGCGTACCGTTGTAGATCTTGCGACCAGATAGCGCCAGACGCCGCCAGGAGACGTCGGCAACCCAGGTTACCGCCAGTTCTCGCGGCGCGGCGCTTGCATGCGGAGCGAGGCACATACCACCGCCGGTGTACGCACCGAGGGCGCACAGATTCAAAAGCGACACACCGCGCCGAGCCTCGCCATCGGCTATTAAGCACGCCTCTCGCGCCTCGAACGTACCGAAAGCACGCACCAAACCAACCGCGTACCGCGCGGCCGCGACGCGCCATCGCGGCAGCTGCCGGAGTACGCATACATCGAGCCCGATACCCGCTGAATTAGCGAAATAACGTTGCCACTCCTGGTCCCCGTCAACCCCTCGCACGACACCGACGGGGCATTCCCGATAGCTCGGCGCCGCGAGTTTCTCGACGATACGAGCGACGCCGACTTCGGCGCCCCTGCTGCGCACCCAGTCGTTGCCGGAGCCGAGCGGGATCGCCGCCACAACCGGCTGGGTGTCCGGCACACCGCCATCGAATATGCCGTTGATGACCTCACTTACGGTGCCGTCGCCGCCTGCGATCAAGAATCTCTTTCGGCCCGCCCTCCATGCCTCCCGGGAAAGCATCGCGGCATGACCAGGGCCCTCGGTGTCATGGTCCTCGAACTCGATACCAAGCGCTCGTAGATGCCCGATCACCGCCGCGCG
Source organism: uncultured Enterobacteriaceae bacterium (assembly GCA_964523765.1). Taxonomy (GTDB): domain Bacteria; phylum Pseudomonadota; class Gammaproteobacteria; genus UBA11873. The sequence continues at coordinate 30,440 of CAZFZX010000023.1, forward strand.
CGCTCGCGCCGCGCGGCCGGCGCCGGCGCCGGCGCCGGCGACGGGATTGAAGATCAACTGCCAGGGTTCGTCCATTGAACCGTATTCTAATGAGACTTGCCTAAAGACTGAACACACGTGCACCGTAGCTTGGGTTAGGCTTGATGAGCACCGTAACCCGACAATTCGACCATCGTGCTGGATTAGAGTTATTGTCAAATCTGGTGTTCAGGCAGTTGAATCAAGCGGCGACCTGATC
>CAZFZX010000024.1:0-18206 GCA_964523765.1 uncultured Enterobacteriaceae bacterium
GATGCAGGCAGATCCGCGTCCGCAGCCGTGGGTTCATGAATATTGCAGGCTAGGTGGATTTCCCGACCCGGCGAAGTGGCTGCGACGCCGCGAATCGTGGTAGAAGCGCCTCGCCCCCGGCTATTTTTGGGGCGAGATCACCGTCTACCGGGTTTGGATCGTCGAGATGTGGCCCGCGCAACGGCGATCCCGAGTACGGTCCGGAAATCCGTGAATTCATCCGACGTTCGCTGTGAATGAAACGAAATGAACAAACTGGCCGATGATCAAGCATTACGCGGCATCGAATTAGAAGGCCCCACGAACTTCCGTGACCTGGGCGGCATCCGTACCCGCGCCGGTGTCACGCGTCGAGGCGTCGTGTACCGCTCCGATCGGCTATCGAATTTGACCGCCGCGGACGGCGAGCGTCTTCGCCAGTTGAGGATCGCGACGATCATCGATATGCGCATCGAAGACGAACGTGAACGGGCGCCGAACCGACTACCCGAAAGCGTGGACGCCCAACAGATCTCCCATCCGTTTCTGCCGCGCCATACCTTACCGATGTTTGAGGCGATCAATTCAGGCGCCTGCGACCCGGCGGCAGCGCATGAAACAATGATCAGACAATATGAAGCGTTGACGCTCGATCACGCCGAGGATTACGGGCGCATCATCGAGAACTTGCTCGAACCAGGCAAGGTTCCGGCGATCGTTCATTGCACCAGCGGCAAGGATCGTACCGGGATGGTGGCGGCCATTATATTGCTGGCGATCGGTACACCGCGAGCAGCGGTGATCGCAGACTATGCTATGACCCAAGGTCGTATCGAAAAAGTCGAATATTTCGAAGACGGCGCGGATCCGGACGTAGTCGAGGTCGTGATGGCCGCAAAGCCCGCCTACATCGGCGCTTCATTCGCGGCGATGGAGTCCCGGTTCGGCTCGGTGGAATCGTACTTGCGCGAGGCCGTCGGGCTGACCCCACCGGTGCGACGACAGCTACGCGCACTCCTCGTCGACACATAAGCACTGAGCGATCATCCGAAAACCATCAACACCGACCGGTAGCGGACCGACGCTGCTATCATTACCCGCAAGGCGCACAGGCAAAACAAAAGGCAATGCATTGACACCATGTTCACGTATCTCAACCCGACCATCCGCCAGCGCCTGATCGATGAACACAAACTGATCCGGATCGACGCTAACGGTAGGGAAATCCCCGTCAACGAGATACCGCCGGACGGTGAACTCGCGATCAATATCCTCGGTCCTATCCCCCTGCCCCTGGAACTCGGAGAAGTGAGTGTCGCCACCCAGTGGTATGCCACCGTACGCAGCACCGAACTCGCGAAAGTGGAGGAACTTGCGCGGGACCTCAGTAAAAAGGGTGGTCAGCGCTTGTTCGCGATGCTGGCCTCGAGCATGGCCGTTAATAGTGTGCTGATGATCGGTGAGCCGGACAAAAGCAAGGATCCGCTCATCAGAGTCCATTCGAGTTGTCTGACCGGTGATGTGTTCGGATCCCAACGCTGTGAGTGCGGTCCGCAATTCGTCTCCGCACTCGACCGCATCCGTCTGGACCCGGAAGGCGGCTTCGTCATCTATATGTCCGGACACGAAGGACGGGGCATCGGTCTGTGGGCCAAGGCCGCTACTTATTTGCTGCAGGATGCAGGTGAGAATACCTATGAAGCAAATCGCTCGCTCGGTCTACCGGACGACTCGCGCGATTTCACCGACGCGGCCGCTCTGCTCTGTTATTTCGTTGGCGACCGCCCGTTTCGTCTGCTCACCAATAATCCGAAAAAGGTCAACGATCTCGCCGAGCTCGGCCTACGGCAAGCAACCCCGGTGAAACACGTCATCGGGGTCAACCCCTGGAATCGACGCTACCTCGCGGCGAAGCGCGACTGGGGTCACGAACTCTCGGACCAGGACCTCACGACTTTGTAACGCCCGCTGGGGCGAGAAGTACCGGGTTGGGCCATGGAATCAGCACCGAAACAAAGTAAATCCCAGGTCAAACGTGACCTCCGCGCCCTGCAGCTTCTCGGCTGCGAACTGGTGGAACTACCGGAAAAAAACCTGGCCAGGCTGCCGCTTTCAGAGGCGTTGTTCGACGCCGTACGGGACGCGCGGCCGATGAATCGCCGCGCACGGCAGCGGCAACTGCGCTATATCGGCGCTCTGCTGCCGCGCGAGGATGTCGATGCGATCCGGCGGGCGCTGCGCGAGGAACTGCGGCCAGCACAGGAAACGGTCGCACGGTTCCACGAGATCGAAAGGTGGCGCGAGGAACTGCTCACTGGCGGCGACGAGGCGGTCGAAGCATTTCTGTTACGCCGCCCCGATACGGACCGCCAGCGCCTGCGACGGCTCGTTGGCGAGGCGCGCGCCGAGCGGCAAGAGAACAACGGGCAACCGAAATCGGCGCGTCTGTTATTCAAATATTTGAGGGACCTCTGAGCAAGCCACCCCTCGGCGTTTCCGGGCGAAACTACCCATCCCGAGTGCCGCCGACCATGACGGCCGCGGCGACGAAGGGGACCTTACCGGTGTTGCGCCACGCGTGGCGGGTACCACGTTGCACGACGCAGTCACCGCGCATTAGATGCACCGTCGAGGCGAAAGCTCTCGACTATTCCACCTTGTACACGAACGTCCCGTACAATAACGGGCCGGCCCCGTGGACAGCCTCTCACCCCGACCCGTCGAACGGTTTCGCATCGAGCCAGGGCGTGTCGGCCCTCGAATACGACGGCAGCGGCCTCGCCGCTCATGCCTACGCCGTTCTCGTACCGGGGGCGTACACCACGCAGTCCATCGCGCGCGCTATCGTCGAATTCCAGCTGACGACAGCTGACTACTCCTATGTGCCGGTCGATGTAACGCTGGTCGGCGATTATTACAAAGGTGTCTTTGGCAAAGTCAGTGCAACACTGTGGAAAGGATTCTCGGGCGGCCCTTTCACCGATTTCACCACGCTGTTCACGCTGGGGCCATCGCCGGATCCCTCCATCGGTCTGTGGGATGCCACCCTAACCCTGCAGACCTGGACCACCTACTCTCTGGAACTCTACGCGAGCGCCGCAGCCGTCGACGGTTTCAACCTGTTCTCACGCGCATTCATCGATCCGGTGATCTCATTCGATTCCGGCCCGGGCGTCGAAATCGAGTTCGAGGCGGCCGCAACCGGGTTCAACGGTGCATTCGAGCCCCTCCCGGCTTTGGTACCTCTGCCGGCAGGGCTGCCGCTGTTGCTGACCGGTCTGATAACGCTGTTCGGCCGCCGGCTGTTGACTCTTCAATCCCGGTCAGGGCGCAACTAGAGGAATGAATGGGAAAGCTGCTCAGTTAGCCTCGTAGCCGTCCACCGGAGTCGTCTCGTATCCGGGTCCGGTCATGGCGCTCGCTTTTCCAGCCGTGTAACGGGCCCGGTCCTGATGATCGCAATCAAGCGTGGCGGAGGCGGGTAGAAAACGAGACCTGGCACTGCCCAGCCGGGCTGCTACGTGATCCTAATCCTTACGGGATTTCGCTCAACGCCCTTGAAAACGTGGCGTACGTTATTCCTGAAATGCGGCTAAGGCTTCACGATGATCCTCGCTGGTAAAACAGGCCTTTTCCGTGGCCAGGCTCACATCCAACACCTGGTTGGCTGCATCGCGCAGCAGCTGGTTGACGGAAAGCTTGGTGCCCTCGATCGCCAGGCGCGGACCCGCCGCCAACCGCTGCGCCATAGCCAAGGCTTCGGGCAGTAACTCATCGGCCGCCATCACATGGTTGATCAGGCCCATACGCTCGGCATCCTCGGCCGAAACCGGATCGCCGGTCATTAGGAATTCCTTGGCCCGCGCCGCCCCGATCAACCATGGCCAGATGATCGCACCGCCGTCACCTGCCACCACCCCGGCGACCACATGGGTATCGGCAATGCGCGCTGTTTGCGAAGCGTAAACGACATCGCCGAGCAGCGCGATCGTGGCTCCCAAACCATAGGCCGGGCCGTTAATGGCGACAACCAACGGCTGCGGCATCTCCAAAATATCGACAACGATGCGGCGCGCCTCCACGAACAGATCGTCTAAGCGCGTGCCGGTCATATCGGTAAAATCCTTGAGGTCGCCGCCGGCACAAAACGCCCGCCCGGAACCCGTCAGCAGGACCGCTCGGGTGTCCCGGTCCTTGGCGATCAGACGGAAGATTTCGGAAAGCTCGCCGTGCATTGCCATGTTCACCGCGTTCAATGCCTCGGGCCGGTTGAACGTCAGCTGCAGGACCGCGCCGCTGCGCGAGACCTGGATTTCGGAAAACTGCGAGTAGTCTGTCGACATGTTCATCCCCTCTGTTTAGATTGAACTTAATCATGAACCCCTCGGGCGCATGCGCGAGAGCGCCCAAGACAATCGCACCGGGTCGGCCCACGCTTTATTGATTGACGGTGACCACTATCCGCCCCACTATCGAGCGCGCCTCCATCGCCTCGAACGCGCCGCGCACTTCATCGAAGCCGAACCGCGCGTGCACGACCGGATGCAGCCGTTCGGAATTGGCCAACTCCAACACGGCTTGGTTCGCCCGTCTCCCGCCCTCGGGGTCGAGACGGCCGAATTCACCGGCGCGCACTCCTACGATCGCGATCTGCTTAAGCAAAGCATAATTTACGGGCGCTGCCGAAATCCGCCCCCCGGCAAAGCCAATCACCAAGATCCGGCCGAAAGGCGCGATGCAGTGCAGCGATTCATCGAAAACGTCGCCTCCCACCGGGTCGAAAATGACATCCGCCCCGCGACCTTCGGTCAGTTCCTTCACCGCATCCCGAAACCTACCGTCGGCATAATTGATACCGTGGTCCGCGCCTTGTACCGCCGCGACTTCGAGTTTCGCTTCGGTAGAAGCCGCCGCGATCACACGTGCGCCGAGCACCTTGCCCATTTCGACCGCGGCGAGGCCTACCCCCCCGGCGGCCCCGTGTACGAGCAGGGTATCGCCCGCCTTGAGATTGCCCCGCTCGACCAGGGCGACATAGGCAGTTTTGTAGGCGACCTGAAATGAGGCACCGAGAACAAAATCGAACGGTTGTGGCAACGGGAAGCAATTTTCGGCGGGCGCGACCACAAGCTCCGCGTAGGCTCCGAGCGTCGCCGTGCCTATGACCGCCTCGCCCTCACCGAACCGGTCTACGCCCGGGCCGACGGCCACCACCTCACCGCTGAATTCGTTGCCGGGAACGAATGGCAGCGCCGGTTTACGCTGGTACTTTCCCTGTATCGTGAGCAGATCCGGGAATCCCACGGCGAACGCCCGGTTTCGGACCAAGACTTCGCCGCGACCGTCAGTTCGCGGTAATCGCCGTAGCGATTGCAAACATGCGCCTTGAAAGTCGGACCCACCGGATCGGCCCGCCTCAGCAATCCGCCGAGGTGCTTTCGACCGAACCGGCGCCCCCAAATCGTTCGGTTCGCCGCTTGAATTCGTATTCAAAATTCACTTAGGATCCCAAGCTGCAATGACAACGATCAGCACCATTGCCGCCGACCTCGCAGCTACGCTCGTGGAAAGACGCGAAACAATCGCGGTCGCCGAGTCCTCGACCGGAGGGTTGATCTCGGCTTCACTGCTCGCCGTTCCCGGCGCGTCCGCCTATTTTCTCGGCGGCACGGTCGTCTATACCATCGAAGCCCGCCGAACGCTGCTCAATATACCGGATGACCGATTGAAAGGCATGACGCCGCTGAGCGAGGATTACGTCTCCTGTTGCGCGGCGGCGATGCGCCAGAGTCTCGACGCCACCTGGGGACTTGCCGAACTCGGGGCAACCGGCCCCGCGGGTACCCGATACGGCCACCCGCCCGGGATCTGCGTACTCGCCTTAGACGGCCCGGTCAAACTCACGAAGCGTCTCGAGACGGGCAGCGCCGACCGGGAGGCGAATATGTGGACGTTCGTCGAAGCCGGGCTCGACCTGCTGCGCGAAGCATTAGCGACAAACTCTTAAGGAACCTCCGAAGAGCCTGAGGTTCCTTGATCAAACCAACGACCGCAGCTGCAGGCTGAACGCCACTACGACGCGATCGGCTTCGCCGTGGTGAGGCTCCACCATATGGGTGATATAAGACGGGAATAGAAATATGCCGCCGGTTTTGGGTTTGACGAAAGTGTTGATCGGGCGGCGAAACTGCGGTCCCAACGGCACCGGATCGATGAAAAGCAGATTACCGCTGTGCTCGACGGTGGGGTCGTCATTCACTTGCAAGTGGCAAACGCCCGACCATTGCGAGGGCATATGAGTGTGCGGCGTGTTCCAATCACCTTCCTGATTGATGATCGCCCAAACTTCGTCGAATACGATTTCGAACGTTGCGCCCGACGCGCTCAACTGACTGATACACGCAGCGGCGAAACCGCGTATTTGCTTCATCAGCCATCCAATTTCGCCCAAGCTCCCATACGTTTGTAGATCGGCCGAATGCCAGCCACCGACGTTACTGCGCCGGACCCCGGCGTCCTGCCGTTTCAGGTCTTGCAAAACATCGAGCAGCGCGCCCTGATGTTCGGCGAAACCTGGCAGTTTCTGCTGGAACAGAGGAACCGCGAAAAGCCAGTCGAGTTGTGGGATCTGATCCATGGTGTCGTTTGACAAACCGTCTGCGGCGGCTTACGGCGCGCCACCGGCGAATAATAGCCGCCCTTGGGCGAGAAGGCCAAGGCACGGATTGGTACCAAGTACGCTCGGCCGGGTAACATATGCCGATAAATGGGACCCATGGAACGCACCGTCCCGTGAACCCGGTGCGTGAATAGGCCGAACGGTTCAAAAAACTTCAGCGGAGCTATCTCCAGAGGTAAATCAACAGTGAAAATCGATACCCTCATGCCGGCGATCGCGCCGGACGCCGCCACGAAAAGAGCTCGGGAGATCGAAGCAGCCGGTTTCGACTGCGCCTGGACCTTCGAGGCAGCCAACGACGCGTTCTTTCCGCTGGCTTTCGCGGCCGCAGCCACGAAACGAGTAGAGATCGGTACCAACATCGCCGTCGCTTTTGCCCGCACGCCGTTTTCGATGGCCCAGGCCGGCTGGGATTTGCAGCGGTATTCGAACGGCCGCCTGCGCCTAGGACTGGGCACCCAGGTCCGCCAGCACATCGAACGCCGTTTCTCCGCGGATTTCGACCACCCGGCGGCGCGCGTTACCGATTACATTCGTTGCATGCGGGCGATCTGGGACACTTTCCAAAACGATTCGCTTCCGGATTACGAAGGACCGTTCTATCGGTTCAAATTGATCAACCCCATGTTCAATCCGGGCCCGATCGACGATCCGAACATTCCGATCTATCTTGCCGGTTTGAATCCACGGATGTGTCGCGCCGCCGGCGAGGTAGCAGACGGATTTCACGTGCACCCGATGCATTCGATCAGTTATCTCAATGAGATCGTAAAACCCGCGCTCGACGAGGGCGCGAAAACCCGCGGCATGTCGGTCGACGACCTGGAGTTGTATTCCCCCGTCTTCGTCATCACCGGGGAAACCGAAGCCGAAACCACCGCGATGGAACAGAGCGTGCGTCGGCAGATTTCCTTCTACGGTTCGACGCCGAGCTACAATGCGTTGTTGAAGCACCATGGATTCCACGAACTAGGAAAGCAGCTGAACGGCTTGATGCGCGAAGGCAAGTTCGCGGAAATGGCACGAGCCGTTCCCGAAGCATTGCTCGAGGAAGTAGCCGTGATCTGTCCGCCGGCCGAACTCGGAACACAACTGCGGGAACGTTACGACGGGACCCTCGACCGTATCTCGCTCTATATGGCGATGACGGGCGAAGTCGGCTTCAACCGTTGGGACGAACTCATCGCTAGCGTCCACGCCGCCTAACCGATCGAGGTGACAACATGGAACAGATCACGCTGATAGAAAAAGCTATCCACAGACCCGACGAGCCGCGCCATTTCATGGAATTTTCTTATCCGACGGCGCGCTACTTCGCGATGATCGGCGATCGGGTCATCGCTGATTCAGATAAAGTATTGAAACTTTCAGAGGTTGGCTACCACATCTACGATCCGGTGATCTATTTTCCGCTTGCCGACGCGGGCCTGGAGTTCCTGCGCGCATCGAACAAGACGTCACACTGCCCGCTCAAAGGCGACACCACTTACTACGATTTCGTCGACGGCGACACCACCGTAGAGAGCGTCGGTTGGTGCTATTCGGCACCGCTCGACTTCGCCAAAGCGCTGGTCGATTACGCCGCATTCGATGGCCGGCTGGTGCGCATTTCTCAGCACTCGGCGTGACCTGCGCGTAGGATTACAGTCCTAGGGAACCTCTGATTCATTCTGGGACACTCGCCTCTTTTGGTTTGCACCCGGCGCGCCAAAGTCCGTCGGCGGCAAAACGTCCCAGCACATGCGCAACCAGGTCAGGATCGCGAGCGCCAACCACAGGGCCTACGCAGGCATCAATAGGCGGTACGCCAGTATCGGCGCCCGGATAACCGCTGCGATCGGCGGGCGTGGGGACCTCGGCCAGAAAACAAAACTACGCGAACAGCAAGGCCCCCGTAGCGCTCGACGGCTGGACCATTTAACGGTCGCTCCCAAGTCTTCCGTCACATGAATGAAAAGATACTCTTTCTTCAAACTGTGTTCATGTATTACAGTCTCTAACTATGCGGCCTGTTTTATTCCTGTTATTGACGATTTGGTGCTCCGGGGCGGCGGCTTCGGACGACCAAACCCAGACCCTGGTCGGTTTGAACGGCGAATCCCATACGCTCGCCGAATACGTCGGCCGAGGCCAATGGGTCATGGTCAACGTTTGGAGTCCGGGATGTTCGCATTGCCTCACCGAATTGCCGACACTGCGCGCGTTTCATCGCCGTGACGAAGGCGGCGCCATGGTGCTCGGGATCGCCGTGGACTACCCCGGCTTCGGTTATCCTAATCACGAGGAATTGAGCACTTTTGCCGCCGAAAACGATATTGACTTTCCGCTATTGCTGGCCGACGGAGAGGCGGCCTCCGCGTTCGTCGGGGACCGCGTCGATATTGTCCCTCTCACATTCGCCTTCCACCCCGACGGCCGAATGGTCGCTCGCTGGCATGGTGTGATCACACTACCGGATATCAACGAAATCATTCGCGACTTTACGAGGCGGTAAACGACGGTGACGGAAAAAATCGAATCCCAAACGGTGATCACTCCGGAGCTGCAGGCCGACCCGAGCACCGTCCGTTACGATCTCAATGCTGCACTGTCGTCGATCGTATCGTTGCGCTCGCGTATTCCGGAAGGTGCATTCACCGCGTCTATCCTAGGGACCGAACGCTCAGGCCACGGCGTCCTGATCAGTGACGCGGGGCTCGTCGTCACCATCGGTTATCTCATCGCCGAAGCGGAAGAGATCTGGTTGATCGGCGACGACGGCCAGGCTGTTACCGGCCACGTCGTCGGTTACGATTACGAATCGGGATTCGGACTCGTGCAGACGCTCGGGCGGCTGAACTTGCCGGTACTCGAACTCGGCGACTCGGACATGCTGATCCCGGGAGATAGCGTCGTCCTCGCCGGGTTCGGCGGCCGCGCCCAGTCACTCGACGCAAACGTCGTGGCGAAACGGGAATTCGCCGGTTATTGGGAATACGTTCTAGACGAAGCGATCTTCACCGCCCCGCCTCATCCGAACTGGGGTGGCGCTGCCCTCATCGCGGGCGACGGCACCGTCGCGGGGATCGGATCCCTATACGTGGAAAACGTCGTGCCGGGCGTCGCAGCCGGCAACATGATCGTGCCGATCAATATCCTCAAGCCCATCATGCAGGAAATGCTCGACTACGGCGCAACACTCAAACCACCCCGGCCATGGCTTGGGCTGTTCGTGACCGATACGCCCGAAAACCTCATGGTCGCCGGTGTCCTGGAAGGTGGTCCGGCGGAACAGGCGGACGTGCGAGCCGGCGACGTCGTCATCGGCGTGGCAGGCGAACAGATCGCCGAACTAGCCACTTTTTTTCGCCGGATCTGGGCGGTCGGCGACGCCGGGAGCAACATTCCGCTGACCCTTTATCGCGATGGCACAACGCTCGACATCCACGTGAGATCGATCGATCGGCGCGACCATTTCAAATCTCCCGAACTGCACTGAGCCGATGCTCGAGGGTAAGTCGAGGTGGTTCTACCCTTGCACCGCAGGTCGGAAAGAATCCGGCCCTGCCGATGCTCAATTACACTTCGATTCGCCGCAATTCAGGCAAGTCAAGCACCCATCCATATAGATGGCGGCTTTGGTGAGACATTTTTCGCACAAGGTAGCAGATTCCGGAAACTGCTGTTCATCGGTCTCGACACGAGCTTCTCGTATTTTGTCGTACTCGGCACGCTTCGCGGCGAGAAAATCCTTTTGCCCTTGATCGAGTTCGCGCGGCTTCAGGATCCCGATCCGAATCAAATGCTCTTCCACTACATCACCGATCTCCGCCACCAACGAAGGCACAAATCGGCCGCCATTCTTGAAATACCCCCCGCGCGGGTCGAACACGCTATGTAATTCCTCGACGAGGAAAGTAACATCGCCGCCCTTACGGAAAACCGCCGATATGATGCGCGTGAGCGCCACGATCCACTGGAAGTGGTCCATATTTTTGGAATTGATGAAAATCTCGAAAGGACGGCGATGCTCATGCTCGGTCCCCATGTTCAGCACAATGTCGTTAATGGTGACATAGAGCGCATGATCCGATTGTGGCGTCTTTATTTTGTAGGTCTCGCCAACAAGCGCTTCGGGGCGTTCGAGCTTCTCGTGCATCTGCACGATATTTTCGTCCTCTGCCGCCGTTTCGGGCGGCGGCTCGAGTTCGGTTTTCGGTTCATCCTTGATGTCAAACTCCACGATCTTTTTATTAATCTTGATGAGCATATGCCTCACCTCTCGGTCAGTATTTTCCGTAATAGCCTTCGTTCAGCGCGTCATAAAGGTTTGCAGCCGTATGAATTTCGCCATCGTATTCAATTTCATCGTTTCCTTTCGCCTCGACAACCCCACCGTCCTCCAGGATAAACTTGTAGACCGTGTTCTCCAGGTCTTGTTCCTTGACGAGAACGCCCTGAAATCGCGCGGGGTTAAAGCGAAATGTCGTACATCCTTTGAGTCCACTTTCATGTGCTCTCGAGTAAATGTCCTTGAATTCCTCGTAAGGATAATCAGCCGGCACATTGATGGTTTTCGAAATCGAGGAATCGACCCATTGCTGCGCTGCGGCTTGGATGTCGATATGCGCCTGCGGTGGTAATTCGGATGTCGTAACGAAACAGTCGGGTAATTGTGCGAGTGTCTCTTCGAGATCGCCGGCAGCACCCGCCAAATGTTCGCGATAACAGAGCATCTCGTAGGAAAAAACATCGATTTTTTCCTTGCTTTTCTTTCCTTCGCGCACGACGTTGCGAACATAATGATGCGCGAAACTCGGTTCGATGCCGTTGCTCGCGTTGTTGGCCAGCGACAGTGAAATGGTCCCGGTCGGGGCGATCGAACTGTGGTGCGTGAAGCGAGCGCCAACTTCGGCAAGCTGTTCGACGAGTTCCGGCTCGACCGCCGCAATGCGCTGCATATAGCGGCTGTATTTTGCATGCAGCACCGCGCCCTTAACCTTGTCACCGACGCCGTAGCCGTCCATCTTCATCTCCGGGCGGCGCTCCAGCATCTCTTCGGTAACCTCGTGGTCCTCGCCCATGATGGGTGCGGGCCCTTTCTCGCGCGCCAGTTGAAGCGCCGCGCGCCACCCACTCAACGCGAGTTCGCGGCTGATATCGGAGGTGAATTCGACCGAATCCGCTTCACCATAACGCATACCGAGCAGGGCCAAAGCGGATCCCAAACCGAGAAAACCCATCCCGTGGCGCCGTTTGTGCAGGATTTCATTCTTCTGCCCGGGCAAAACGAGACCGTTGATCTCGACGACGTTGTCCAGCATCCGGGTAAAGATCTGTACGACCTCGCGAAAACGATCCCAATCGAACCGCGCGGCCTCGGTGAACGGATCGGTAATGAAGCGTGTCAGACTAATCGACCCGAGCAGACACGAACCATAGGGCGGCAACGGTTGTTCGCCGCACGGGTTAGTTGCGCGGACGTTTTCGCAAAACCAATTATTGTTGAGTTCGTTGACGCGGTCGATCAGAATGAATCCGGGCTCTGCAAACTCGTAGGTCGACGTCATAATCGCCTCCCAAAGTTCGCGCGCCCGAACAGTCTTGCTGATCCGGCAGGCAACGCGCCCGCGCTCGTCGGTAACATAACCCTCGGTGATCGGCCACGCCCGCCACAGGATGCACGGATCCTCCAGGCTCAACCCGAGGTCGCGCAATTCGCCCACCGTCACCGGAAACGCGAGTGGCCAGTCGGCATCCTTGTCGACGGCTTGCATGAATTCGTCCGTCACCATCAACGAGAGATTAAAATGCTGCAGCCGCCCCGGTTCCCGCTTTGCCGCGATGAAATCGAAAACATCCGGGTGACCGATATCGAAGGTTGCCATTTGCGCGCCGCGGCGACCGCCAGCCGAGCTGATGGTGAAACACATCTTGTCGTAGATATCCATGAACGACAGCGGCCCCGAGGTGAAGGCGTCGGCACCCGACACATAAGCCCCGCGGGGCCGTAATGTCGAAAACTCGTAGCCGATGCCGCTCCCGCTCTTCAAGGTCATACCGCCTTCGTGGAGCTTCGCGAGGATATCGGCCATCGAATCGCGGATGGTGCCCGATACCGTGCAGTTAATCGTGGAAGTCGCGGGTTTGTACTCACGGGCGCCGGCATTCGACAGGATCCGTCCAGCAGGGATCGCCCCGTTGTGCAGCGCCCAGCAAAACTGGTCAAACCAGTAAGCCCTGAGCTCGGCGGTCTCTTCGACCTCCGCCAAAGCGCGGGCCACCCGTTCGAGGGTACCGGAGATGGATTCGTCTACTGGTTTCCCGACCTGGTCCTTAAGGCGGTACTTGCGATCCCAGATGTCGAGCGACGCACTCTGCATCCCGACTTCCACAGGGATCGATTTCGTCACATGGGGTGACAATATCGTCATCAAACCAGCTCCTTAACAATACACGTAGGCCGATCGTGTCGAGCTTCGATCGCCGCCGCTTTTTGCGCATTTCTGCGCCTATCGGAGGTATAAAGAGTGGTTCAGGTGGGTTCTAGTTATTATTCGTAAGAAACTCTCGTACCAAGGAGTTTGCGATCCTCGCAATCGCGAGTATTTGATCTGGATCAATTTTTCGCCTTCCCCCCGGAAGCCAGCCGGTCCAATCGGATCCGGCCCCGCGAGCGGTGAATTACCTCTTGATCCCGCTCGCCCGGGCATTGTACTTCCTCGGTGATAAGACCGCCAGTACTCGCCCGAAAATTCCAGCAATCGGCGAACTCGCAGACCGTAGTTTCGTCCCCATCGTCGCACTGCGCCCGCCGCGACACCGCCTTTTTGGTACGCGCTACGGTGTGGATTCGAACGCCCGCCAGGGAACCTTGATTCCGCGGCGGCCGCCGCCGATATCGACACTTTCGTGGGTATAATTCGCAACGGCGCCGACCACGCAGTTTCGAATGTGCCCGCCGAGCGCGCCGCTCGGGGGAGCAACCCCAAAAGGCTAATGACGATGACACCGACGATTCCAGACCTGCCGCACTACGGGTTCGATCCCGAATACCAAGCGATTTACGACATGGCGTTCCGGTATGCGCGCGAAGAACTCTACGAGCTCTGCGGGCGGATGGACGATGACGAGTGGTTTCCGGAGAGAGAGTTCCGCGCGATGCATTCACACGGCCTCCTCGGAACGACCATCGCGCCGGAATTCGGCGGCCCCGGGCTCGACGTGCTCGCACAGTGCTTCATTTGCGAAGCCCTGGCGTATTGGAATCACGCCGTATCGGCATCTTTCCTCGCCAGCGACAATCTCTGCATCCACAATCTCACACGCAATGCCAACGAGTCGCAGACGGAACAATATTTCCCGCGCTTTTGCAGCGGCGAAGCGATCGGCGCGCTCGGCATGACAGAGCCCGGCGCCGGATCCGATGCGCTCGGCAGTATGGCGACCACCGCGCGCCGCGACGGCGATGACTACGTATTGAACGGTCGCAAACTATTCATCACCAACGGCCCGGTAGCGGACGTATTGCTCGTGTACGCCAAGACTGCTCCCGAGCGCGGCAATAAGGGAATCTCGGCCTTCATCGTCGAGAATACCTTCGAGGGTTTCTCCGTCGCGCAAAAACTCGACAAAATGGGTTGGCGGGGTAGCCCCACCGGGGAACTGCTATTCGATAACTGCCGCGTGCCGGCCGGCAATCTCGTCGGCGAAGAAAATGGCGGCGCCGGTATCATGATGAGCGGACTCGACATAGAACGCACGATCGGTGCTTTCTATTGCCTCGGCATGACCCAACGCGCTCTCGACCTCTCGGTCGAACAGGCCAACACGCGCCAACAGTTCGGAAAAACCATCGGCAACTTTCAGATGGTGCAGGCGATCCTCGCCGATATGTATACCGATATCGAAACAATGCGTGCCTTGACCTATCAGGTCGGCCGCGAAATTCTCCTCGTGCCCGCCGGTGAAGGCGGGCGCGGAGAGATCCATAAGCGCAGCGCCGCAGCTGTCCTCCACGCCGGACGCGCCAGCATGCGCGTACTGGACAACGCGGTGCAACTCCATGGCGGCATGGGCTTCATGCGCGAGAGCGAAGTTAATCGCCTGTATCGCAGCGGCAAGGTCATGGAGATAGGCGCCGGCACGAATCAGGTGCGACAAATGATCATCGCCGGAGAATTATTGAAGGGCGGCTAGCCGCTACTCCCGGGGGGCACTAATCATCGGGAGACGTGCCGCCCAGTGCGATTAAAACTTCACGTTCAAGTCGGCCTGCAGGAGTTCCTCGTCGACGTCGCCGCTGATCGTTTCGACCGAGTAGAAATCGAGCCCCAGTTTGACATTTTTCATCAACGCATAAGACAGTGCGATTTCGTGTCCACGAATACCGGTCCAGCCGCCGAATCGATCGGAATCCGGCAGAAAATCCGGCACCGAGTCCGTTTCAATGTCGGCGTAAACGTATTTCAAACCCCATTTATCGTAATCGTATTTCGCGCCGGCCGCCCAGGCGAGATCTTCGCCGGAGTCCGTCTCGTAATTATCGATGTATTCGCCGAGAAGTTTCGCGCGACCACCTCCGATCTTCGTACCGAATTCCAGCGCCAGATTGAACGAACCGAGATTCGATCCGGTGTTCGTGCCAACCGTTCGCGTGATATCGGAAATGAAATCGATATTGGAAAAACTGTAGATGGTTCCGGCTAGCGTGCCGAACCAGTCGCCGGAATTCCAAGATTGCCCCAACTGCCCATAGGTCATATACGGATCACGCGCCGAACTGGATTCCTGTTCGAGAATCCAAACCCCCGTATTCGCGAACAAGCCGCCCCAGGCGTTCATCGTCTCGTAGTTCACGGAAAAACCCTCGGGGTTGATATCGCCATCCCACATCACGTCGGTCGGCGCCCATAAGTATTTCTTGCGCCGAAACTTACCCGCGATCGCCTTGAATCCGTTCGCGAACCTATACTGCATGTAGGCGTAATCGAGGTTGATACCTTTCGTCGAAAAAGTGTTGTCAAAAGTCTGATTCGTCGAGCGCGGATCGCTGCCGCCGCTCACGAGTCCGGCGCCGACTTCCCAACCATCGGCGGGCTTGGCGATAATGCCCAGGCGGTAGCGCAAGCGGCCCCGGTTACGCTCGAGGGATCCATCGCGGTCGTCGTATTGATAGCGGGTCCGCACGTCGCCTTTGAGCTTGATCTTTTCCGTCCACTTTATCTTGCCGGTTTTCTCATCGACCGTGGCCAGTTTCTCCTCGGACTTCTGCCGGGCCTGGAGATTGGCGAACTCCGTCTTCTCTTCTTCGGCCTTCGCCGCGTTCATGAGGATGTCGTACTCGTTCTGACTCAAACTGCCCTTGTCACGCAGGATCTTAAACAATTCGAGCAGCGCCTCGTTGGCGGCATACGCCGGAGGTATAAGGGTTAACATCGCCGAGAGCACGAACAACCGCCCCCCGG
This sequence comes from uncultured Enterobacteriaceae bacterium, assembly GCA_964523765.1. Classification (GTDB taxonomy): domain Bacteria; phylum Pseudomonadota; class Gammaproteobacteria; genus UBA11873. Next base: position 16,105 of record CAZFZX010000024.1, read on the forward strand.
TTACCAAGGTAGACGTGAATTTCACGACATTACTCCTGTGAGTTGGAATAAACTGGACCGACATTGCGCACCGGTTTGTTTTCGCCGCATGCCATCACCGGCGCCCGCTGAGCGATCACCGATCGGCGTTAGCTAACTCGTTTACGACATTTCGGTGACGCGGCGCTTTAGACGGGCGGAATCGGGCAGTCAGTGTAACGCGAAAGGCGCCGCCGGTCGTGGCGATCGGGCACCTTTCGACGGCAGTCGGGACGACGCCTCAGGCACCGAAAACGTTCGAGCGCAGCGGCGGTCGTCGAACGTCGGATTAGCGCGGTGCGCTGAACACCAGGGTATCGGGATAAAAAGCGACCCAGGCAAACCAGTAGCCGGGAATCGCGGGGAGCAATTTGCCGGCCTCCCCGACAATACGCACCGACCGACCCGCTTTGTAGTAATCGATCGTCAGTTCCCTCCCGTTTAACGAGTCCGTCAACGGCCAACTGTCGACCTCGTCCAACTCCCGGAGCGGCCAAACCTTCACCTGACCGTCCAATACCAGCCCGAAGACCAGGTCTTTTGCGTGGTAGCGGCCGTCTCTATTGGACACATCAAAATACAGCGTCCTCGATTGATCGTAGCCGGCATAGGGGTCGCGCGAATAATCCCGTCGATAGCCCGTGTTGATGTCGAGTACGGTTCCTCCCGGATGCTCCTCCGCCCAATTTTCCCAGGTCGTAAAGACTGCTGGAAGCACCGCGAGCACGCTACCTTTCAACCGACCTGATACGGCTCGCGCCATGATCTGCGACCACAAGGATTCCGTTTGCCGATCGTAGAGCAGCATATCGCTGTTATAGAGCAGGCCCGAGACGCCGAATTCGAGGGCGACACCGCCGGCCGCCGCGTCAAACACCATGCCGGTTCCACACAGTGGGCAGTAGGTGATGACGACGGGTTTTCCCCCGACCGTGTCGTTCACGACTTCGTGCCAGTTCAACAACCGGATCGGATAAGCGCGAGACTCACCGTTATGGGTAAGCCCCAGGACGCGATCGCCGGCTCGCAAATACTGTGCCTTCTCAATCGACAGCATCTCGGGCCGCGTCAAAGCCGGGATCCCGTCCCGCGGCGGGCCGCCGGATTCAATCTTACCGGGCGGAATCAACGCGTCGGCGACCTCAAAACCGTTATAGCGATCGCCCGCCTGCAACAAGGGCGAGAGTGTGTAGGCCGCGAACAGTACGACGCAGAGGTAAATCAGCGGTCGCACCGCCCGATGAGAAAAAATGCGAAAAGTCTGCATAAGCGTCTCCTAAACAGGAGACCGTATGAATCGGCGGCTTATTGCACCGGGGCTGTGGTTATGCGAATGCGCCAAGCCGGACAACGCTTTGCTACAGACCGACTAATTGAGCGACTCCTCAATACTTCGCAATACCGCTCTGCGGATATAGCGACTGAAGGGATAGATCGCATACCAATAGTTTCGCATTTTTCGCCGCGCCGCTTCTCCGCAGGATCTCACTGACGTCCGGGTCGTAATTCGAACCCGGTTCGCGGCGGTCGATTCCAGCTCGAACACCCAAACGACCTGGCTGAATCCGTCCCGTTGAAATTCGACGAATTCGGCAGGCTCGACCCGTATCAGCCCACCGTCCAGCTTCCAGAATTGTCCCGTGAGGCCCATCGCGAAACCGGTTGGCGGCGTTTCGTTCAACAATACGAATCCGAAACCCAACATGCCGTCGATCGACAGGGGGAAACCGGGCAAGCGTCGCAGCGTATAGAGGAACTTGACGAGCCGCGCCGTCGAAAAATCGGCATGCCTGACGACAGGATAGACGGTCTTCACATTTCCTTTCACGACCAAAGAATCTTCGTGGCACTATTCGCTTACATGGGCACTGTGATACGCGCAATGCTGCCGGTAACCCGCTCGATGCTTGATGCAATCCGGCTCAATTTCGAGTTGGAAGACGAAATCGAGGAGCGCAAGAAAGTCGAGCAGAAACTGCGCGAGATGTCGCTCAGGGACGGGCTGACGGGCTTGTCCAACCGACGTCATTTCGATGACGCGATGGAGAATGAATTCCGCCGCGCACAGCGAGATTCTTATCCTC
>CAZFZX010000024.1:18306-30434 GCA_964523765.1 uncultured Enterobacteriaceae bacterium
TCTTATCCTCATGGATATCGACTATTTCAAGGCCTTTAACGACACCTACGGCCATTTGGAAGGCGACGACTGCCTGCAAAGAATTAGCCGCTCGATCGAAAAGGCGCTAAAGCGTCCAGCTGATCTCGCCGCCCGCTACGGCGGAGAGGAGCTTGCCGTGATTTTGCCGAATACCGATTTTGACAGTGCGCGCGACGTCGCCGAAGCGCTACGCGAAGATGTACAGGCGCTCGAGATTCCCCACGAGGGATCCGATCTTGCCGATTGCAGTTTCGTGACGATCAGTTCGGGCGTCGCCACCTCGAAACCCGAAAGAGACGCGAAACCGGCGGATCTCATTGAACGTGCTGACGGCGCGCTATACCAGGCCAAGCGCGATGGCAGGAATCGGATAGTGGCGGTTAGCGGCTGAGCCGGAAATCGAATCGGCTGAAAGGTACGGACGGTTAAGCGGAAACATTTCCTGCGCGGCCGGCGGTCAGGCCGCATTGACGTCCAGCTGATCCACCTGCAGGCCGGCGCGGGCGGCGGCGCGCATTATGCGCATCTGTTCGGGGTGCGCGGTCTGGTTGAAGTCGGCGACGCTGAGCACGTGCGTCGCATACCAGACGGCCTGATATTCCGCCGCGACTACCGCGTTGCTGCCGTAGTACCCGTCGTTGGGTCCGAATACCCGGTGTTTTATGTGCATCTGCTTCGCGACTTTGTCGTTCGCGACGATCGCGCGCGAGTTGCCGACGCTGACCAATTCGACCGATGGAACATCCCACAGGGGTGCGTTCAGCGCCAGGTATTGCTCGAATTGGGATCGCCATAGGTCCCCGTCAATCTGCGCGCTGGGATCGAACACCAGTAGTCGGGCGGACTGCGCGGCGTCGAGAAAATGTGACCACAATCCAGGCAAGCGGCAATTGTTGGGCGCTTGCGCAAACAACCTGGCCATGGCCTCATCGGTATGAGCCTCCGGACCGCAGCCAAATCGTGCTATCTGAAACTGTTTTTCGAGGTAATCCTTCGCGTAGTCAACGAACGGATCGACGTAATTCTTGATCACCTCGAGCGGCAGCGTCCAGCCGTCGTTGTCAAGATAGGGGATTACGTAGGCGTTGCCGGTAGACCCACTCCACGCACCCTTTTCGGCCTGATGAAAGCGCACCGCGGCAAGCGCCGATTCGGATTCGTGCTTACCGTCGAGATCGGAACCGAAAACAAAGACCGGTTCTTGTGCTTGCCCGTGAGTATTCATCTTGGTCGCAATCTGGCCGCTTTCCGTTTGATCCTTAGCGGCCGCCAGGACGGCCGGCTTGAATATTTTTGGGGACGATGCAATCAGATGATCCCGTAACGAATCGCAACATTCGTGGCCTCGGTCCAGTTTCTCACCCTGAGTTTGGAAAACATACTCCGCAGATGGTATTTGATCGTGTTCTCCGAAACGTAAATATGGGCCCCGATGGTTTTGTTCGACAGGCCTTTCGCCAACATCGCCAGGATTTCAATTTCCCGATCCGTGAGACTGTCGAAAATCGCCCGAATTTCCCCGGCCTCACTGGATAGTTAGCGGTTGGTACTGGTGACTAGCTTTTCGATGAACGCGGCGGTGTCGCCCGTCGGATCGCCGAATTAGGTAACTGCAAGCGGCCTAGACCGAGTTCCGGCAAGCTTCGCGATCCGAATATACAAAGTCACGCGGCTCGGCAAGCGCTCGAGCAGGCGCCCCATTCGGGCGATGATCGCGTCGTTCGTCAGAACCTGGAACTCGTCGACAAAGAAGCGTAGCTCACGGTCAAAGCCGCCCAATCGCGCGAGTACCTCCTCTACCGTGCTGAAGGTCTCCGCTATCGCTTTCGGTCCCTATTGCAACCTTTTATGCTGCAACGCAGCATTCACGGACCACGCACGACTACCCGATCGGTGCGTTGAGCGCTTCCGGCATCGGCCTATAATCGACATTCACATTCGAACCGAGAAGATCATTGGTATGGCACGCGATGTATTAGGGCTCGCGATGGACGCGGGCGGCACGATGACGGATACGTTCATCATCGACACCGAAGGCAATTTCGTCATCGGCAAGGCACCGACGACCCCGTGGGATGAATCGGAAGGCTTCATCGAATCGACCGAAGATGCGTTCGCACAATGGGATCTCGACGAGAAAACGGCATTTTCGCAATTCGAAGTCTCGGTCTACGCCGGCACCACGATGTTGAACACACTGCTGACTCGTACGGGGCGGCGCATTGGCCTCATAACCTCCAAGGGGTTCGAGGACATATTGTTAATGGAACAGGGCCGGCAGGTCTGGTCCGGTTACTCACACGCCGATCGACTGCACGCGGCAACGCACGTGCACAACGACCCACTGGTACCACGTCGGCGAACCCGCGGGGTTTCCGAGCGCACCGACATGTTCGGCGAGGTGACCATCCCATTATACGAAAGGGACGCGCGCGCAGCGGCCGAAGAAATACTCGCGCAGGACGTCGAGGGTGTCGCGGTGTGCTTCTTGCACTCCTATGCCAATCCACGGAACGAGAAGCGCATGGAAGCGATTCTGAAAGAGGCGATGGCGGCTCAAGGGATCGACGTTCCGATCTTTCTCTCCTCACACATCCGACCGGTAATCCGCGAGAACCAGCGGGTTAACGCGACGACAATAGAAGCGTACGCCGCCGACCCGGTACGCCAGCAACTGCATAACGTCGAAGAAAGTGCCAAAGGCCGCGGGTTCCGCAAACAATTGACGACCATGTTGTCCTATGGCGGGCTCGCCAATATCCGCCATCCACGACTGCACGAAACGCTGATCTCCGGACCCATTGGCGGCATGCTGGGGGCGCAATACATCTCGCAAATCCTCGGCGTCGACAACGTACTGGCGGTCGACATGGGTGGCACGAGTTACGACTTCGGGCTCATTACGAACGGCACCCTCAATCTCAACAACGAACCGGAACTTGCCCGTTTTCGCCTCGCTTTGCCGAGCATCGAGCTCGACAGCATCCGCGGCGGCGCCGGGCTGTACCTGTCGATCGACCCCATTACGAATCGCATCGTCATGGGACCGGAAGGCGCCGGCGCCAACCCCGGCCCTGTCTGTTTCGATAAAGGCAACCTGCAATCGACGGTAACCGATTGTCTCGCGGTGAACGGTTATCTCAACAAGGACAACTTTCTCGGCGGCAAGGTAAAGCTCAACATTGAACTGGCGGAGCGCGAACTGAAATCCCAAATCGCTGACAAGCTCGGTCTAAGCGTGAACGACGCCGCCGACGGGATCCTGAAGCTTTGGCTGCAGCAGGCGTTGGAAGCGACGAAGCGCGCGATCCATGTGCGCGGCGGTGATGTGGCGGACTACACTATCATGGGCTACGGCGGCGCCGGACCCATGGTCTTGGCCGGTGTAAGCGAGAATCAGCCCTTCAAAGGCGTAGTTACGTTCCCGTTCGCGGCGGCGTTTTCGGCATTCGGATGTACGACGACGGACTACTCGCATCGCTACACGCGTTCGAGTCTATTCAGCCTTACCCACGATGCCGACGCGGCGGCCAAGCAAACGGTCGCCCAAGGATTGAGCGAACTGTGGAATAACCTCGAAGCGGAGGCGCACGCGAGCTTCGAAAGCGAAGGCATGGATCTCACGAAAATCGAATACAAGCGCATCGCCTTCGTCCGCTACGGCGGTCAACTCGACGACGTCGAAGTGCCGTTCGATGCCGACTGGAAAGGGTCGGCGGCTGACGTCGACACCCTGCTCGACAGTTTCGAGGACCTATACACCAAGATGTACGTAAAGGCCGCCCGTTACCCCAAAGCAGGCTATGCCATCCTCCAGGTCGCGCTGGTCGCTTCGATCGAGACGCGCAAACCGGAATTTCCGATCCTCGCCGACAAAGGACCAACGCCGCCGGCCTCTGCGTACAAAGACGAGCGTCCGATCTACATCGACGGAGAATGGAATACCGCCCGGATCTACGATATCGACGAAATGGAACCTGGTAACATCATCGATGGTCTCGCCATCCTGGAACACCCGGCCACCACGCTGCTCGTGCCCGCCAACCGGCGCGCGCGGATGGACGAACGTAAGTTCGTCTGGCTAGAGAAAATTTAGAGCACGGAGTCTTGCCATGAGCGCAACCCCCTTAGAAGAATCCGCCGTCCAGATGTCGCTCCGCGCACGCGCGGAGAACTCGAAGCGAATGCTGCAAGCCACCGGACATTACAACGGTGTCGCCGATTTGCAACTAGCCGAGCAGGACGTCATTCGTTATGAACTGCTCTATTCCCGCCTGCAGTCCATCGTGATCGGCTCGCAGCAGGTTGGTTCCAAGGTCGCTTGTTCGCCCGGGACCCGGGAGGTCGGCGAGTCGGTAGTCGGCCTCTACACCCCGGAAGGAGATTCCATCGTCTTTTCCGGCGGCATCATGGTCCATGTACACACCATGAGCCGCTTCATCAAATGGATGCTCGCGCACGACTACGAGATCGACCCGGGCTTCAAGCCGGGCGATATCTTCGAGAACAACGACACTTACATCGGCGGCGTGCATATCCCGGATGTCATGGACGTAACCCCGATTTTCCATGACGAAGAACTCATCGGTTGGGCGGGGATGGTGACCCACGTGCTCGAAGTCGGCGGCATCACCCCTGGGAGCATGCCAGTGTTGTCGTCGGAGCGATTCACCGAGGGCCTCATCATCTGCGCCGAAAGAGTCGGTGAGAACGACCAGATCTACAAACATTATGAGGTCCGCGCAGAGCGCAGCGTGCGCTCGCCTGATCTTTGGATCCTCGACACCAAGGCGCGGGTTACCGGCGCCATGTCGACGCGCGATGAAGTATTGTCGACGATAGAAGAATTCGGTATCGACTATTACAAGCAGGCGACGAACGAATACATCGAGAGCGCGCGCCGCGCCCAGCTGGATCGGGTCAAGACCATGCTGATCCCGGGCACGTACAAAGAAGTCACCACCTGCGACCAGGAGATGGAAGGCGCGCCGGGCCTGTCGCCGCTGGCGGACGGCGACGTGACGATCATCGAACCGCTGGAAATGGTCATCGACGGCGACGGCAAAATGACGATCGATTTCGACGGCTTCGGCTCGTGGCGCTACTGGTCGGGCAACGCGACGCCCGCGGCTCTCGAAGGCGGTTTGTTCGTGTCGCTGTCGCAGGCCTTGAATTTCGACGGCCGCATCAACCATGGGAGCTACCTCGGCTGCGAACTCAAGTTCTCCAAGGGCAGCGTCGTGTGGCCCGATAACAAATATGCGTCGACTTCGCTCGGTTGGAACCTGGTCATGCCGAGTTGGGCCAACTGGTATCGGATGATGGGACGCGCGACGTACATGCGCGGCTTCGTCGAAGAAACATTTCTGTTCGGTGCGCTCACCCCGTGCTATGACGCCGGCGGCATCGATCAATACGGTAATGTCTTCGGCGGCACGAATTTCGAGCTGGCGGCACAAGGATCCGGCGCGCGCGGGATCGGCGACGGCATCGACTTTGGCTACGTGCTGTGGAACCCGGAGTCCGACATGGGCAACGCCGAGATCTGGGAACAACTTTTCCCGCAGCTGTACCTGTCGCGCAAGATCCTGCCGAATGCCCACGGCTTCGGTAAATACCGGGGCGGTAACGGCTGGCAGTCGTGCCTGGTGACCCATAAATCGGACCAACTGGTGCTGACCACCGAACTGTGCACGGCGCGCGCCTTCGACCACCAAGGCTTGTACGGCGGCTACCCCGGCAAAATCCATTACGTATACCTGCTCACGGACACGGACTTGCGAGAACGCGTCGAACAAGGACTGGAACTCCCTACCGGCGAAGGTGACGATCCCACCGATCCGGAGATCACGAAGCTCATCTCCGGCAATCTGACGGTCGCGCACGGCAACATGACCGCGGACAAGCCGATGCAAGACGGGGACGTGTTTCTCATGCAATATCGAGGCATGGGTGGTTTCGGTGATCCGTTGGAGCGCGACGTCGCGCTGATCGAAAAGGATCTCGAAAACGGCATCGTCACGCCTATCATGGTCGAAACGATCTGCGGGGCCGTCGTCGAGCACGATGGGGAGGCCGATCGGTATACGGTAAACCGCGAAAAAACCGCCGAACACCGTACGACGGTGCGCGCTGCCCGCAAAGCTAAAGCAATGCCTGTCAAAGAGTGGATGGCACAGCAAAAAGGTCGTATCGAAAACTACGACCTACCGGACGTCGCGCTCGAAATCTATCGCGATGTGAGCTCGCACTCGCGCAAGTGGATGAAGGAATTCCGCGACTTCTGGGGTGTGGACGAGTCCTTCACCTTCCAGGTCGACGGCATCCGTGACGTCAATCCGATCGCGTTGCGCTCGGGCGAATCACGCGTAGCAGACAACCCGTTGGAGTTTTAAGCATGACCGGACAAATCGTAGAACTCGATGAGGCCACGCTCGGCCAATTGATAGACGGTGAACTGCCGTGGGGTGACGTACATCACGTCCAGTCTTCCTATAAAGATCCCAAGCGCTTCGACACCTACGTCAAAGTGCTGCAGTCAAGAGTCGAATGGGACGACCCGATCGTCCTGCCGCTCGGACCCTATCTGTCGATCGTAAAGAATAAGGACGGCATTTACGCGGTGAAATGCATCTGCGGCCATGAATTCGGCGACTACAAAGACAATTGGAAAGTGAGTGCGCTCATCAATGTTCGCGACAGCGAGGAAAGTATCGCCGAAATCTGGCCGGGACCGCGCGGACCGGACCCCGAAAAGAACGAGATACGGGAATTTTTCTGTCCGGGTTGTAGTCGTCAACTCGAAGTCGACGCGGTACCGCCGGGTTATCCGATCCTGGCGAACTTCACCCCAAATCTCGACGCGTTTTACCGGGACTGGTTGGGTCGCGAACTGCCGTAACGCGGTCCGCTAGTTGACATCCGGCTTAGGCCCGCTTCCTTTCCGGAGGCGGGTTCATTAACCTCTGTGGCCCCGCGATCCCGTATCTGCGATATGGTCGCAGGCTGGTTTCCCACCGTTATGAGAACAACCCATGAGCAGAACAAACCCACTGCCCCGACGCTCCCAGCTTTACCTGAGTCCATATCTGTGCAGCGATAACTGGGATCTCTTCAACCCGCGCGATGACGACATTGTCGTCGCGAGCGCGTTCAAAGCGGGAACGACCTGGATGCAGACAATAGTCGCGAACCTCATCTTTCCCGATGGTGAGTTCCCCGAGCCGGTGATGCACATGTCTCCGTGGATCGACCGCTACCGGAGCGACAACCAGATTGTCAAGGTAATGGCGAACATCGAGCAGCAGACGCACCGCCGCTTTCTGAAGACTCACTTACCGCTCGACGCCTTGCGCTACCTGCCCCAACTGCGATACATCTTCCTGTCGCGCGATGTGCGCGATGCCTTCATGTCCTTGTGGAACCACCACCGCAACTACTCGCAGGAACAACTCGATCGGCTCGATCAGGCAGGCATCGAATTAGGTATCGCGTGGCCGGATATACCGAGCGACATCAATGAATTCTGGCGCCAGTGGCTCACGCGCGCATGGTTTCCGTGGGAAGCGGAAGGATACCCGTATTGGTCCATGTTCCATAACGTCAGGAGTTGGTGGCCATATCGGCTACTGCCGAACATCCTCTTTGTGCATTACAACGATCTGCTGGCCGACACGCCGAGACAGATCCAACGCGTCGCCGAATTTCTTGACATCGGCGTAACACCCGAACTCGTGCAGGAAATCGCGGAGCGCGTATCGCTCGAAGCGATGAGGGAAAACGCCGACAAGGTCATGGGTGACTTCGAAAAGGGGTTCATCGGGGGTGCTGCAGCCTTCCTTAACAAAGGCACGAACGGTCGCTGGCATGGCGTATTGAGCGGATCCGATCTGGGGCTGTACGAGGCCGCCCTTGAACGCAACTTCGACACGGCGACGGCACGATGGTCTGAACACGGCGGCGAAATTGGGCCTTATTGAGGCTTTTATAATTCGTGAACATTGTAGGTTGGGTTAGCCCGCAGGGCGTAACCCAACATGACGGCCAAATTGTTGGGTTACGGCGCTCATCAAGCCTAACCCAACCTGCGGCGAACATGTGTTCAGTCTTTATGCAAGTCTCAATAGGTGGATACAGTATAGTATGGAGGTGCCCGAACCGCCGGATAGACCCAATGCTCAAACTATACCGCCCTCTCGCCTTACTCGTTATCGTACTGTACTCCAGTGTCGGCGCGGCGGCGGACGAAGCGGTTCCCATCGAGACGATCGCGGTAACGGAGGGGATCCATATGCTGATGGGGCGCGGCGGCAACGTTGCCGTGTCCACGGGAGCAAACGGTACTTTCGTTATCGATGATCAATACGCCACGCAGTCGGAGGTGATCAATCAGGCGATCGCGGCGCTCTCCGCAGATCCAGTTAAATTCCTGATCAATACGCACTGGCATAGCGACCACACCGGCGGCAACGAACGCATGGGAGACGCCGGCGCCATCATCGTCGCGCACGAAAACGTCCGGCAACGATTAGGCACCGACCAGGTCATTGAGTTCTTCAAAGCGCAGCGGCCGGCGTCACCGGAAATCGCCTTACCGATCGTGACCTTCTCGCGCGACATCTCATTCCATGTCAATGGCGATGAAGTGCGCGTTTTCCATGTCCAGAACGCCCACACCGACGGCGACGCGGTGGTGCATTTCACCCGGGCCAATGTAATCCACACCGGCGACGTTTTCTTCCACGAGCTGTACCCTTTCATCGACGCGGGAAGCGGCGGGTCGATCGACGGGACGATCGCCGCTGTCGAACGCGTACTGGGCATCGCCGACGCGGAAACCCGGATCATTCCGGGCCACGGAACGCTAACGGACAAAGACGGCCTCGCTACATACCGGGACATGCTGAAGGCAGTGCGCCAGGCGATCGCGGTACTGATCGTTGCAGGAAGCACGGCGGACCAGGCCGTTCTCGCAAAACCAACCGCCGCCTTCGATGGCAAATGGGGAAACGGCTTTCTAAAGCCGGATACGTTTGTTCGGATGGTCTACGACGGCATCAAACGCTCAACCCTGCAATAACCCGGCAGTAACGGTTTGACCACGCCCGCAGACGCCGGTGCCGAAGCTTCGGCATCGGACGAACCATTCGGCTCGATCACAGTCATCGTGCTGTTGGCCTTGGTCTTTGCCATTGCCGCATTCGGCACGGATATGTATCTACCGGCGTTTCCGGCGATCCGTCGGGCCTTCGACACCAGCCCGCAGACCGTACAACTCAGCCTGTCGATATTCCTATACGGTAATGCCGCCGGACACCTGTTTTTTGGCCCCCTGTCCGACCGTTTCGGACGCAGACCGGTGCTGCTCCTTGGTCTCGCCGCTTTCGCGGTTGCGAGCTTCGGTTGTGCCCTGGCCGGCGAGATGTCCGAATTTCTGACTTACCGTCTCGCCCAGGGCGCCGCCGCCGCAAGCGGACCGGTCCTCGTGAGGGCTCTGATCAATGATCGGCTCGAGCGCGAGCGGGCCGCACAAACCTTGGCGCTGCTCACCGGTTTGATGGCCCTGGCCGCAATGCTGACACCGGCGGCCGGCGGCTGGTTGGTGCAACACGCAACGTGGGAATGGATCTTCTATTCGATCGGTACGATCGCCGTGTTGCTGCTCGTCGGGGCGACGGCAGGCACCGAGGAAACCCTGCCGCGTGAGCGCCGCCTCGCGAGGCTCGCGCCAGTAGACGTAGTCCGAGGTTATTTTGCGGTCACCAGGAACTTGCGTTTCTGGTGTTACGTCTTACCACCCTCGCTGATGTTTGCCGGCGTCTTTGCTTTCGCGGTGGTCAACAGTTTTCTCTTGATCGACGAGCTGGGGATGGCCGAGCAATTTCACGGCATCACCTATTCGATCGCGGCGCTCGCCTATGTTGCGGGATCGTTCACTAGCAATCGGCTGGTGGGGATCGTCGGAATCGACCGCGGCATTGTGTTCGGGTTGACTCTCGGCGTTAGCTCCGCACTCGCCGCCGTCGTCGCGAGTGCCTCTCTGTCGCTTTCGATACCGCTGGTCGTCATTCCCGGGCTACTCATTTTCTACTCGACCGCATCGATGCAGCCAATCGCATTTTCAATGGCGGTAAGTTTGTTCCCGACACGGCGCGGTAGCGCCAGCGCGGTCGTCGGATTCGTCCAGCTCAGTTTCGCGGGCGCGAGTTCGAGTTTCGCGGCGTATCTCTACGATAGTACGACGTTGCCGCTGCATATATTCACGCTCGGATGCAGCGCCGCGGCGGCTTTCGTCTGGGTCGCGGGTCACAGCCTGCGGCGCGCGCCCATACGGATGAGTTGAGCGGCATCGTTCCAGTGCCGGCCGAACGCGAGGTGGCAACAGGAGCGGTCACCATAATGGGCTACGATCGACACCAATTTCCCAGCAGCTCAATAGCAAATGGGAAAGAAATGGCGATCGGATCCAAAATCACCGATTCTTCCCGAACTACACATGGCACTTTCAGGTTCGTAGCGGAAAGATCGTCGAAGCTGAGGAAACAATTACCAATGCCTATACGGTATGAAATCAGCCGTTCGTTGGACGCGCTGGAACAAATGGGGCCGAGCACAGTTCAACTCCGATAGAAAGGAGAGCTAAGAGCAGGAAATCCCCTCCAGCCTTGGCCATAATCTAGCTCAGATAGACGAGCCATTGTTCGGTGAAAAGCAACGGCCGGAGACTAGATATGTGTTCCAAAAGATGCTTCACTTACGTGCTTATACCCGCGCGCGTCACCCCGGGCTCGATCCGGGGCCGGTATGACGGTGACGATGCACGGCCATCCGCCCTTATTCCGAAACGGTTCGATAATTCGGAACAGCTATCTAAGGAACCCAGGGGGTAGAAGTTGACACTCATCATCGGCATAACAGGAGCCAGCGGCGCAATTTATGGCATTAGGCTGCTGCAAGTTCTAAAGGCTATTTCGGAGGTTGAGACGCACCTCATCATGAGCGAATACGGGCGACTCAATATCGAGCTGGAAACAAATCTGTCGCCAGAAGAAGTAGAAGCGCTGGCTGACGTCGTACACGACGTCGGTAACCAGGCAGCCAGTGTATCCAGCGGATCCTATCGAACCGATGGAATGGTGGTCGCACCTTGTTCGATGAAGACGCTCTCGGCGATAGTGCATTCATTCGCCGATGGTCTCATTGCGCGGGCCGCTGACGTGACGCTGAAAGAGCGACGACGGTTGGTGCTGATGCCGCGCGAAACGCCGCTGCACCTTGGCCACTGTGAGCTGCTGTATAAAGCGGCCCAGCTCGGGGCCATCATCGCGCCTCCGGTCCCGGCTTTCTATAATAATCCGCAATCCCTTGATGATATCGTCAACCATTCTGTGGGCAGGGTCGTCGATCTCTTCGGCATCAGTAGTAGTAAGGTCGATCGCTGGGAAGGCGCACGCCGGGAATAGACTCGAAGGACAGTGAATAAAGCCGCGATCGAAAAGACGCGAGAGCTACTCGGCGTTTGTAACGTCATGTCCATAGCTACCTGCGCCGACAATGTTCCCTGGGCCGCCAGCGTGTTTTTCGTAGCAGACGAGTCTTTCAACTTGTACTTCGTCTCGAATAGCAGCAGCCTCCATAGCCGTAATATCAACTTAAACGGCTGTGCCGCGGTCACAATTAACAAGGACCATGATGATTGGCTCACCATTTGCGGACTTCAGATCGAAGGGGCCGCATCCGTCGCGCCAGCCAATGAGCGCGAACGGATTCTAACGCTTTACCTGAACAAATTTCCCCATATCGCCAGGTTGCGCGACAATCCGGCCAATGACCAGGAAAAACTCATTGCCGATAGAATAGGGGGGAGCGATTTCTATCGAATCGAACCAAGCACCGTTCGTTTGATCGACAACAGCTTGGGGTTCGGATCTAAGATGGAAAAACGATTCCCCATACACCAGACGAGGGGTGTGGTTTAGTATTCCAATCGTCGAACGAGAAAAGACTCGGCCTTCTGCCGAAGCACTTTAGAAAAAGTAGGCGCTCCCTGAATCTAAGGAACTTCTGAATAAGTCATCGATCTGATCGGTAGGCAACCGGATACAGAA
>CAZFZX010000025.1:0-29906 GCA_964523765.1 uncultured Enterobacteriaceae bacterium
ATTTTACCGGATTAAAGGGGCTTTGCCTTTCTTATTCGTGCAATATTCAGGTTAGACTAGGTGAGCGTCGCCGATCCTATGGGTTTACTCGGTAGTGCCGGGGCCGCCGGCGCCACCCCACCGGCCCCTTCTCAGGTCCTCACCGAGGCTCCGGAACAGGTCAAAACCTGCCAGCCAAAAAGAAATCGAATTCAAAGCGATTAGGCCTTGACACCGGTATATTCTAGGACTATTGTGCATTGCAACAATTGCTGCATCGCAACATAATAGGGTCTAGAGCCCAAACAGGAGAAAATCGATGGAAAACAATTACTTTGGACAGTTCGGTACCTTCGGCAAAGCGGCGGCGAAATCCGCGAAAGAACTCGAAACCATCAACGCGAAAGTCATCGAACAACTGGCACAGAAGAATATGGATCTTTTTAATTCGGCGATCGAAATGAACAATAAGTTTGTCTCGCTTATTGGCGAAGCGAAAGGCGTCCAGGATTTGATGGCCGAACAACTCAAGCTGACCAGCGAATATAACGGCAAGGTCATCACGACGATCCAGGAAGCGGCCGACATAGTGGTTGAGTCGAAAGACGACTACCAAACGTGGCTCGAGGGCGGTCTGCAAACAGTTACCGACTCGGCGCAGACGATTGTTCCTACCCAGAAGGCGAGACCGAAGAAAGCGGCTTAAGCGGCGCAGAACACGCCCCCGCAACTGAACTTCTCTCCGATTGACCTCCCCTCACCCCTCGCCGGCCTGATCTACCAGACCGGTGAGGGGGCTTTTAGGTTCACCGCCCGGTGGTCTCGTCCGAGTCGATGGCGGTTGTGCTCCGCTCGGGTCGTCGCCACGACCAGAACATCATTGTCAGGACCCCGAGCAGAATCTCGTCGATCAGCGGAATGACGTCGGGGACGGCGAGGTCCACCAGCAACAGGGCTGCGGTGATGAGAAAAAGGTTCTTAAAACACAATTGACCGAGTTGCCGCAAAATCTGCTCGGCTAGACCCGTCGGGCCGCTATTCATACTTCTGCCCTCCCCCTGCGGTACTCGATGCCGAAAACTTTCAACTGTTAGCCGCCGGCGATTTCACCGCGCGCCGAGCCATTCTTGAATCGCTTTTGGCAACACCACGTGCGCGCGTGAACTCACATAGATACCGATGTGCCCCCCGGGGAACTCCAGCGCCTTATAATCGTCGCTGCCCGCATACTCACCGAGCGCGAGCGACGCGGGCGGCGGTACCAGATGATCATCGCGCGCGTAGATGTTGAGGATCGGCATTCCGAGCGCTTTCAGATCGACCTTTCGTCCTCCGATTTCGATGTTTCCCTTGATTAAATCGTTGTTCTGATAAAAACCGCCGGCGAATTGCCTGAAGGCCTCGCCGGCCAAAGCGGGACTGTCGAAAATCCACTTCTCCATCCTCACAAACATCCGGGTCGCTTCTTCGTCGTCGAGACCGTCCAACATGTGCACATATTTCTGCTGCGCAAGCCTGAACGGTTTCAACGAAAGGAAGATCAGGTTCAGCAAATCGCCCGAGATGTTACCGCTGCTGTCGACCAGCAGATCGACGTCGACGTGTCGAAACAAATGACTGAGCATATCGTCGCGGGTGTGAAAATCGATCGGTGTCACGGTGGGGATCAGGTTGCGGACTTTCTCCGGATACAAAGCGCTGTAGCAGACGCTGAAGGTCCCGCCTTGGCAGATACCGAGGAGATTGATGCGCTCCACTTCGTTCGCTTCGGAGACGAAATTGACGCACGCATCGATATACCTGCAAATGTAGTCGTCCAAGGACAGTGCTCGATCGGCCCCGTCGGGATAGCCCCAATCGATCAAATAGATATCGAGCCCGCGGTCCAGTAAAGAGCGTATCAGCGAACGATCGTGCTGAAGGTCGGCCATGTCCGGGCGATTGACCAGGGCGTAAACGACAAGAACGGGAACGGGATTTTCGCGAGCCGTTCGCGCTCGATAATGATAAAGCACGACGTTATCGATCTTGAACACCTCGCGTCGCGCGCACGCCCCGAGTTCCACATCCTTGGCGGCCTGCAGTGTAGACACCCCGGCACCCAGTTTTCGCCCGAGCTCGGTAATTTCGGCTCGCATCTTTTCCGGAGTGATTCGAACGCGTGGCATAGTCTAACCGTCGTCGGTCGCGAAACTATCGATATTGAATTCGGCCGGGGACGCAGCGGGCGCGGCCGGTTTGTCCGGCTGAGCAGGCTTCGGCCGTTTCCGTTTCGTCGGGGAGGCGGAATCCGAAGCAGATGCGATCTTGACCTTCCGATTTTTCGAGCGTTTCGCCTTAGCCGGGGCCGCGGCGCGCGAGTCCGGCGCCGCTTTGGCCTTCGCCTTCTTCGGTTTCTTCACGGTCGTCGACGCTGACTTCTTCGATGGCGCCTCGGCGAGCCCGTCCAGCCTCCGCGACAAGGCTTCAACACGGCTTTTCAACGCGTCCAAGCCGATATCGTTTCCTGTTCGCGAAGCAACGGCGCGGAGCTCGGCCTGCATAGCATGTTGCCGCTCGATGATCGAGTCTATCTCCCGTCGATTCGGCAGGTTCATCAGCTCCTGCAGGTCGTCGACCATCGTCTGCCGGGCTTTTCTACAGCGGGCGCCCGCATTAATAAAATTGCCGAAGGCCACGGAGTATTCCTTCGTCATAACCTTTTCGGCATAGACTTCTTCGGCGATAGTCACCCACAAATCGTAAAGCTCGCGCAAACTGGTGATCTCACGATCCTCAGTATCGTTCGCACTGATCGCCTTGGCATAACGCTTCAACGCCGCGTGGTAAATGAAACCGATCTGCCTACCAAGCGCGTTTCCCGCATCCACCTGCTCCCGATGAGCTTGACGCAGTGCGCGCCATGCCGTTTCCCACTCTCGGGTCAGACCGAACGGCGGCAGGTCTTGCATGGCGGCCGCTTCCGATGGTGTGACACCCGGCCAGCTTGGCGGTTGGAACGGCGCATCGTCGCGGCCGACCGCTGACGGCCACATCGGGAATGGAGAACCCAACAACACTTTCAGGAAATCGAAGGGGGCGGATTGACTCTCGGGCTCCCCGTTTAACTCACTGAGCAGCGCCTGCAAGCTTTGATTGAACCATTGCGAAAACGCGTCCGCTCCGGAGGCTGCGGGAGCCGCGCTAAACGCGGGACTGAACAGTTTCGCGAATGCCGCTATCGGGTCACCGGCGGCGCCCGGATCGAACCCGAACTGGCGCCAAACGGCATTCAAACCGTCATCCGCGGCCGGGGCGCCGAGGACTGCTGCACACTGCTCAAAGACCGTCTGCCACAGGCGGTAGAGTTCGCGCTGCATCTCCATCCAGCTGTCCACACCGCTCGCCACGATGGTGTCCCCGTGCGGCCTATTTGGCGGCGCGGTTGTCGACGAGGTGATCGACGACGCTCGGGTCGGCGAGCGTACTAGTGTCGCCCAGGCTGTCGAGTTCATTGGCGGCTATTTTGCGTAGGATGCGCCGCATTATTTTTCCGGATCGCGTTTTCGGCAGGCCCGGTGCCCATTGAATGACATCGGGAGTCGCGATCGGCCCGATCTCTTTACGCACGTGCTTGACCAGTTCGCCGCGCAACTCGTCGGTGGTTTCCACGCCGGTCATCAAAGTGACGTATGCGTAGATCCCCTGACCTTTAATGTCGTGCGGGTACCCGACGACGGCGGCTTCGGCAACCGCATCGTGCAACACCAGGGCGCTCTCTACTTCCGCCGTCCCCATGCGGTGACCCGACACGTTGATGACATCGTCCACCCTGCCGGTGATCCAATAGAAACCGTCTTCATCACGCCGCGCACCGTCACCAGTGAAATAGTTTCCCGGATACATCTTGAAATACGTCTCGACGAAGCGATCGTGGTCGCCAAAGACGGTCCGCATCATGCCGGGCCACGCCCGCTTTATAACGAGCGAGCCTTCGGCGGCGCCCTCGAGTTCCTTTCCTTGATCGTCGAGCAAGGCGGGCTCCACACCAAAAAACGGCAGGGTCGCCGATCCCGGTTTCAGTTTGCATGCACCGGGGAGCGGCGTTATCAGGATTCCACCGGTTTCCGTCTGCCACCAGGTATCGACGATGGGGCAACGCTGATCGCCGACGACGTGGTAGTACCATTCCCACGCTTCCGGATTGATGGGCTCACCGACGGTACCCAGGATGCGCAAGGATTTCCTGCTCGAACGGGTAACAAATCCGTCGCCCTGCCCCATGAGCGCCCGTAATGCCGTCGGTGCGGTATAGAAAATATTGACTTGATGCTTGTCCACTACCTCCCAGAAGCGCCCGGCGTCGGGATAGTTGGGTACGCCTTCGAACATCAAGGTCGTAGCCCCGTTAGCCAGCGGTCCGTAGACAATATAGGAGTGCCCGGTGACCCAGCCGACGTCCGCCGTGCACCAATAGATGTCGCCGTCGTGATAATCAAATACGTATTTGTGCGTCATCGCGGCATACAGGAGGTAACCGCCGCTCGTATGCAGGACACCTTTGGGCTTACCCGTCGAGCCCGACGTATAAAGGATAAACAATGGATCCTCGGCGGCCATGGGTTCGGCTTCACACTCGGCCGCCGCCGCGCTCACGGCATCGTGATACCAGACATCGCGCTCGTCATCCCAGTCGACGACGCCGCCGGTACGTTTGACGACGAATACCGTATGCACGTGCGGGCAACTCGCGAGCGCCTTATCGGTATTGGCCTTTAGCGGGACCGGTCGGTCGCCGCGAAGGCCCTCGTCGGCGGTGATCACCACCGTGCAGTCCGAGTCTTGGATCCGATCTTTCAGCGCATCGGGCGAAAACCCGCCGAAGACGATCGAATGCACAGCGCCTATCCGCGCGCAGGAGAGCATCGCAATCGCGGCTTCCGGCACCATCGGCATGTAAATCGAAACCCGGTCGCCTTTTTTGACGCCCTTCGACTTCAGCGCGTTGGCGAAGCGGCAGACCTCCGCGTGCAACTCGCGATAACTGATGTGCTTATCTTCGCCGGGACTATCTCCTTCCCAGATGATCGCAGTCTGGTCGCCGCGGTTTTCGAGATGACGATCCAGGCAGTTGTAGCTGACATTCAAGCTTGCACCTTCGAACCACCGAATATTCGCGGTAGCAAAGTCCCACTGGGAGACCGAATCCCAATCGCTGAACCAAGTTACGAATGCTTTCGCCTGCTCGGCCCAAAAGCCGTCGGGATCATCGATCGAATGTTGATACATCGCTTTATATTTCGCCTCGTCGATATATGCCGAGGCCGCGATTGCCGGTGATACGGGATGGACGTCGATGTCGTACATAGTGCTCTCCCCTCCGGCGGGTCTGTGTTCTTTCTTATGGGCGATAAGCGACTGCGGATCCCGCGCCGGGGCGGGAAACGCCCATGGCGAGTGTAACATAGGGGTAACGGCGCGAACCGCGCTCACCCTCGCGTTGGGCCGCGCGATCTCGGCGATGCGGTTTGATCCGCCGCCATCGAGCCGCTAAGGTGTCGTCGCTTTCAGCCACCAATTGGGATCCCCAAAACTCGATGAAAACCCGACCGTCCGAGCTTGACTGCGCGTTGCGCGCGGTCGCCGAAGCCTGCTCCGTCACGCGCCGCGTGCAATGTGACCTCGACCAGATCCGACAACTCACGAAAGATGATCGCAGCCCCGTAACCGTCGCGGATTTTGCCGCCCAAGCGATCGTCGCAATGCGCCTGAACGACGAACTCGGGCCTGTTTCTCTGGTTGGTGAAGAGAGCGCGGCCGATTTGCGCGAGAGTGCGGCTGGCGACGTGACGCAAGCAATCACCGAAGCGGTACGCCACGTCAGAACCGCGGTAACGGACGACGATGTGCTCGATGCCATCGACCTCGGCAATCACGATGCGAGCGATGCGCGCTATTGGACGTTGGATCCCGTCGACGGTACGAAAGGATTCCTGCGACGAGGCCAGTATGCCGTGTCACTAGCATTGATCGAAAACGGTATTGTGAAGCTGGGAGTGCTCGGTTGCACGAACCTGTCGGCCGATTTCACCCGCGCATTCGACGATCCAGATCCGGTCGGCTGCATCTACTATGCAAGTGTCGGCGATGGCGCCTGGTATTTGCCCGCGAACGATATCGGCGTCACTGCGGCGGCCACCAACGCCGCCACGGAAATTTCTTTGGATGCGCTGAGGGTCTGCGAATCGGTTGAGGCCGCACACTCGAAACAGGACGACACCGCTCGTATCATCGAGTTCCTCAAAGCCACCAGCAAACCTGCGCGCCTCGATAGTCAATGCAAGTACGCCGTGGTCGCGCGCGGTCAGGCGGACGCTTATCTGCGCCTGCCGACGCGCGCGGGCTACGTCGAAAAGATATGGGATCACGCCGCCGGTAAACTCGTCGCCGAAGAAGCCGGCGTAACGGTAACGGATATCTTCGGCCGCGCACTCGATTTCTCCAAAGGAGCGACGCTGAGCGCTAACGAGGGCGTGGTCTGTGCGGCACCCGCGGTGCACGGGCGGATCGTTGAAGCGATTGACGCGCTCGGTATCACCGAATAAGCGAGCCCACAGAAGCGAGGAGAAATCGACAGTTCGCGGGAATCGCGGAAGCGACCAGCCTGGCAGAAGAGGAAAACGGCGATGAGCAAAATCGATGACAGTCTCCGGATAAAGCTACCGATTTGGAACGCGGGGATGGGACTCGGGATCTCGGGGGCTGGACTCTGTAGCGCGGTATCGAATGCGGGGGGCTTGGGCGTCCTCGGCCTCGGCGGCATGGATCCCGAAACGATGCGAACACAGCTCGCGGAAATGCGTCAGCGCACTTCGCGCGCGTTCGCCGTCAACATCATCCTGCCGATGATGCAGGATGGCCAAATCGAAACTTGCTTCGACGAAAACGTCCCCTTGATGGTCCTGTTCTGGGGCGATCCTCTGCCATTTGTCGCAGATGCGCACAAACGCGGGATCCTCGTCGTCTCGCAATGCGGTGATACCGACGAAGCCGTCCGCGCCGCCGAAGCCGGCGTGGACGGCGTCATCGTCCAAGGCATTGAGGCTGGCGGACACGTCAAAGCGACCCGGCCGCTCGCCGACGTCGTCGCCGATACGGTCAAAGAGTTGGGGTCGCTACCGGTGATCGCCGCCGGCGGGATCGCGACCGGTGCGGACATCGCGCGAGCATTACAGCTGGGTGCGAGCGCAGCGTCGATGGGCACCCGATTCGTAGCGACGACAGAGGCTACGGTGCGCGATGATTACAAGAACCGGATCACCGCCGCCGCATCTAAGAATACCGTGTTCACCCAATTATTCGACATCGGCTGGCCGAACGCCACGCATCGGGTCATCCGCAACCGCGCATTCAATGAATGGGAAGCTGCGGGCAGCCCGCCGAGCGGGCAGCGGCCGGGCGAGGACCGGGTGGTCGGGACGCTTGGTGAAGGCGACCAGGCAACCGATCTACCGCGCTACACGGTGACACCGCCGCTGCCCCAATTTCACGGCGATCTCGAAGAAGCTGCTTTGTACTGCGGTCAGTCGTGTGACCGGATCGACTCGGTCCTCACGACGGCGGAACTGATGGAGCAACTCGTCGCCGAGTTGAACGCCGCCTTGTAAGAACCCTTGAACCGTCCGTCGTAGAAGTATTATGCCGCTGAAAATCGTCCGTATCTCGGTCCTCGCGGCAGTTTGTGTCCTCGGTACGCCACCGCGCGCAGCCGACCAACCGGACGCGCAATACGTCGCGGAATTGCTCTTCGCCGCACAGCAAGCACGAACGCGGTTTCCCGACGTACTGCGGATCAACCCGAACCTCGACGAACCATTTCTTTATGACGTCCAGAAGCGTTTCATCACCGCTCGTCTGCGCGACGGCGCACGCGTAGGGGGCTACAAGGGCGGATTTATCCCTAAAGCGCCGATCGCCGGCGTGCTGTTCGCAAACGGGATCGTACGGGGATCGCCGACTATCGAAAGAGAGGACTTTCAGAGCTTGCTGGTCGAAGCGGAAATCGCATTTCGATTCTGCGGCCGGTTATCGGCGGAACTGGACGACGTGGCGGCACTGAAGTCCGCCGTTTGTGAGATCTATCCAGCGATAGAACTGCCGGACGCGGCACTACCGGCGCTCGACCGGCTACTCAAAGATTTTTTGCACCTGCGCGGCCTGCTGATTGCGACGAACATGGCTTCTTCCCACCTGCTGCTTGGTGAAGGTATCGACCCCGCGGACATCGATTTGGACGCCCTGGACATTCGGGTTGAATTCGATGGTACGGAGATCGGGTTTCGTGACGGCATCAAATCCGAGGACCGCATCTGGCATCGGGTACTATGGATCGTGAACGAATACGTCCTTCCCAACGGTTACGACATCACCCCGGAGCACGTGATCATACCGGGCGCCCTTACCGGCATACATCCCGGGAAACCCGGGTCCTACGACATCGACTACGGTGCGCTCGGCAGAATCGAGTTTCGTATCCGCTGAGAGCCTGAGCGGCATACAGAATTCCGGAGTACCGCTTCGAGGGACGATGGGATCAGCAGCAACTGGTGCTTTCCTTTGGCCCCCCAGCTTCCGACCCTTCGAGAAGACCGCCAATGTAATCGCGTGTCTTTGCCTGCGCGCCCTGGCTGACCTTTATCCCGACTTCGAGGGCGACCCGAACATCGCTCTCTGGCAACGCGGCCTTGCGTGCGCGCGCTAAGTGGTGGTCCATGCAGGGGCGGCAGTTTGCTGCGGCGGACGCGCCCAACGCGACCAGGATCTTGCTTGCGTCATTCATATCAAATCCTCCTTATCGATAACATCTCGCGAGGTGCAATCTCATGGTGTAAAGCCGGCGACCTGATCAAGCGCCCGCTACGGCGACCGGGAAGTACACCCGAGTCCGGTTTGCGAACGCGACCAGCGACAGCATCACGGGGACCTCTACCAGGACGCCGACTACCGTTGCCAGCGCCGCACCGGAATCAAGCCCGAACAGGCTGATCGCGACCGCGACCGCCAATTCGAAGAAATTCGAGGTACCGATCAGCGAGGCGGGTGCTGCGATGTTGTGGGGTACTTTCCACAAAAAAGCCCAACCGTAGGCGAGGAAGAAGATCCCGTAGGTTTGAATCAGCAACGGCACGGCGATGAGTGCGATCACGGCCGGACGCGCGACGATCGTGTGTGCCTGAAAACCGAACAGCAGGATCACCGTCGCCAGCAAGCCGATTATCGAATACGGTTTCAGGGCCGCGGTAAATTGCGCGATCCGTTCGTGGTCGCGGTCGTCATCCAACCGCCGGCGGGTCCAATAGCCGGCCGCGAGCGGGATCACGACGTACAGTATCACGGAGAACAAGAGCGCCTCCCACGGTACGACGACGTCGGTTACGCCGAGCAGAAAAGCCGCGATCGGCGCGAAGGCAAAGACCATAATGATGTCGTTGATCGAGACTTGGGCGAGCGTGTAGTTCGGATCACCGCCGGTGAGCTGGCTCCAAACGAAAACCATCGCGGTGCAGGGCGCGACACCGAGCAGAATCATCCCGGCGATGTATTGTTTTGCATCGGCCGGTGCGACCAGCCCCGCGAACAGGTGCTCAAAGAACAATACGCCGAGCATCGCCATCGAGAATGGCTTGATCAGCCAGTTTACGACCAGGGTGATGCAGAGACCTTTTGGTTTCCGACCGATGTCTTTCAGCGAAGCGAAGTCGACGTTGACCATCATCGGGTAGACCATCACCCAGATCAAAACGGCCACGACGAAATTTACGTTTGCGTATTCGAGCCGTGCGACAACGGCAAATACGGGCGGTATGAAATAGCCCAATGCCACCCCGGTCAGAATGCAGGCGCCGACCCAGATGCTCAGATAGCGTTCAAATAACCCCATTCGCCTCTTGTCCTTAATCGATCTGCCGTTCCCGAACAAACTTCAACACGTCGCCGGGGTCCGTGCATTTCGTTCAGCACGCGCAAGCCATCGCTTCGACGATTGGCGCGCAAATCTCGGTGTCGCCGCCGCAACAGTCCTCGAGGAGATAGAGCAACAATTGGCGCATGCCCTCGTATCGAGCGCTGTAGAGGATCACGCGCCCGTCGCGCAACTTCGTGATCAGGGCAGCGCGGGTCAGGCACGCGAGATGCGAGGACATCGTGTTTTGCCGCACGCCGAGCGCGTCCGCTATTTCCCCGGCGGGCACGCCGTCCGGCCCGGCCTGAACCAACAAACGGAATACCTCGAGCCGCGTTTCGTGGGCGAGCGCACCCAGGGCTTCCAGGGCCTGTAATTTATCCATATATCGAGAATATTCGATATATAGATATTGTCAAGCACAGACGCCAATGGTTTCAGGCCGCGCCCGAAATCTCCCGCAAATACTGCAGATCCGCCGTCACGGCGCCGGCAAGCAGCCGGGCGAGTGCACCATAGGGGTCGCACTCCCGCTCGACGGCCAGGGCCTCGGCGAAGGGTGGCAGCCAACAACTGAGATGATGCGCAAGAAAATCTCTCTGACCCCGCCGCAAGTCGTCGCGGCCCCGCGCGGCTCCCGCCTCGAGAAAACTCATGTAATGCATGAACGCCAGCTCTGTCAGCAGGTGATCGGGCTGCTCCGGCGTGCGGCCGTTCGAAAAGTCGAGACCGAATAAGCTGTAAAAGCGTAACAGATGTTCCCAAAGTTCGTGCTCGGTTTGGCTGACGTAGCGCCGTTCGAGGAGCGAAACCGGGGGGGAGCCGCTACCTGCTTCGAACATTCGGGTGTAAACGATCGGCACGTCTTTTGCCTCCCCCCTACCCGTGGCGGCTGGCGGCTCCGGCACAGCGGGCATCACGATAGGCGAGCTTCTCCAGACTTCCGTGATCTCTTCGAGCCGACTACCGTCGGTAAGACCCGCCATCGTGCGTTCCGTTGGGTAAGTAAACACCTCGACGAATAACCCGTAGAGGCGACTGCGGGTCGCGGCGTTCTGGTCTAGCGGATCCTCTAGGACCAATGAAGAAACTTCGGGGTGGTCGTTCACGAACCCGGCTTCACTCCGATAATGTCATTTGAAAACGATTTGTACCGGCGCTCCCGGTTACCTCACTTCGTCGGGCGAACGTCCCCCCCCGCCACGGTCGAAATGGCCCGGAGCAGGGCCCGTCGATCGGGCAAGAAGTACGGGTCAGTTCCCAAACCGGCGGAATTCGATCGCCGGGTCTTCCGGGTCGCCGTCAAACCCGCGGAATCGATCCCAGTAATTCCTGCCGATCAATAGATCCATGATCTCCGACGGTTCACCGCGCTGACGTTTGGCCCGTTCGGTGCGGAGCTTAGCGACCACCTCGGACACGCCGTCACCAAACAATGCCTCGAGAACGCTCATTTCCATCCGCCCGACCTCGGTAATGGAACCATCTTCGGCGAATGCTTTGGTCGATTCGAAAGGCGGGACATAAAAAACATTGGGGCCGGTGCCGAATTCCGGATGGAGGGGTAAGGCCACTTGGTGGACGTGGAGCAGTTTGTACAAATCACTTTCTTTATCGTCTTCGTAGCCGAATAATCGAGTGCGTCCGGGGCACTGACGATCACAAGCCGGGGCGACCCCCTGTTCGATGCGCGGATAACACATCATGCATTTCTCACCCTTCTCGGTAACCGGATTGTAATAAATCGCCTTATACGGACACGCTTCGACGCAAAGCCGATCGCCATGACACCGGTCCTGGTCGATTACCACGATGCCGTCCTGTTCACGTTTGTAGATGGCGTTGTGAGCGCAAGCTTCCAAGCACGGCGGGTCGGCGCAGTGGTAGCACTTGCGCGGCAGATAGAAATAATAGCCGTTAGGCCAGGTGCCGGCCCCTTCGTCTTCGTCCCAGTTATAGCCCCAACGGGGTTCTTCCCCGGTCAGTAAAGCGGCCGGTTGTAGATGCACCCGGTTGCCCTTACCGCCGAAATAGACCTCGGCATGGTTGAACACGAAAGCGTCCCCGCTGTCACTCATATTCGGCAGCGCACCCGCAGTCGGCTCACGGTCTTTACCGAATCCACCGCCCATCGTTTCGTAACCGCGCGGATACCCCTTTCCCGGGAACGTCGTCACGTTCATCCACCGCATATGCTCCGTGCCATCGCGGGTCGTCCACAGACTCTTGCACGCCTGGGTACAGGTCTGGCAACCCATGCATTTATTGAGGTCGATGATATTGGCGATTTGACGATCATGCCGCCTGAGTTCCTCTTTCGCCGCGCCTTGTGGTGCCAATGCCATTCGCTCGTCCTCTCTAGATGGTCCGGTCGATCTTGCTTACGTCTACCCGGACGCTGCGATCCTTCGCCGGCGCCGGACTCCCGTTGATCGCATAGTAACGCAGCTGCTCGTAACCCCCGGCCAGGTGCAGAGGCTTGGGCTGACCAATCAGTAAACGACTGAAGATCTGCCAACCCTCGAATTGCTGTCCTTCCCACATGTAAACGATCACCTGGTCGGGTGCCACCGTCGGCGAAGTCCGGACCATGATTTTGAAGTCGGAGAAATCGTTGAACACTTTCACTGTTTCGCCGTCTTCGATACCGCGGGCTGCGGCGACCTCGTCATTCATGTGCATGACCGGCTGACCGCGATGAAGGCGCATGAGTTCGGGTTGGGTGAGGTGAGTGGCGTGAACGCTATGCCGAGGATGCCCGCCGGTGATAACGAACGGGTGGTCGCCACCGATTTTCGGCGACGCTTTGTACACGGGAAGTTGTTCGCCGGCTTCGATGTACCAGTCGTGATCGATCAAGAACTGGGCGCGGCGCGTGTGCGTCGGGTAAACGACTTTGTTGTCCAGATGCCAGCGCAGACTATAGAACGGCTTGCGCGGCGAATATTCGTTGGCGACCAGATCTTTATAGAGTCCCTGCCCGAACCCCGTCAGCTCTACCATACCGGCCTCGCGCAGCGATTCCACGGTCGCCCCGCTGGGAAATATTTCGGTCGCGGCGCCGATTGCGACCATCTCTCGCAACGCGTCGTTGTGGGTCTTCAGGTACCCGTTCATGGTAAACCTGTTCCACAATTCGTCGTAGCGGCGCTCCTCGCCGAAGAAAGTCTTGTAGCTGGACAAGCCCCGCCGGCTCGCGGACTCCCCGATCTTGCGCGCGAGATCGGCAAGAATTTCCCATTCCTTCCGCGCCTCGCCCTGCGGTTCTACGGCTTCCTCGATAAAAGCAAAGCGCGGGTTGCTGGTAACGGTGTATGAGAGATCTGCTTTTTCGTAATACCACGCGGCGGGTAGGACGATGTCGCAATGCATCGCGGTGAAAGACATTCGAGGCTCGATCGCGAACATCATCTTCAATTTGGGAAACAAGTGCTTGGGATACATCTCGGCGGCGCTGCGGATCTTACGCAGCGGGTTGCCGCCGCACATTATCATCACGCGCGGTTCCTTGCCGGGTGCCGGACGAAGGTGCATCGGTTGCCACCAGCCCTTTTCGGTCGATTCGTGCAGTAACTCGGTAAACGACCGTGACAACGCCGGATCCTGCCACGCTTTGTTGTCGAACAATTCGTCATAGCCGCAGTGGTTATGCAGAAACATCGCCGGCGGTACCCAGCCCAAGAGACGGGAAGTGAGAATTTTCGTCATCTCGATCCCGATGTTTTCCGGAGTGACTTCAGGGTCTTGTGCCTGCATCTGTTCGACGACGCTTTCGCGCAAGCGTGCAATGGGTTCCAGGCCGCCTTCGTGTAACGGCTTCTCCATCACCATCAGCAATTCCATATGGTCGCCCGGCAAGGCGTAGGTGGTCTGTCCGGTACCCGGTTTTCCCCAATTGCCGGACAGCGCGCTCGCGAGCAGCATCGCGCGCTCGCTCAGGTCGCTGTGATACACCTTGCACCCGCCCCAACCGACGTGGGTCAGGGTCCTTTTTGTCGCCATCTTGCGGGCAATCTTACGGATCAGACTGGGATGAACACCGCATTTTTCCGCTGCCTTCTCCGCCGTATATTCGGCCGCCAACTGCCGTTTGATTCCTTCGAACACGGGTTCGACCCGAACTTTGGAGCCATCGTTCAAGGCCACGACGTAGATGCCTTCCAGGGCCTGCTCGCCTTCAAACGCCAAGGTTCCTCGCGGCGCTTTTACCGGACTTTTCGCATCGAGGTCCCAGAAATAGAATTGATCCTCGCGGCCGTTGTCGCCGAGGTCGGACTCACGCAGAAACTTACCTGTGTCGCGGCGGCGCAGCAGTGCGAGATCGCACTGTTCTTTCATGAACTCGCGATCGATCAGGGCCTCCTCGATCATCACCTGGCACATACCCAGCCAGAATGCGGCATCAGTCCCGGCTTTGACCGGTACGTGGTAATCGGCATGTATAGTGCTTGGGTTGTAATCCGGAACGATGCTGACGAACTCGGTGCCGTTGTAACGTGCTTCCGTGATGAAGTGATAGAGAGGCGTGACCGTGTAGGACCAGTTCGTCGCGGACATGATGATCAACTCGGCGTCGAGCAAGTTGTCGGCGCTGTAAGCGAGTAGCATCTTGCCGAATGTCGCGTGCAACCCGGCGAAGATGTCTCCGTTCATCACGTTCCAATCGGGCGACACGCCGCCCAGCAGGGCATTGAATCGGTAGAGGCCGGTAAAACCGACGGCGCCTGCGTTGAAGTGCGCGCCATCGGTGATGAAACTGTCCGGCCCGAATTCCTCGATACCGTCGACGATGGCGTCCGCGATCTCCGTCAGCGCCTCGTCCCACGAGATCCGTTGCCATTGGCCGCTTCCGCGCGGACCGACGCGTTTCAGCGGATGGGTTATCCGCTGATCGCTATATAGATTGGCATGAAACGAACAACCTTTCTGGCAGCCGAGCGGATTGTAGTCCGGGTATTCAGAACTGCTGGCCAGATTTCGCATCGCCTGCTCTTCTCGCCAGACGATGCCGTTTTTTACATAGACCCGAAACGAGCACCCGTTCGGTACGCACGCATTGGTGTGGCTACCCCACGTGACTTTGTCCCATTTCCAGATGTCGCGGTAGAGATCTTCAGTGCCGAGGTAGTTCAGCTCCGTCTCACCCGCCAGTACCTTGTCGATGAAGCCGCTCGATACCACGCCGCCCAGCTGCGTCAGCGACAACGCCGCCGCTGAGCCGCCGGTTTTCAAGAACTTACGGCGGCTTTCGTCGACCGTTTTTTTGCCGCAACCGGTGCTCGATACCAACTGCTCGTTCTTGCCCATGCGATGCTCCCTGACGGTCCGGGTGAAGTCGACCATCGACGGTCCTCGCGCGTTCCCGGAGGTTCGTCGACTTCTAGAGTACTGCCCCGAAATATCGATCACTTTCGGAATAAGGGCCCCGGATCGAGTCCGGGGTGACGGCTGGCGGTCCTACGAACAACGCGACGCACATTTCGGATCAATGATCTAGCATACGTCGTCGATGTTCGAGGTACCTGCTTTTACCGGTGCGGCCGAAGCAAACTCGAGCTGAGTATACTGCAGTTCGTGATTTGGCATCACACGCCGGCCGACGCTGATTGCCGCCCCACGCGACGCTCCTATCATGCGATAATTCGCAGCCGTCCACAGTTCATTGAGGGTGAAAACTCGATGCCAGAAGAAAACCAGCAAGAAGCATATTGGAACGAAGAAGGCGGCGAGCGCTGGGTCGAAAACATCGACCGGCTCGAGGCGATGCTGTCGGACCTGAGCGCCCGCCTCATTGCGCATGCCGCACCAACAACGGGCGAACAGGTCCTGGATATCGGTTGCGGCGGCGGCGTCACGAGTGCCGCGCTCGCAGAAGCGACCGGCCCGACCGGAAAAGTACTGGGCGCCGACATTTCCGCGGTAATCCTTAAGGTCGCGCGCGAGCGTTACACCGACGTCACCAACCTGGAGTTTGCAACCGCCGATGCCGGCGTATTCCCCTTCGACGCCGGCCGCTACGACCTTATTGCTTCGCGCTTCGGGATCATGTTTTTCCCCGATCCGGAGGCCGCGTTCACCAATATCCGCCGCGCCGGTAAGTCCGGAGGGCGCATCGTCTTCGCCTGCTGGCGGGGCGTGGAGGAAAACCCGTGGATGGGCGCGCCGGTAGCCGCCGCCTTTTCGGTCCTGCCGCGGCCGGAAAAACCGGATCCCGAAGCCCCCGGACCGTTCTCACTCGCCGACCCGAGCCGCGTACAGCGGATCTTGAGCGCGGCGGGCTTTAGCGATGTCGAGGTGACCGCGGTCGATGAACGGTTAAACCTCGGGGACATCGAGCCGGCACTCGATTTCCTGACCAAGGTGGGTCCGGCGGCCGAACCGCTGAAGGAAGCCGCACCCGCCGAGCGCGCCGAAGCGATAGCGGCGATGCGCGCGGCGTTAGACAAAGGGAACACGCCGAAGGGCGTCGTGATGCCGAGTGCGATCTGGCTCGTGCGCGGCCGGATCGCCTGACACCGGGCTATTCGGAGCAATAGATAGCGGTACGGAGGCGGCGCCCGCCGGAAAAACGGCGCGGACCGTTAACCGTTCAAAGGGCGATTGGCATGCGCGCAGTGCCGCGGGCCGGCTTTACCAGGCGCATTCGGCAGCGGCCAATTGCGTGCGCAGCTCATTCCCCCGCGCGTCGACCTTGCGTTCGAAACAGTTGCCGTCGATGTCCCGAAGCAGTCGTCGACCGACGGGCGCGTGCGCCTGCGGCGCGTAGCTGACCCGCGGGACGACATAGGTGGGCTGCGGGACGTAAACAACCCGGGGCGGCGGCGCATAGCGCGGCGGCGCCAGAATCGTTCCCAGCAGCAGCCCGCCGATAAAATATCCGGCGTGCCCGCTTTGATGGCCGTGGTGGCCGTAATGACGGAACCCATGGTGGCCGTAGCCGTAGCCGCGCGCCGATACGCCGACGCTCGCCAATAGGAGCAGTGCCGATATACAGGTAATGATGATTGTTCTCACGCCATATCCCTCCAACCGCACGGACCAGCCCTTTGTTAATGACGCTAGCTCAAGCCTCGTCAGTTTAAAATGCGAGCTGCAGAAAACCGGCGGCGCGCCTCGTTTGCCTGCGCAGTCATGGACTTACCGGCCGTATCCCGCGCCCCGAGAACGTTCCAGAGCGCCGCAATCGAGATCCGGCGCACTCATGTGACCCGCCCGACGACCGCGACATGCACGGCGGGAAGGGCTCGAGCAGATATTGACTCCACGGCGACACTGAAACACTATTACTTTGTTGCGGCGCGGAATCACAATAAAAACCGTCCTGCCATCCAGAAATAACGAATGTTTCGCCAGAGGGCGATGCGGCCCCGCGGACGAGGAATTAAAGCATGAGCACTGAACGTAACAGTCGGCCGCTAGGCGTCGCCGCGCTATCCACTGACGGCCAAACCTACGAATTACCGGTAATGACGGGGTCGGTTGGCCCCAGCGTCATCGACGTTTCGAAACTCTATGGCGCAACCGGGCAATTCACCTACGACCCGGGTTTCACCTCGACCGCGAGTTGCGATTCGCGGATCACCTACATCGACGGCGAAGCCGGCATTCTCCTGTACCGGGGCTATCCCATCGACGAACTTGCCGAGAACAGTAGTTTCATCGAAACCGCCTATCTGCTGCTCACCGGCGAGTTGCCGACGGCAACCGAGTACGACGAATTCAATCACGCGATCATGCACCACAACATGGTGCATGAGCAGTTACTCACCTTTTATTCCGGTTTCCGGCGCGACGCGCATCCGATGGCGATAATGTGCGGTGTGGTCGGTGCGTTGTCGGCGTTTTACCACGACTCCACAGACATCAACGACGCCCATCAGCGGCTGGTGGCGAGCCGGAGATTGATCGCCAAAATGCCGACGATCGCCGCGATGGCCTACAAGTATTCAATCGGTCAGCCCTTCATGTATCCACGCAACGAGTTGGATTACACCGCGGATTTTCTACACATGTGCTTCGCCGTTCCCGCCCAGGTTTATGAAGTCAACCCGATCGTCGCGCGGGCGCTGGACCGGATCTTCATCCTCCACGCCGACCACGAACAAAACGCCTCCACCTCGACTGTACGTCTGGCGGGGTCGTCCGGCGCCAATCCTTTTGCCTGCTTGGCCGCAGGGATCGCCTGCCTGTGGGGCCCCGCTCACGGCGGAGCCAACGAGGCGGCGCTCAAGATGCTGATGGAGATCGGCACCGTCGACCGGATCCCCGAATTTGTCGCGCGTGCCAAGGACAAAGACGACCCGTTTCGGCTCATGGGCTTCGGCCACAGGGTCTACAGAAACTACGACCCCCGCGCCCGAGTGATGCAGCGGACCTGCCACGAGGTTCTCAACGAGCTCGGCATCAAGGACGATCCCTTACTGGATGTTGCGATGGAGTTGGAACGTATCGCCTTGTCGGACGACTATTTTGTCGAGAAAAAGCTCTACCCCAACATCGATTTTTATTCGGGGATCACGTTAAAAGCCATCGGCTTTCCAACGACCATGTTTACCGCCTTGTTCGCGCTCGCGCGCACGGTCGGCTGGGTCGCGCAGTGGAACGAAATGATCGAAGACCCGAGCCAGCGGATCGGCCGCCCACGGCAGCTCTATTCGGGGCATACGGAGCGGGAGTACGTACCGCTGGCAAGCCGTTAGGGGTTGACGATTTCCAGCCATACATCAGCATGACAGGGCTGATCGAGCGCGCAGTAACAAGCGAGGTCGAAGCCGTTGAGTTCCGCTTTCGCCCGTTCCACCAGGGCCGCGTTGTCTTTTAAGTGTCGCCGGAACAACGTCTGTGCCTCACCGTGATCCCGCGCCTCAATGCCAATCCGGAACGGATTCGCCCATCGTGTCGGACGGGCGACGAGTTTCGTGTTCGGCGGCAGCCTCGCGCGAAAGCCGGCACGTTTGATGCGCTGCGGCATAGACGATCCCTCGAAAAAATGCGGCCGATCGTATTCTACAAGGGTTCGGCGTTCGGCTTGCCACTTTCGCTTCTGAGCAAAAGGTAGCGCGGTACAATTACCGATGGCCGGCATACTCATCCAGGGCGTCGGTGCGATCGGCGGACTGCTCGCGGGCGGACTCCTACGCGCCGGCGAGCAGGTGACGCTCGTTACCGCCAATCCGGATATCACCGCCGCGATCAACCGAGATGGGATCTCTTTAGCGAGCCCGGACGGCGCATTCTGGGTTGCGGCTGAAGCGCATACGAGCTTGGCGGATTTACCGCCGGACCGAAGATTCGGCAGCGCATACTTAGCCATGATGGCGGGCGCAGTCGTCGAATCCGCATCTGCGTCTTTGCCGCTGCTCACGGACGACGGCTACGTCGTCGCTTATCAGAACGGTTTTGTCGAAGAAGCCATCGGCAAGGCGATCGGCATTGAGCGGGTGATCAGCGCGACGGTAGCGCTCGGGTGCAACATGGAAACGCCCGGTGTCTACCGCCGGACTACGCCGGGACGGATTATTATCGGGGAGATGGACGGCCGCGCAAGCGCACGCATCGAAGCGTTGCGCGAGACGCTTGCGCACGTAATCAAGACCGAGATCAGCCACAACATCGTCGGCGTGCTTTGGGGTAAATTGCTGTGGAACGGTTCTGTCTCGGCGTTATGCGCCGCGTCAGGAAAAAGACTCGGTGACCTGTTCGACTGCGCGATAGGACGCGAACTATTCTTGCTGGCTTTTCGTGAATCCGTGGATACGGCGCGCGCTGAGGGAATCCGGATCGAGCACGTCATCGTCAATCCAGACGATTACTATCTCGACGCCAAGGACTCCCCGCGTCGGCGCGAAGAGATCCTCACCGCAATGGAGCCGTTCGTCAAAAAGTACGCAGGCGTCATTCCGTCGACCTTGAGAAGCCTCGAACGCGGCCGCCGTAGCGAAATCGATTTTCTCAACGGGTACATCCTTGAAAAAGCCCGTGGCTCGAGACTGAAAACACCGCTAAACGAGGCCGTCATTCAAATGATTCACGACATCGAAGCGGGCCGCCGCTCGATCGATCCGGCGAATCTCGACGAATTGTTCGGCGAGTTGGATAAACGGACACAAGCCGCGGGCGAGGACGCTTGAGCGTCCTTACCACCCGCTCTTACAGCAACCTCCGGGTTCGCGGTAAGTTACCGGCCACCGGCCGCCCGCTGCTACCGTAAATCAAGCCGACCGCTTCGATCTCGACGGTCTCAGCGTCCTTCAAGCGTAATGTGCGGGCCTGCGATCCGACCACGGCAAGGCCTGTTCGAGTTGCCCGGCAAGGCTATATAGGGTTTCTTCGTCACCGAGGCGACCGACGAACTGCATGGCGAGCGGCAGGCCGGCCTTCGACTGCCACAAAGGCAACATCAGCGCGGGTTGGCCGGTAGTGTTGAACAACGGCGTGAACGGCGTGTAGTCGTACATCATTTGCTTCCACCAGTCCATCATGTCGACGCCCTTGGCGTTCTGATCGAGTACGCCGAGCTTGACCACATCGCGGGCGAGGCCCGGGGTCAGCAGCACATCGTAATCGCGCATCACTCGACCGACCGCTCGAGACGCCGCGTTCTGCGCACTCATCGCCCACTCCATCTCCATCGCGTTGAGTTTCTTGGCGTACCGATAGACTTCGAGCGTGACGGCCTCCAACGTTCTGGCGTTGATCTTGCGTCCGGTCATTTGTGCAAACTGCTCTATAAAGAAACCGAGCGTCGCCGCCCACAGCCGAATGGTCGATTCGTTAAAGGCATCGGAATCATACTTGAGGCGTACGGGCTCACAGATGTGACCGAGGTCTTCGAGCAATGCCCGGGTGTCGTCGAGCCGCGCCTTGTTCTCGCGCACCGCCTTGGCGCAGCCGGGAAGTTGATCGATGACACCGATGCGTAATTGACCGGGCGGCGACATGGCGGCGGTGAGAAAACCGCGACGCGGCGGTTCCGCCGTATAGAAGTACCCATCCTCCGGGCCCGACAAGGCGTCGAGCAGAGCAGCCGAATCACGCACGGTTCTCGTTTCGGCGAATTCGATGGCCAGCCCCCATAGAAAAAGCCCGGAATCGGGGCCGGTCGGCGTACGGCCGCGCGTCGGCTTCATCCCCACGAGGCCGTTACAGGCGGCCGGGATCCGAATCGACCCGCCGCCGTCGTTGGCATGCGCGATCGGCACCATGCCGGAGGCGACCGCCGCACCGGCGCCGCCGGAAGAGCCTCCTACCGAATGCCCGAGATTCCACGGATTACGGGTGGGACCATAAACTAAGGCTTCGGAATTGGCATTGAACGCCATCTCCGGAGTCGTCGAAGTACCGACGGTAACGAGCCCGGCTTTGCGGCAGCGTGTCATGAGTTCGGTATCGGCGTCGAATTTGACCCCGACCGCTAAGCGCGAACCGGCCGAGGTCACCATGCCCTTGAAATGCATGCCGAACTCCTTGACCAGGAACGGCACACCGCGGAACGGACCGGGCGGCAACCCCGCCTTGATTTCCGCCATCGCCTCCTTGCGCAAGGTCTGAACGACACAGTTGACCTCGGGATTGACTCTTTCGATCGCGTCGAGAGCGCTGTCCACCAGTTCCCGTGGCGATACTTCCTTGCGGCGAACCAAATCGGCCAGACCCAGGCCATCGTATTTGCTGTACTGTTCGAAAACCATGCGCGCTATTCTCCCGTCAATTCGTGGCATCGGCGTCGTGGACGCGACCCGTTGAAAAAAGGACGAAGGGGACGCGTTGTGCGTCCCGCTCAGCCTTTATGTCGATCGATACGACAATGTAATGCAGCGCGGCGGTTCTCGTCCAGCCGGTTTCATGATCGGCGTGGGCTACCCGGCCGATGTTGATGTGTGAACGCGCGGCGGCTAGCATGCCTGGAGATCGGTCCTTCGGGTTGGTACCGCACCGGCTACTCGTTGCCAACGACGGCGGTGTCCTTTTTTCGTGTTCGGCCGATCCCGAAATCGCGACGAAGGCGCTGTCGTCATCGATCTCTTCGTACCCTCAACGGATCTGCATTCAATGGACGACAAGAAGTTCGAATCAAATCTAAACGATCCGTACGGCTCGGATCGGCTCGCCGAGACGAAAGCGCGGGCTCGCTCGATGGGCGGCCCCGACAAAGTCGCGCGTCAACACGAAGCGAACCGGCTGACGGCACGGGAACGAATAGAATTACTGCTCGACGAGAATACCTTTCACGAATTGGGACTGCTCGCTCACAGCGACCGTCCAATGGACCGGGACGATACGCCGGCCGACGCTAAAATCACGGGTTACGGTGACATCGACGGACGCGCGGTATATGTCGCCGCCGACGATGCAACGATCAAAGCCGGCGCCTACGGGCGGGTCGCGCACAAGAAGTCGTTGGACGGCATGGAGTACGCGGTGAGAAAAGGATTTCCAACGATTAACCTGGGCGAGGCCGCCGGCGGGCGGATCCCGGACATCATGGGTGCGCCGGGCATGATGAGCATTGTCCTGCCCATTGATAAGCCGCCGAGGGATCGGTTCGTACCCTACATCGCCACCATCATGGGCGATTGTTTTGGCGGCCCCGCTTTTTTCGCCGCCGTAGCAGATATCGTCATTCAGGTAAAAGGCACCGTGATGGCCGTCACCGGTTCGCCGGTTCTGGCCGCCGCGACCGGCGAGATCGTGGAACCCCAGGCGCTGGGCGGCTGGGAATTGCACGCCCGCACGACCGGACAGGTGGATCTTTTCGCCGACAACGATGCGCACTGCATCGAACTGATCCGCACCGTGCTGCAGTATCTACCGTCCAATGCCAGGTATTTGCCGCCCGTCCTGCGGACCGGCGATTCGCCGACCCGTCGTCTCGACGATATCTACAAACAGGTACCGGACTCGCCGCGACAAGGCTACGACATGCGCCGAGTGGTTAAAACGATCGCCGATGAGGGAAGCGTGCTGGAGCTCAAGCCGCTCTACGATCGCAGTCTGATGACGGCGTTGGCGCGAATGGACGGGATGGTAGTCGGTTTCCTCGCGAATAATCCGATGTTCAATGCGGGCGCGATGGGATGGGGGGCTTGCGAAAAAGCGACTGCTTTCATTGCGCTCTGCGATTCGTTCCATATTCCCCTGATATTCCTGCACGACACACCGGGGTTTCTCGTCAGCAAGGCGGCAGAGGCGCATAAGATGCCGCTGCGCATCATGCAATTCCTCGACGCCCTGCATCACGCGACGGTCCCGAAGTTGAGCGTCATCGTGCGTAAGTCCTATGGGATGGCTCATTGCAATATGCTTGGCGCGAACATGAACGCAGATTGCTTCTTGGCCTGGCCGACGGCCGAGGTATCGTTCATGGCGCCGGAAGTGGCCGTAAATGTCGTCTACGGTAGAAAGCTCGCCTCCAGCGCAGCACCGGAGAAAGAACGGGAACGCCTAGTGGCCGAGATGAACGAGAAGAACTCACCGTGGGAAGCCGCGGGCTTAAACCTCATCGACGACATCATCGAACCGGCAGATACCCGCATCGAACTGATCCGAGGATTACGCCGCGCTATGGGTCCGGACGGAGAAATGGGGCGTAGCAAACGATTGCTCGCCAGTTGGCCGACGATGTACTGAGCGGCGCGGGACGACTTGCGAAGACGAGTAAGGGATCAGGTCTCCAAGGCGGCGACGGTTTCCCCCTCCGCGACGGTCGCACCCACGGCAAAGAAAATTTCAGTGACCACACCCGCCGACGACGTTTGCACGGGTATTTCCATTTTCATCGATTCCAAGATCACTACGGTATCGCCTTCCTCCAGCCTATCGCCGAGGTTTGCCTCAATTTTCCATACCTTGCCGGTGATTTCGGATATGAGTTCTATTCTCGCCATAACGATTTACTCGGCTCTACGGCCGGCAAACTCTCCCCGGCGGAATATCCTATCCAACCGAGCGCGCCGCGCGGCAGTGCGGCGCGCCCCAACCTTTGCCTGCGGATCTCCTACCACCGAACGTCAAGTCGCCTTCGCGCCCCGGACGAGGTCTTCGATGTCGACGGTCTTACCGACGATGAGATCCTCGCGCGAGAGAAAGCGCGGCTTGACGAACCATACCAACATCGGCAAGACGACGAGCGACAACACCATGTTGATCAACATGACCGCTACGAGCAGCAGACCCATGTCGGCCATGAACTTGAGGTCGGAAAGGAAGTACCAGGGGAGTATGCCGATCAACATGATGGTTGCCGTAAACATGATGGCTTTCCCTGTCGTCGTTAGCGCCGCATTGATCGCTTTCGGCAGATCTTGACCCTGGTTACTGAATTCCTCACAAATGCGCGACAGCAGATAGATCCCATAGTCGATCCCGACGCCGACACCGATGACCGCGACGATACCGGCATTGATATCCAGACCAATACCGAGGAGCTGAATCGCAGCACCGAGCAACAGGTTCGACATGTTGACGGGAATGAGCAGGATGAAAGCCGCGACAAAGGATCGATAGGCGAAGGCCGAGATCAGCAATACCGCGCCGTTGACCATGCCCATGATCAGCCAATGGTATTTCTCCACCGTGTTGTTCATCGCTTGCTGCAGGGCAATTACGCCGGTGCCCAGGCGCACGCGAAATTCCGGATGGTCCTCACCGACTATCGCGACCGCGCGCTCTGCGCTCGCAAGGGCTAAGTCGACGGTTTCCTGCTTATTGTCCTTATACCAGGCAGTAACCGTCGAATTCTGAAACAGTGGATCCGAGACGTGAGCGAAATTGAGTGCGTTTTGACCCATCAGAGTCGTAAACGACACGGATGCAATATTCTCCCGCGTCAGATCCAGTTCACGCCACTTGGGGTTGCCGCCCGCGAAAAGCCGCGTGACCTCGCGCATGTAATCCGAAAACGTCAAAGTCGCGCGCGGCGGCAACTCCGCGTCCGATTCGAGGATCCGCTGCAGTTTCGTCGCTATCTCTACGACTTTGGGCGTGCGCGCTATCGGATTCTCGAAATCCTCGATCTTTGCCTCGAGCACGATCTCTAATGTATTGGTCCCCGGAAAATGCGCGTTAATAGCCCTCACCGCGGTATTGAATTCGGAGTCGTGCCACAACAGGTTGCTGCCCTCGACGGGATTGCCGATTTCGATTTGGGAATTCAGATAGATCGCCACTACCGCAACGAGCGCAACGACCACCGCCGTCTTGTTGGCGGGTTTACCGTGGGTCCAATGCGAAAGTCGGTTGAGGATCTGTTCCTGCAAGAGGTGAATGCCGCCCTCTTTGCTCGTACCGCCGACAATCTTTTCAATGTTCCCCGGTATCGGCAGGTACGACAATAGAATGGAGCAGAGAAAAACACCCGTGGGAATGATCCAGAGCGCCCAGAAGCCACAAAACAATGCATGGTTTTCCATCGACTTAATCGGTGCGATGGCGATGAAGATAATGCCGCAGACATCGGTCAGGATCCCGACGATCGAGGGCGCCATCATGATGCCCATTGTCAATTCCGCCGCCTTACGGCGGTCGGCGATATGCATCAAGATCTCATAATAGCGCTCGGTATACTGTACGCAGTGGGAAAACGATCGGGCCACTAACATCAGCGGCACAATCATCAGCAAGGGCTCGATCGGCCGTTCGATCAGCCCGATAAAACCGAACCCCCAGATGCCGGCGACCAGCGCGCAGATAATCGGGGTCGCCACGCCCGCAAAGTTGCGCATATAGAGCACCAAAGCGATCATCAATGCGCCAACGGTGACGGCGAAGATTTTGTAGGTCTGTTTTTGCAGCTTGTAGACCCAGCCGGTCAGCGTCGGCTGGCCGGCGAGATAGATCTCGTGCTTGTCGTCACGCGCCGCTTCGACCAGGTTTTGGGTGAATGCAAATGCTTCGCCATAGTCTATGTGGTCGTGAAAGGTAGCGGTGATCATCGTTGCGGTTTCGTCACGGGAGACGAAAAACGTCCGTGCGTTGGTCGAGACGCCGATCTTGCGTTTGAAGTCCACTACCTCCTCGGGCGTCACGGGCGGATGGTCATCCATCAGTGGGTGAGCGCTCACGCCGAATGGCGTCGCCTCCGCGTAGCGCAGCTTCTCGGTGGAAATCGAGATGATCGTGTCGTGGTCCATCCCAGGCGCCAGATCTATGTCGCGGGTCATATCCCAGACTTTCTGCAGGGTATCGGCGTGATAGATGTCGCCATCCTTGCGCTTGATCATGATGGCGATCGAGAACGGATTCCCAAAATTTCGGTGGTCGAAATAGACCTGCACATAAGGGTCGTCTACCGGTAGCAGATCATTGAACACCGTCCGAATATCCACGTTCGGGAAACCGGTCATGAAAAAAAGCGTGACCGCTACGAACGCGACGGAAACCGCCGCGCGATATTGCATAACCCATCGAGCGATAACAAATCTCATTTCGATTCAGTTCCCCTTAAGCACCGGTTAGCAGTATCCGTGGCGGCGCGCCGCGACTCTCAAACCTAAGACCGCGGGCAATCTTATCTTGTCCAGCGCGCTGGCGCACGCCGCAAAGATACTCTACTTTCTTAGTTACACTAGGGCCTGTTTATCTTTCGTCGATACCGCTGTTGCCCATGAAAGGCCGTCAATCAAGGCGCAGCGAGCGTGGTTTGGCCATTCCAAATGAGCAAGCTGCAACGCCGAGTGAGGGTCTTTCAGGGGCAACCCGAAGGGCTGCGACCCTGTTTGCGTCCAGCCGCGTTATCGGTCGCTTATGTAGCACGGCTACACTGCGCTCCCTCTGCCTTACTGGGCCACAAACAGGGGCACAGCAGCGGCGTCGACGAAAGATAAACAGGCCCTAGAATGTTGTTTCAGACTATCGATCAGTTTCGGATGAGGGCTGTGCGCCGTCGCCGTCATACCGGCCCCGGATCAAGTCCGCGGTGACGGGCACGGGGATAAGCACGAAAGTGAAGCTTCTTTTGGAACGCATAGTTAGAAGCGGTCTCAAATTGTCCACGGTCGCGGATAGTTTTGAGACCGCTTCTATATTGATTAGCTGCGCGCGCTCGATTTTGTGGGCAAAGGCGGTTACGCTTTTCAATTGCCGATTCGAAAACGGAGAAGGTCATGACAGAAGCGCCAACTTGGTGGCTCAAAGGCGATTGGTTCGACGTTTGTAGCTGCAACCTGCCCTGCCCCTGCGAGTTCGCGGAGCCGCCAACCGACGATCATTGTGAGGGCGTCTTAGCGTGGCACGTGCGCGAAGGCGTCTACGGCAGTGTCCGTCTCGATGACATGAACGTGGTCGCGGTATCGAAATTTGACGGCAATATATGGACAGGTGCAAAGACGGTAGTTCTCGGTATGTTCGTCGATGAGCGCGCGGATGATGCGCAGCGTGACGCTCTGGCCAAGATCTTCTCAGGGTCGGCAGGAGGCTTCATGGCAAACTTCGCCAATCTTATCTGTGAGACCCTGGGGGTGGAGCCGGCACCCATTACTTTCGATATCGCCGACGATCTGGCGCGTTGGAGCGTCAAAATCCCCGGCAAGGTGGATGCCGTCGCCGAAGCGCTCGATGGCCCGACCACCCCAACCGGCAAGCGGGTGCAAACATTCAACATGCCTGGCTCGGAAGTCGGACCCGGGGATGGACCCGCGACTTGGGGCAAGGCGACGACAAATACTGTGGACGCCTTCGACTACGAATGGAACTGGGCGGGCAAGTCCAGCAAGCACATCCCGTTTGATTGGGTAGGACCTTGAGAGCATCTACCTATGCGGCTCGGACACGGCGTCAGCGGGAAAGAATAGAGCGCGGCAAACGTCCCCGAAACGCGGCGCCATTCGTGTCCGCTTTACAGACAAATGGGAACACGAAAGCACCATGCGTAATTGACGACGCCTCTTAACTAAGGAACCTCTGATTCATTCTGGGACAGTCGGATTGTGATTCAAAATTGTTCGACTCAAGGCGCGGTGCGCAGCTAATAGCCGGGACTATTGGCAAGATCTACAACGCCGAGACGGACGGTTTTGAACGCAAGGCGGCGTTCCACGAATTAATCGGAGGTCCCTTAATGCGCCCCGCCCTGCCGCCGATCGGAATTTAGACAAATTCCGGGCTATTCATCCAGTTCGGGCATACGCCGGTATCGTGACATCTTCCGAATCGAATTCGATCTCGGCCGACTCCGTGATGGCGACGCTGAAGCCGATCGTGTCGTCGACCTCGTAGTATTCCACCAGGTAGCCCTCGACGATTTCCCGTGAAACCAGGGTCTGCTCTTCCATCTCACTCCCTCCTCGTTGTGTTTTGAGTCGCGCCGACAATCGGCTGGCTTGGGAGAAAGTATGGGGGATCACTGTAACCGGCGTGTTTCCGCACCGCGTGAGATTTGTTTCAATTGTTTCAGAATCGGTTCGAGCTTGGGCGCGTAGATTCGATGCTGCGGCCCGGGCTGCTCCGAATTCGGATTGAAATCGGTGCCTTTTTCGAGCCGTGCGAAATAGACTCGCTCGAGCGTTCTATTCACTCGCCGGTCGGAGCAGCCGGCGGCGGCTACGACTCACGGCATCAACAGGGTACACATGGTATAGGGTGCGGCGAGATCGTCGCTTAGAATGCAATACAGTCGGTCGGATTTCCTAGGGCTGGGCAAAATTAGTACAACTTTGGGCACGAACTCATAGGCGTGGAACATTGGGTGCAAAGCACTGTTTTCGGGAAAATTAAATTTTCTCCGAGTGATTTTCCGCCGCCGGGGATAGGAATGAGAGGTGCCGCCGAACGTCTCCTGCGCTCCGAGACGGACGTTGCCCGGCTAACCACTTAAACGTTAAATCTCAGGAAAGCTTGAAGTCTCATCGGTTCCCGTGTTCGATTCAAAGCTGAATGACGCTTCCTAGCCGCTCTGAAAGGCCGTCAATCAAGGCGCAGCGAGGGAGGTTCTTTCCAAAGGAGAGAGCTGCAACGCTTTAGTGGGGTCTTCAGGGGCAACCCACAGGGCTGCGACCGTGTTCGCGTCCAGCAGCGGCGTCGACGAATGATAAACAGGCCCTAGCACCAATCGCAAAAAGTCGTACCTGCGCTCAGTATTCGGACAACCACGAAGGCGATGAAACCGATAATTGGCGCCACAACCACACCTTCTCGGCGTACCTGGACGCAACAAGACCGCGACGAGAGAGCGCACCACTTTCAGGTCGGCTAAAGATCGCCGCGTTTGGGGTCGATATCAGGTAAACGGACAATACGGCGCCGCATCATTTGGAGAGCACGTTCTGTGACCACTTTATCCA
Organism: uncultured Enterobacteriaceae bacterium; assembly: GCA_964523765.1. Lineage (GTDB taxonomy): Bacteria > Pseudomonadota > Gammaproteobacteria > UBA11873. The sequence goes on from CAZFZX010000025.1 coordinate 29,197, forward strand.
TCTCTAAGTCGGATACAGGGCCCTCGCTTGACCCGCCAGCGGGCGCCGAGAATTCCGCGGCTCGCTCTGGCCCGCGTGCGCTGGTTGGGCGTCAACCGATTCTTGATCGCGCCCTCAACGTCGTCGGTTATGAACTTCTATTTCGACCGTCTACCGAGGAAGCAGCGGCGCCCTTCGACGGAAATCGTGCGACCGCGCAAGTCATTTTGAATACGATCGCAGAAATAGGGCTGGATAACGTTGTCAATGGACGCCCCGCATTCATAAATTTCACCGATGAACACCTAATAAGTGGTACCGCCCAGCTCCTGCCGCAGCAGCAGGTCGTGATCGAGGTGCTTGAAGACGCGGTAGTAAACGACGAGCTTATAGATGCGCTTACCGTTCTCGTGAACGCGGGCTACACGTTAGCACTGGATGATTTTGTCTACGATTCCAAATGGGATTGTCTGTTGGAAATTGCGAGCACCGTCAAAATTGACATTCTGGCATCGAGTAGCGAAGAAATCCGCTCAATCGTGGAGCGGAGCAAATCGCTTAACGTGAAATTGCTCGCCGAGAAAGTGGAAACTCAAGAGCAGTTTGATGAGATGTTCGAACTGGGATTCGAACTTTTTCAAGCCTATTTCTTTGCTAAGCCGAAAGTCATTTCGCACGCGATCTTGCCCCCAAATCATATAAGCCTTCTTCGATTTCTGGCTGCGCTCCAA
>CAZFZX010000025.1:29916-30140 GCA_964523765.1 uncultured Enterobacteriaceae bacterium
GAGGCAACCGCCGACGAAATCGAAGGCTTAGTATCGCAGGATGCGTCGCTCAGTTATAAACTTCTTCGTTGCATTAATTCGGCACACTTCGCGTTACCGCAAAAGATCGATTCGATCCGCCGAGCGGTTGTCTATTTCGGTCTGGACCTGCTACGGAGGTGGGCATGCCTACTGGCGATGGCGAATATTGTAAAGCGGCATTAAAAATTGACCCACCATCGGCG
>CAZFZX010000026.1:0-30077 GCA_964523765.1 uncultured Enterobacteriaceae bacterium
GGGCCGTTAGCTCAGTTGGTAGAGCACCGGACTTTTAATCCGTTGGTCGTAGGTTCGATCCCTACACGGCCCACCAATTCGAGCGTCGCGGCGCGCGCCTCGTGCCGCTAAACAAGTCGATACGGCGTCGTATCGGGACCAACCCGTCGGGACCGAATTTGGCCCGTTGCGAGCAAACCCGGCCGGCGGAAGCCTTGGACGGACTTCTACGATAGGGAAACCAACGGGTAGCGCGGTCGCGCCTCGCGACGACCGGCAACGCTGAAAATTCATCGCCGGACAGATCGCTAACGCAGGTGCTCCCACAGCGAGGTCTCCTGGCCGAGCATTTCTTCATCTTCGCGGAAAAAATCTCGCCGCGAAACGACTCCCACCACGCGTGTCCCATCGACGACCGGTAGATGCCTGAAACCGCCGTCGTGCATTCGGCGCAAACCCCGCAGCGGGATTTCGGCCGATGTAATGGTCTCCGGATTGGGGGTCATCACGTCACCGAGCATCGTATCAAGGCTCAAATCCGCAGCGACGATCCGGCGCGCGACATCGCGCACGGTGAAGATACCCTCTAGTGCATCGCCCTCCATGACCAATACGGCGCTGATCGAACGTTCGCGCATCAACCGGGCCGCATCGCGGACGGTAGCGCTTTTGGAAAGCGCCGCAATCTCCTGGTCGTTAACGACATCAGGCACGATGTGTCGTCGCATGCCGCCCCCCATTGTGACGTTTGGTACCGATTACATTGATATTAGAGGGGACCTAAAGCAGCGGGATCATGATCTGCGTCATATAGATTGGCGGTAATCGCGAGGGCATTAACGTCGCGAAGCGGAGACTCGCCAGCCGCGACCTCGACGGGCTTGCGGGAATACCGAAGGTGCAGAGCCTAAGCGGCTACTACCGAGCGCCGGACCGGGCTCAAGCGGCGCGGGGGAATTCCCCCTCGGTAACCGTTTCTCTGTCCGCGACGAGCGCTGGCGACGTTGCGACGTCGGTCTCGGTTACTGCGCGCTTCCTCTGGCTACGCGGGTCCGGCGTGTTATAAACTACGCTAAGTATTTCCGCCAACCGGCTGAGTAAAAAGCTAGCGACACCGGTAGCCAAGCAAGCGTAAAAAGCAATGAACAGTAATGATGCGGAGATAACGTCCGCGAACCATATCGCCCCGCCGAGGGTAATTACCGCACAAGTGAGCGAAAGCAGTCCGAAGATGTCTAAGAGTGAGCTAAACCAACGTTTTTCTTGCATAGTGCCCTACGATCCATTATGTCGTTTTTGTTTATTCGGACCGATTTTAGGTTCGGTCTCTGCCTGATACGGAAAGCGATCATACTCGGCCGGCGTAACAAATCTGTGAACTACACCGCACTCGATCGGAAAATTCGTCTATTTAACAAAAATTAATTCTTAGCTCGCCGCAGCCCCGGCGAATCTCCGTGTCCGCAAAAAGCTAACGGTGGGTTCCGGGTCCAATCATCGGTAACCCGTTACTCATTAGTGCGAGAAAATATTCGAGCTCCCGAAAAGGCCGGCTCTGAGGATATTCCGGCTCCGCCCGAACCTGCTCCAGGCATCCTACAAAACGCTGGTGTAGGGTCCCGAGCGCGCCCCACCGCAAGCCATATACAGGATAGCGATTGACTACTCCGAGCAACGGCGCAAGCGTCTGCTCGCGCAAGTGCCTTCCGGCCGCAGTCAAATGGCAGTCGGCGCAGGATAGATTCAGCTGGCCCCGTTTCGTGTAGAAGTACATCTTACCGGCCTCGTAGGCCGTACGCGCGCGGTGGTCGCTCGGTGGTTCGACGGCGCGGCGACTGCCGCGGGCGCCGAAGTTCAAAAACGCGAGAACCTTTGTAAGCGGCTGTTGCTTGTAGCTCAATGGTTCCCGCCCGTAGCGTTCGCGGCAGCGATTCACGGCCACCGGCAGCGTCACTATCTCGCCGCTAACGGAATCAAAATACGGGTACTCGTTAGCCGCCCTGTCCCCATTTTGTCCGAGGCATTCATCCAGATCGCGCGCGTTCGCGAACAAGGTTCGGGCCAGCGCGGCTCCTTCGTCCAGTGCGAATTCATAGGGTGGGAATTCATTAATTGCTTCGTATTGGGTGCGTAACTTTGCATCGATCGCGTAGACGCCGAGCACGAACTGGTCAAGCTCTACCGCCGGAAACCGCTGTTGATAGGCTCGCCGAAACGCATTGCGATCCGCTTCGGCATCGGCGCGAGCGCAGAGCACCGTTGAAAAAAGGGCTGCGCTGACCAGGAACGCGCATACTCGTCGGTGTGCATCGCTCTGCGCAACTCCTCGGATCCTCGATACGCTCGCCGAAGGCGACTGCGAGAATAACGAGTCGCTTACCACGTCGCCCGATCAGACTGCGGTCGCGTAGTCACCAGTACCGCCCTGATTGTCTATCCAGCGAAACGCGAGCTCGTCACCGGACGCGACGTTGTCAATAGTGAACGACAGATAAGGGTTTTTCGCGATGCCCGCACCCCAGTGGCCGAGCATGACGACCTCGCCGTTATGGGTACAACTGATTTCCTTGATGAAATGCGGAGCGATTCTTTCGCCGGTCGCGCTGCGGCCACCGATGTACATTACATGACGAACCAGCATCCGCACCGTGAGAGTATTGTCGCGGAGCTCCGTACGTACCTTAATCGACCCCGACATTGCCGCTCAGACCCCGCAACCCCCGATCGTTACTTCGATCGCTTTGCGCGCCTGATAGATGCCATTGGCGGTTTCCACCACCGCGATAACCTCACACGATTCGGCGAGTTTGATGCGCGTAGCGATAAAGCCCGCGGTCGTTTTTGCGAAAACAAACTTGGCGACCAAGGGCACCGGGTTTTTCGTCGCGATAATGGAAATCGCGCGAACTTCGGCGAGATCGGCGTTGATTTTGATCGGTACGACGGCACCGTTTTCGGCCAGATCGGCTGCCGCTATACGGATTTTTTCGCTCAAAGGGATCTCAATATCGCCGAAAAGAGCGCGCAGGGTCTGCTCGACCGTCTCGGTACGGAAAGCTTCGACCGGGCGCGGCGCCAACCTTTGGGCCGCCCACGCCAACGGTGCGGCGAGGATCCCGCCTAGTCCGGCGAGCAACAGGCGCCGGCGTACCGCCGCGCCGCTTTTCGTCGATTTATTGGGTCCGACCACGGTTACAGAGTGTACAGAAACTCGACGATCGCATCGATTTCCGATTGGTTTAGGATCTCGTGTCGGCCGTATGGGGGCATCAGAGACAGTTCGTTGAATTGACCCGCATCCCAGATCTGATCGAACAGGCGCCGACGAGTAGGGAATCGCGACCGCATGGCGGCGAGCGGAGGGCCGACATCGCCCATTTGCGTCCCGCCGGCAATAACATGGCAAGCGAGACAATTGCCCTTGTCGCGCGCAAATGCGAGTTCACGGCCGTGCGCGGTGGGATCTGCATTGTCGGCGCCAGCGCCGAACACCGGGGCTAGGGCGATGCAAAGGGCAACAGACCTGACCCGCATGCGCTTGCGCCGTGATCGATTCCGGTAACGGTCAGCGGCGGCGTTCCTGGCGTTCGCGCTCACGCCCGGCGGTGCCCTTTTCCAACTGGGTAATTTCGTCGTTAATCTCATCCATTCGCGCATCGATGCGCAACCGTTGGTAATTGGAGATTTCTGGGGTCTCCTGGGCGAGCCGCAGCTGCTGCACCGCGAGACGCAATTCGCCAAGGCTGCGGTAGTATTCCGACAGAGAAAAGTGCGAGTTCGCAGTCTGGCCCAGGTCGTTTTCGGCTTCCGCCAGAAGTTTGAAAAATCGCGGATCACGGCGGTCAGCAAGTCCGTAATCGCGTAGCAGCTTCTTCGCCTCCTCCGGTTTACCGGCCAACGTCAAGATATTGGCATAGCCATACGCGGCCGCTCGATTTTCCGGGTAGTCGCGATGAGCACGGGCAAAATGATCGAGCGCCGCGGTCAACTTGTCTGCCCGTAGCTCCAACCTCCCTGCCGCCAGACGAAACGCCAGGATTTGCGGCGCCTCGAGCAACAACTTGGTGACCTCGACACGGGCTTTTGCGAAATCACCCGCTTCGGTCAACGCCAGTACATACCCGTACCGCGCGATGCTCTCATGCGCGAACGTACCTTCGCGTAAGGCAGTTTTGTAGAAATGTTTTACCCTTGCCGGGTCGTCCGCAGCATTTACGTCGAGCTTCGTTCGAATGAGATGGTAGTCGTAACTATCTTCCCGGATCGGTACGCTGCCAAGGCGCTCCGCCCGTTCGCGGGCCTCGGAAATCCGGTTAACGGTGACCGGATGCGTGCGCAGAATTTCTGGAATAAATGCGGGATCGGTATAGCGGCTTGCGGTTTGCAACCTTTGGAAGAAATCCGCCATCGCCTGCGTATTGTAACCGGCCTCGTAAAGCAACTGGATACCGATCCGATCCGCCTCCCGCTCGTTCGCACGGGTGAAGTTTATTTGGCGTTGTGCCTGAACCGCCTGTACCGCGGTGAGCGCTCCGAGCCCGGCCTCCGGATTCATCGCGGTGAGCGCGATGGCGCCGAGGAGGGCGGCCATGGCCGGGATGTTCGTCCGCTGCGCCTCTTCGATCATGCGCGCGCCATGGCGCTGGGTCAGGTGTACGATCTCGTGAGCAAGCACCGAGGCGACCTCGCTCTCGCTCTTGGACTGCAATATCAGTGCCGTATGCATGCCGATGAAACCGCCGGGCACGGCGAACGCATTGATGCCTCGGGCATCCACCATGAAAAACGTGAAGTCACCGTAATAACCGGCGAGTTCGCCCAGGCTCATGCCGAGCTTCTGGATATAGTCCTCGACTTCTTCGTCAGTTACGATCGGCGCGTATCGCCGCATCTGGCGCATGAACCCTTCACCCAATTGCTTTTCCTGTTCGGGCGAAATGATCGCTCCGGCGGAATCGCCAAAGTCAGGCAAGTCTTCGAGTTCGGTCGCCGCCGGGGGAGCGCCGGTAACGAAAAAATAGATGAGACCGACAAGGATAGAGGCCCGAAGGCGTCCACCCGAGTTCTGGTTTGAATTGTTATTCACTTGTCGCTAGCCTTGCACTCGCTCGTTAACTGTCCATCGGGATCACCCCAGCCGGTCGACCTTAGGCCATCGGTAACGCGATGAGTTCCAAGCGGCTCGCGGCTTTATCGCGCCAATGTGCAGCGTTAGTATGGATCCAACGCGGGCGAATTTACACCGGTCGTTACCGGCTGTTACACATTCGATACTGGGAGCAACAATGGGACGACGCAACGCATTCTACGCTCAATCTGGCGGGGTTACGGCTGTCATCAACGCGAGCGCCTGCGGGGTGATTCAGGCGGCGCGCGATAATCCAGAGAAAATAGGCAATGTCATCGCCGGACGCAACGGGATCATCGGAGCCTTGACCGAGGACCTCATCGATACGTCGTTGGAATCGGCAGAAGCGATAGCAGCTCTGCGCCATACGCCTTCCGGCGCATTCGGCTCCTGCCGTTACAAACTGAAAGGTCTGGAAGAGAACCTCGCCGAGTACGAACGCCTACTGCAGGTTTTCGAGATACATGATATCGGCTATTTTTTTTACAACGGCGGTGGCGACTCGCAGGACACGACCAATAAGATCGCGCAATTGAGCTCGCAGCGCGGATATCCGCTGCAGTGCATCGGGATCCCGAAGACGGTGGACAACGACCTGCCTGTCACTGATAACTGCCCTGGTTTCGGATCGGTTGCGAAATACGTCGCCGTATCGATCCGCGAAGCCGGCTTCGACGTCGCATCGATGGCGAAAACCTCGACTAAGGTATTCGTCCTTGAGGTGATGGGCCGGCATGCCGGTTGGATCGCGGCGGCCGGGGGCCTCGCGCAGCAGCAGCCTGGAGACGCACCCCACCTGATACTGTTTCCTGAGCTTGCCTTTGACGAAGATGATTTCGTTGAACGGGTCGATCGTTGCGTCGCGCGCAATGGCTATTGCGCGATCGTGGTCTCCGAAGGCCTGCGCAATGCGAACGGCGAATTCGTTGCCGACGCTGGCACCCGCGACGCTTTTGGCCATGCTCAACTCGGTGGCGTTGCACCGGTGATCGCAGAGTTGCTCAAGCAGCGACTCGGTTTGAAATACCACTGGGCGGTTGCCGATTACCTTCAGCGCGCGGCCCGGCACATCGCCTCGAAAACCGATGTCGAACAAGCCTACGCGGTTGGTCGGGCAGCGGTAGACATGGCGCTTGAGGGTAAGAATGCGGCGATGCCGACGATAGAGCGGGTCGCCGACGAACCCTACGAATGGCGGATCGGCGAAGCTCAACTCGAAGATATTGCGAACGTGGAGAAGATGATGCCACGTGACTTCATTACCACCGACGGGTACGGGATCACCGAACCGTGCCGCCGTTACTTAAACCCGCTGATCGCCGGCGAAGATTATCCGCCGTATCGCAACGGCCTGCCCGATTACGTCCGGCTGCAGAATGCGCCGGTCGCCAAAAAGCTTTCGACTGCTTTTGAGCTCGGGTGACCGCTCAGCCCGGTTACCTCGTGAGCCCCACGGGTCAGGCCTGTTTCCCGGGTTCGCGCCCGCCGCCGGCGAGTAGGTGACCGACGCCGTACTTATTGAGAAGCGATAGCGTTTCGACAAGCGGGAGCCCCACAACATTCGAATAGCTTCCGTCGATGCGATCGATGAAAGCACCGCCGATCCCCTGCACCGCGTACGATCCGGCTTTGTCCAGCGGCTCTCCGGTGCGCCAATAGGCGTCGACTTCCGATACCGCGACCGTTCGCATTTTGACGCGGGTGCGTACGCTGATCGCATCGGCCTCGAGGTGCATCACCGCGACGCCGGAATAAACCTCGTGCCAACGACCGGAGAGAAGCCCGAGCATCCGCTTCGCATCTTCGAGATCGCGGGGCTTGCCCAGAATCAGATCGTCGATGACGACGGCCGTGTCGGCCGCAAGGACGGGTACGGATCGCCCGGATTGAGAACTTCCCGCTTCGGCTTTAGCGAGCGCCATGCGCCGTACATACGCCGCCGGCGCTTCGCCCGCCGTGGCCGACTCATCGATCGCCGCCGGGACGACGCGGTACGATACGCCGCAGAGTTTCAGCATCTCGGCGCGGCGCGGCGAAGCGGAAGCCAGTAATAGCTGGCAACCGTCGGAACCGAGCTCAGCAGGCATATCTCACCGAAATTCCACACCTCCGGGCGGGCGTGCGCGCGTCGAACCTGCAAGCAACGTCGAAAGTCCCTTACGCACGATGATATGGGTGGTTATGCAAGAAGCTCCAGCCCCGATACAATTGCTCGACCACAATCACACGCGCTAGCTGGTGCGGTAATGTCAGCCGCGACAGCGACCAGCGGCGATCGGCGCTGGCGACGATTTCGGTTGCAAGACCTTCAGCACCACCGACGAAACAGATGACATCGCTGTGCTCTGCGCGCCACTGTTGGAGATTATCGGCCACCTCGGCGGTGGACCAAAGTTCGCCGCGCTCATCGAGAGCAACTGTGTATGCGCGCCGCGGACACAGACCACGTAAGCGCTCGGCCTCCTTCTCCATCTGCGCATTTTTGGATACCTGTTTGGTCACCGGCGCGATTTCCTTAACAACGACTTCCAGTTGATTCTTCAAACGCCGCAGGTATTCATCCGTCGCCTGGGTCACCCAGTCGCGAGGTCTTTTGCTGATACACAGAATTTGGATCCGCACCGCGCTCCGACTCCCATCGAATTACCGGCATATCGACCCGTCGCCGTCGCTGAATCCGGTGACGTGGCGGCACTGCGGGACAACGTTCACCTTGTCAGGACTCCCATGTTATTTCCATCCTATCAGGATTGGCCGGCCGTTGATCCCACAGTTTTTCCAGTTGATAGAAGGCGCGCGTTTCCGGTTGCATGGTATGGACGATGACGTCACCGAAATCGATGAGTACCCATTCTCCGGTAGTCTCGCCTTCTATCCCGATAGGTTTGACGCCCCTGTCCCGGGCCGCCTCCACTACCCGCGCCGTGAGCGCCTTCACCTGCCGCGAAGAGCGGCCCGAAGCTATCACCATGTAGTCGGTTATCGTGGTCAGAGCGCTTACGTCGATCACGCAAATGTTCTCGGCCTTGCCATCATCCAGCGAGACGGTGACTAGGTCGCGTAAGGCTTCGGGCGCCAGTTCGACATTCATTTCAGACAGGACTCTTATACAGTTGATATTGATCGATCAGCCGCTGCACCGGCTGAGGCACGAGATGACTGATGTCGCGGCCGACGGCGACGCGCGCGCGGATGTCGGTCGACGATATAGGCAGCAGGGGAATCGGTTGAAAGTAGATCCGGCCGCAGCATTGGCGCCGCAATGTATCGGGATCGGCCGTGGCCGCCGTTTCGATCAGTTGCTGCAAGCGCGGGTCCAAGTCTGCCCCGGTGTCCGGTCGGGCAACGACCACCAGGTGACCGTAGGCGAGCAACTCACGCCATCGATGCCAATCGCACAGACCGCGAAAAGCATCCGCACCGACGAGCAGGCACAAGGGTTGCTTAGCATAGTCCGCGCGCAGCGATTCCAGCGTGTCAATCGTGTAGGAGACTCCGCCCCGCCGTAGTTCGCGATCGTCGGCGACGAGCCGATCGCTATCGATCGCGGCGCTGAGCATCTCGAACCGGAGGTCTGCTGGTACGACCGGGGCGCCACGGTGATTTGGTTGATTCAAAGGAATCATTCGTACCATCGGAAGTTGTAGTGTTTCCGAGGCCTCGATGGCCAGCCGGAGGTGTCCAATATGCACCGGGTCGAAGGTGCCGCCGAGGATGCCGATTGGCGGCCAATCGGTAGCGCTATCGCTCATTCGGGTTAGTGGCTCGTCCGCGCACTGGCCGGCTCAACCGCGCACGTGTCCGTCGCCGATGACGATCCATTTTTGCGAGGTCAGGCCCGTCAAGCCAACGGGTCCGCGGGCGTGAATCTTGTCGGTACTGATACCGACTTCGGCACCCAAACCGTATTCGTAGCCGTCGGCGAATCGGGTAGACGCGTTCAACATGACCGAGCTCGAATCGACTTCGGCAAGGAAACGCCGGGCCGCGCCGAGGTCCTCGGTAACGATAGCGTCAGTATGCTGCGAACCGTACCGGCGGATGTGCTCAATCGCCTGATCGAGACCGTCTACGATCCGCACCGCAAGGATCGGAGCGAGGTATTCCTCATACCAGTCACTGTCCGTGGCTGCCGCGACATCCGGGTCCATTGCGCGCACTTCGCGACAGCCGCGCAGCTCCACACCGGCGTCGCGATACGCACGAATCAAGTCAGGTAATACCCGCCCGGCGATCGCCCGGTCGACCAAGAGCGTCTCCAAAGTGTTGCAGGTTCCGTAACGCTGGGTCTTCGAGTTCATCGCGACATCAAACGCCTTCGCAACGTCAGCCGCGGCGTCAATGAAAACGTGGCATACGCCATCGAGATGCTTTAGCACGGGCATCCGCGCTTCACGGCTGACCCGCTCTATTAACCCCTTGCCGCCCCGGGGCACGATGACATCGACCCACTCCGGTGCCGCGAGCATCGCCCCCACTGCGGCCCGTTCGGTGGTACCGAGCACCTGCACCGCGGCGTCGGGCAACCCGGCTTCGACAAGTCCCTCAACGATACATCCGGCGATGGCGGTGTTGGAGCGGATCGCTTCTGAACCGCCGCGGAGGATCGCCGCGTTTCCGGCCTTCAAACACAACGCCGCCGCGTCCGCGGTTACGTTCGGCCGTGATTCGTAAATGATACCCACCACGCCTATCGGTACCCGCATCTGTCCAACTTGGATCCCTGACGGCCGAAATCGCATGTCGGTGGTTTCACCGACCGGGTCGGCCAGGTCGGCGACCTGTTTCAGACCATCCGCCATCGCCCGGACCCGCCCGGGGTTCAGAGTCAACCGCTCCACCAATGCGTTTTCGAGGCCGCCGGCGCGCGCGAGGTCTTGAGCGTTAGCGGCCAGGATCTCGACTTCGGCCGCTTCGATGTTCCGGGCGATAATGGACAACGCTTCATTCTTAGACCGGGTCGAGGCGCGCGCCATCGCCACCGCGGCTGCACGCGCGGCGCTGCCAACACCATGGATATAGGCCTCACTGTCGAACGCTGCGACCTTATCGGATTTATCTGCCGTTTTCGCCATGATTCCAGTTGCCGCGCCGCGTTTATCGCTTACCCGCGAGATCGAGACAGAGTAACTCCAACTCGTCCCATGGGTCGCCGGGCCGCGCTCCTTTGATAATCCTATCGATCGCCATGCTCCACCGAAACATCCGCGTTATCCGCGCCAGGGGAAAACGTTCGAGGGTTTGTTTGACGACGCCGACGCGCGAACCCCATACCTTATGCTTATTTAGAACTGATTGCATAGCGTTACCGGCCGCAAGGTCTACTGCCATGTACGCCAGATTCCGCAATTCCCGGTTTATCGCCCAGCCGATCACAACGGCTTCAGTTCCTTCTTCGCACAGACCGCGCAGCATCCTTACGGCCTTGCCGCCGTCCCCGGACAGCGTGACATCGACGAAACCGAAAACATCAAAACGCGCGCTATCGACCGTGGCAGCGAGAACAACGTCGACGTCTACCTCGCCGCTTTCGACCAGAAGACTCAACTTATCGAGTTCCTGCGCGCAAGCAAGCAAATTACCTTCGGCACGGGCGGCGATGAGTTCGGCGGCGGCTCGGGTCATTGCCAAACCGCTCTGCCGGGCGCGCCGCGTGATCCAGCGATCGAGCTGCGAGGCGTTGACGGGGCGGGCCTGAACCGTTACGCCGGCGGCATCGATCGCCTTGAACCATTTTGCTTTTTGGGTATTGCGATCGAGCCGGTCGGCGGTCAAGAGAAGAATGTCGCCGACATCATCACGCGCCAGGAGCTCAGCCAGAACCGCGCTACCTGCTTTATCGGGTTTGCGCCCGTGCAGGCGAAGTTCGATCAAACGACGCTCGGCGAACAACGACAACTCATTCGCCGCAACGCTTAGCTGCTGCCAATCGAACCCCGATTCGACTTCGAACAACAAGCGCTCGGAGATCTCCTCGACTCGCGCCGCAGCGCGCACCCGGTCCGCGCTTTCCATCGTTTGCAGCGGCTCGCCGCCAAAAATGAGGTAGCAGCGCGCGAGACCTGAGCGCTCCAGATGTGACCCGAGGCTGTCGACGGCTACCAGCATCTTGATCCTCCGTCGCGTCGACGTCGTCCTGGCGATAAATACGGGCTAGGGAACCTCTGATTCATTCTGGGACAGTCGGATTGTGATTCAAAATGGTTCGACTCAAGGCGCGGATCGCAGGTAATAGCCGGGGCTATTGGCAAGATCCGCAACGCCGAGACGGGCGATTTTGAACGCAAGGCGGCGTTCCACGAATCAATCAGAGGTTCCCTAGAGTTGGATCGTTTCCAAACGCAGAATAATGGTCAAGGCGGCGTCCTCGGCCAACTCCCGCCGAATAACCTTTGCCGTCTCGGTGGTCCCCAACAGCGAACTCTCGTCAAAGATAAAATCCTGCTCCCAGCTTAGTTTCTCCGGCGGGATCAACAACTTTCCGTCTTTCCCTCGGACCGAAAACCGAACCTCGAGGCCGAGTTCTACTTCGCGGACCTTCCCGCTATCCGAATCGACCGACAGGACGCGGCGGTCGAATGTTTCGTCGGTCAATTCGATCGTCGCCTGGGCGTCTTTTTTTGGCGCGAGCCTGACCCCGCTATACCCTAATTCCTGCCGCAGGGCGGCTTGAAGTCGGGGCGCCGTCGCGCCGCTGAGATACGCGGAATCGAACGGGACCGTGTCCGTCCGCGTGCCGCGCAGGTACCAGTCGCCGCACCCGATCAGGCAGGCGCAACCGAGGATAACGATCGAGAATTTTGCCGACATCCGTTGATTATCGCACGACCAGGTTTATTAAGCGCCCGGGAACGACCACCGTTTTGATCACCGTTTTGCCATCGATGCATCGCTGCACGTTCGCATCCGCCAGTGCCGCTACTTCGAGTTCTTCTTGTTCGCATCCGGCCGCTATGTTGATCTCCGCGCGTTTCTTACCGTTGACCTGTACCACGATCAGGAGCTCGTCGCGGACAATGGCTCGCTCGTTGGCCTCGGGCCAACTGGCATCCAACAGCGATTCGTCCTGATGTCCGAGGGCCCGCCACAATGCATCCGTGCAATGTGGAACGATCGGAGCAAGCAGCCGAACCGCCGCCTCGAGGCCTTCCTGCTGGACCGCTCGTCCCTGTTCGCTGTCGTCCCGATTACGCGACAGTGCATTAACAAGCTCCATCACTGCGGCGATTGCGGTGTTGAATTTGTAGCGCCGAGCGACGTCGTCGGTCACCTTATTAATGGTCTCGTGGATCTGCCGCCGCAACGCTTTCAGGTCACCGCCCAAGGCATTTTCGTCAAGCCGCTGGCACGGACCGGCGGCGCTATGTTGATAGGTCAGGCGCCATAAGCTCTTGATGAATCGAAACGCGCCTTCCACAGCCGTGTCCGACCACTCGAGGGCCTGATCGGGGGGTGCCGCGAACATCGTGTAGAGGCGGACGGTGTCGGCACCATAGCGGTCGATCAACGCCTGCGGGTCGACCCCGTTATTCTTAGATTTTGACATCTTCTCGACGGCGCCGATTTCAACGACTTCGCCGTCAGCCGCAAGACGCGCCACTACCGGCCGGCCCTTGGCGTCGATCTCGACATCAACGTCGGCGGGGTTGAAATACTGCCGCTTCCCGTTCCCGGCATCGCGAGAGTAGGTTTCCTTGCACACCATTCCCTGCGTCAGCAACCGCGTGAACGGTTCTCCGGCGCTCACCAGACCCGCATCGCGCATCAGCTTCTGAAAAAAGCGCGCATAGAGCAGGTGCAGTACGGCGTGTTCGATCCCGCCGATGTAGATGTCCACCGGCATCCAATATTCGACGCGCTCATCGACCATCGCATCGCTCGCATCCGGACAGCAAAACCGCGAGAAATACCACGAGGATTCGAAGAAAGTGTCGAACGTATCGGTCTCGCGCGTCGCAGTTTTGCCCGTTCCGGGGAGCTCGGACTCGGTAAAACCCGGCATATTCTTCAGCGGCGAAGCCACCCCCTGCCATTCGACCTCTTCCGGCAAGCGTACCGGCAGGCGGTCGGCGGATTCCGGCACCAGCGCGCCGTCGTCGGTGTACAAAATCGGGATCGGACAGCCCCAATAGCGCTGGCGCGATACCAACCAGTCGCGCAGCCGGTACTGGACCCGTCGCTCCGCGCGCTGCTCCATTGCGAGGCGGTCGGCGATGGCGTCGAACGCCGCGCCGTAATCGAGGCCGTCGTAGTCGCCGCTGTTGCCAACGATCCCCTTTTCCGTAAACGCGCTTTCGGTAATTCCGGGGTCCTCGCCACTGGCGGCGAAAATGACCTGCTTGATCGGCAATCCGAAAGCGGTCGCGAACTCCCAATCCCGCTGGTCGTGACCCGGCACCGACATCACGGCGCCGGTGCCGTAGGCCATCAACACGAAATTCGCCACCCACACCGGGACGGGTGCGCCGGTCAGGGGATGGTCGACGCTGATACCCAGCGGCAAACCACGCTTTTCCATTTTTTCGACGTCCGCCTCGGACGACGACAAAGTTCGGCAGCTGTCGACGAAGGCGGCGATCTCGGGGTCGGTAGCGGCTGCCGCGGTAGCGAGCGGGTGCTCCGGCGCGACCGCCATGTAGGTCACGCCGCCCAGCGTATCCGGACGGGTGGTAAAGACTTCGAGCGCGCCGTCGCCGCTACTCAAGGGAAACTTGATCATCAAGCCTTCGGAGCGGCCGATCCAATGGCGCTGCATGGTTTTCACCGCTTCGGGCCAGCCGTCCAGGCGCTCGATATCATCGAGGAGTTCGTCGGCGTACGCCGTTATGCGGAGAAACCATTGTGGAATCTCGCGGCGTTCGACCAACGCGCCTGAGCGCCAACCGCGGCCGTCGATTACCTGCTCGTTGGCGAGCACCGTCTGGTCGACCGGGTCCCAATTCACGACCGCTTGCTTGCGGTATACGAGGTCCTTTTCGTACAGTTTCGTAAAAAACCATTGCTCCCATCGATAGTAGTCGGGATCGCAGGTCGCGAATTCGCGCTCCCAGTCGTAGGCAAAACCCAGCCGCTGCAGCTGGGTTCGCATATAGTCGATGTTGCTGCGCGTCCATTCGGCCGGTGGGATGTTGTTTTCGATCGCCGCGTTTTCCGCCGGCAACCCGAAAGCATCCCATCCCATGGGTTGCAGTACGTTCTTACCGAGCATCCGCTGGTAGCGCGAAATGACGTCGCCGATGGTGTAGTTGCGCACGTGGCCCATGTGCAGCTTGCCGCTCGGGTAGGGAAACATCGACAGACAATAGAATTTCTCCCGGCTCCGGTCCTCCTCGACCGAAAATGCGCGAGTCTCTTGCCAGGATTTCTGCAACGCGGGCTCTAGCGCGCTGGGGTCGTATCGTTGTTCCATCGGGACCGTATCTTTAGAGGCGTCTGAGATTGACCCGTACCGGCGTTGTGCTTCTGCAATACTTCGTTTGCGCCTGGTTCGAGGCCGCGCGAACCTTGTTGTCGCGCGGCCGCAGAGCATACCGTAGGGTAGACAAGCGCGCAAAAAGAAGCCGGCCCGGACGCAGGCGCCGAGCCGGCCGTTAAGGTTGATGTTAGTGCAAGCGTTCTGCTCTGCAGCGCAGGGCTAGTTTGCGGTCAGTTTGTCCCGGTTCTTGGCGACCGTCGCCGGCCCAATCCCCTTTACCAGCACGAGGTCGTCAACCGAGTCGAAAGGACCATTGTCCTTTTGAAAAGCGACGATCGCCTCGGCCCGTGCCGGGCCGAGGCCGTTGATCGTCGCCGCAAGGCTGTCGGCGTCGGCCGAGTTGATATCAACGACCTCGGCAACGGCGGTACCGATCGCGAGGCAAAGCAGACAGGTCGATAAGATCTTCGTGAAGACATGCATTAGTCATCTCCTTCCATGGATCCGGGCGGACGCCCGAGTGATATAGGCCACCACCATGGCAGCCACGGATAAGGATACTAAAGCGCCTCCACCAAGCCAAGCGCGAGAAGGCTATTTTTCCGGAACCCGCCCCGAAGATGTAAGTGAGTACTCACTGTTGATATCTTCTACTCTGGTTGCGATGCCGAATATCGTGCTTTGGTCAACGATCGGGCTCTGAGCTCGATCGCTTGCATTGCGCAGCCGCACCGTCACACCTGTGCCGGCAAATTAGTAGTGGGAACGGCCGTGGTCGTCGCAGACGATCCGACAGCCGCGCAAGATCCTCGCGCTAACGCTCAGCAGAGATGTAGCAGATCCACCCGGCATCCGGAGCGGCGTCTTCGACCGGCGTGAATTCGCCGTTGCCTTCCTCTTCGTCGTCGTCCCAGCCCTGCCAATAGACGGTCACATTGCGGAACCCCGCCTCGGCGAGGAGTTCTCGGATCTCCGGTAAGGTCCACAAGCGCCAGTCGTAGGTAAAGGCCTTTTTCAGGCGCGAACCGTCCTTGAATTTAAAATGGATATGGCAGCGCATAGCGCCAGTAATTGGATTGTAACGTGCCTGATGCCAGGTATATGTGTAGTCATCGTATTCGGTGTGTTCCTTCATAACTTGGAAGGACTCGTAGCCGCCATAGCAATCGAGGAAGAAAACGCCGTCGTCACCGAGCGAGGCGTAAACATTTGCGAAGTAGTCGCCCATGCTCGCCCGGTCCGCGAACACCCAATAACTGAAATTCATGGCCAACACGATGTCCTGCGGCGGCGTGTCGACCTTGGCGACGTCGGCCTGAAGGAGCTGGACGCGGGCCTTTTGTGTTCTCTTGAGTTTGGCAATATGCCGGTCGCGGCCCCATGCCATTACGGCGCCGTCGAGGTCGACACCTGTCGCGTAATTGTCCGGCCGTCGGCGCACCCATTCGCAAGAAGTATTGCCCGTCCCGCAAAAATCCTCGCGCAACAGTCTGCCGCGGCGCCCACGGATTTGCCTGAACGTTTCATCGACGAAGTCAATTTCGGCATCGACGGCCTGCACGGAGCTTTCATACAGCACGAGGCGGTCGGCATTCTTGGAAGTCAATGCTTTCGAGTCTTTTCTACTACGTTTCTTGCTCTTTCTCACCATGTCCGACTGCTAATCCCGCTATAATACTAATTGACAAGGCGCGCGATTCTATCACCAGAATTCGAAGAATACCTGCGCCGACAAATGGCCCAACGACCGCGCATAGATCCGATATGGATGCTAAAACGTTAGACCTGACGGATTCCGAGCTCTACATCAACCGCGAGCTCAGCCAACTCGAGTTCAACCGCCGCGTCCTCGAACAAGCTAAAGATGGCACCACGCCGCTGCTCGAACGCTTGAAATTCTTATGCATCGCCAGCAGCAATCTTGACGAATTCTTCGAGATCCGGGTTGCCGGGCTCAAGCAGCAGGTCGCCTACGGATCAGAATCGGCCGGACCCGACCAATTGACTCCGAACGAGCAGCTCAAGCGCATCAGTGAGGCCGCGCACGAGTTGGTCCGGGAGCAATACCGCGTACTCAACGAAGAACTCATTCCGTTACTCGCTGAAGAGCACATCCATTTTTTAAAGCGGGCTCAATGGAATGCCAAACAAGTGAGCTGGGTTAAACGCTATTTCAACCGCGAGCTAATGCCGGTACTCAGTCCGATCGGCTTGGACCCGTCTCACCCGTTCCCGAGAATTCTGAATAAGAGTCTCAATTTCCTGGTATCGCTCGACGGCAAGGATGCATTCGGGCGTAACAGCGGTATCGCGATCGTACAGGCGCCGCGGGCGCTGCCGCGGATCATCAACATCCCCGAAACATACGCGGGCGGACGGCATGAATTCGTCTTTTTGTCGTCGATAATCCACGCTCACGTCGACGATATTTTTCCAGGGATGCGGGCAACGGGTTGTTATCAGTTCCGCGTAACCCGCGACAGCGACTTGTTCGTTGACGACGAGGAGGTCGAAGATCTCTTGCGCGCACTCGAAGGCGAACTGGATCAACGCCGTTTCGGGGACGCCGTGCGCCTCGAGGTGGCCGATGATTGCCCGCCAGAGATGATCCATCTACTGCAACACGAATTCAATCTGGCGGAGACGGAGATATTCACTTGCAAGGGCCCCGTCAACCTTACTCGTTTGATGGCGGTACCTGAAATGATCGAACGCCCGGAGCTGAAATTCCCGGCATTTACGCCAAGCAGACCTCGCAGGCTCGCGATCGCTTCTGACATGTTCGCGATTATTCGACGAGGCGACGTGATGCTGCACCACCCGTTCGAATCTTTCGTGCCGGTCATCGAATTCCTGCGCCAGGCGGCATCCGATCCCGATGTCCTGGTCATCAAACAAACATTGTATCGGACCGGCCCGGATTCGCCCGTCGCCACCGCGTTGATCGACGCGGCCCGTGCGGGGAAAGAGGTAACCGTAGTCGTCGAGCTCAAGGCGCGTTTCGACGAACGGGCAAACATCGAGCTGGCGGCCAGGCTGCAAGAAGCCGGCGCCCATGTCGTCTACGGCGTGGTGGGACACAAGACCCATTCGAAAATGATCCTCGTCGTGCGCCGGGAAGGAAAGCAACTGCGACGCTACGTCCATCTGGGTACGGGTAATTACCACCCAAGTACGGCACGCCTGTATACCGACTACGGCTTGTTCACCTGCGACGGCGCTATCGGTATCGACGTACAGAAAATTTTCCACCAAATCACGGCGCCGGGGCGAACCGGCAAGCTCAAGAAACTGTTGCAGTCCCCGTTTACGCTGCACAAAACCATGATTGAATTTATAGAACGCGAGGCAAAAAATGCGCGCGCCGGAAAGCCGGCCCGAATCATCGCCAAGATGAATGCATTGATCGAAGTCGGGATCATCCAGGCCTTGTATGAAGCGTCGCGAGCCGGGGTCAAGATCGACTTGATTATTCGCGGCGTCTGCGCGCTACGTCCGGGGATCGAAAACGTATCGGAAAATATCAGCGTACGGTCAATCGTCGGCCGTTTCCTCGAACACACGCGTGTCTTCTACTTTCTTAACGACAACCAAGAGGAAGTTTATCTGTCCAGCGCGGATTGGATGGGCCGAAACTTTTTCAACCGGATAGAAACGTGCTTCATTATCGAAGATAGGCGCCTGCGCGACCGGATCATAAAGCGGGGATTAACCGCTTATTTGGGCGACAATACGCGCGCCTGGCAATTAAGGAGTGACGGTACCTATGTTCGGGCTAAACCCGGCTCCGCTCGCCCGCGCGACGCGCAACAAATCCTTTTGGGTGAGCTGAGCGAGTGAAACGGCCCGCACAGGCGTAAACGCTATTTGAATTTGAGCTTGTAACCAACCGCTTTTAGATAGCTTGCCTCCTGCTCGAGGTCGGCGGTAGTCAGCTGATGATCGCCCAGCCACCCGTTCGGGAAACGTAGATTAACCTTCGTGTTCTTGACTTTAATGTCGATGTCCGGCAATTCGGTATCGCTTCGGCGACGATGCAGCACGACGGCCAGGCGCAGCAGTACACAGAGTTTTTCGATATGGGCACGAGGCGGCTCGGGTAGCGTGTCGAATTCGGCCAACGGGAATTTTCTGCGGTGGCCGCGCACGAGTACGGCAAGGCGGCGCTGCTCCCCGCGCGAAAAACCGGGCATATCGAGATGGGTGAGCAGGTAACCCCCGTGTTTGTGATATTGACTATGCGCGATAGCCCTTCCCATCTCGTGCAAGGCGCCCGCCCACCGCAACAGGCGTTCGCGATCCTCGCCGGCCAGGTCCCAATCATCGCCGATTCGTTGCCATAAATCCTTCGCGGTCATGAAGACTCGGTAGCTCTGAGCGCGATCGATGCTGTAACGGTCGACCAAACCATCTACCGTCTGCTCACGGACATCTTCATGCTGGATCCGTCCGAGTAAGTCATAGAGCAGGCCCTCGCGAAGCGCACTTGGAGAAACGCGCATGTGCTCGATCCCGAGCACGTGGAATATCCCGAGCAGGATTGCCACGCCGCCGGGGAATACTGGGCGCCGCTCATCGGACAAACCGGGCAGCGAAAGCTTGTCGATATGCCCGGCAGCGATCATCACACTCCGGAGCTGCTCAAGCGAAGCCCTGGTGATCCCGTCCTTGCTCCAACCGTTGGCGACGATTACATCGCGGATAGCGATATTCGTTCCGGACGCGCCGATCACCGATTGCCATCCGTGCTTACGATAGCTCGCTTCGATCGGCTCGAGTTCCTGCAGCGCCCTCAGCTCGGCGATCTGCATGCTTCGAGCCGTGATGTCGCCGTTCGCGAATTGCGCAGCACTCATGCCGACGCAACCCATATGCAAGCTCTCCATGACAATCGGCTCGAAATGCCGGCCCAGGATCAGCTCGGTACTGCCGCCACCGATATCGATCACGAGTCTCGAGTCGGATTCATCTTCCAAACCGTGCGAAACGCCCAGATAGATCAGTCGCGCTTCTTCGAGCCCCGAGATCACATCGATGGTATGGCCAAGCGCAGCTTCGGCCTGCGACCGAAACGTAGTTCCGTTTCGTGCCCTACGCAGGGTATTGGTACCGACGACGCGCACGGCGCCGGGTTCGAATTCGCGGATGCGTTCGCCGAACCGTTGCAGACATCCGGTCGCGCGCGCCATCGCCTCGTCGCTGAGACTATTGTCGGGATCGAGACCAGCGGCGAGACGCACCATCTCGCGAACCCGATCGATGACTTTGAAGTGCCCGTTGGTCGTCGTGGCGACGATTAAGTGGAAACTATTCGAGCCAAGGTCTACGGCCGCTATCGACGCTGGGACATCGTGGTTCACCGACGATGCCCGGGCTACGGCTCGAGATTGTTGGAGCGCTGCACGGTGTCGAGGTAGCGATCCGGCGGCGCCGCGAGGAGAATGTACTTTTTCATGCGGTCGTCACATTATACCCGTCCGCGAACCCAAGGGGAGACCCCATGCCAGATACAAAAATCCCTGGTATCAATCCGACCGAAGCCAAAACCCTGCTGGATGAGGACCCGCGCGCGCTGCTCATCGACGTCAGAAGCAAAGTAGAGTTCGAGTACGTCGGCCACCCCGTCGGGGCCGTCCACGTCCCCTGGATGGAGTTTCCCGAGTGGGCTGAAGACCCGAACTTCGTCAAATCCGTAGAGACGGCACTCACCGAAAGGAACGGCGCGGAGAAGGACCGACCGCTGCTGCTGGTCTGCCGTAGCGGCGCGCGCTCCCTAAAAGCCGCCGAGCGTCTGCGCGCGCGCGGCTACACGTGCTTGTACAACGTAGAAGAGGGCTTCGAAGGCGACAAAAACGCGCAACGACACCGCAGCACCATCAACGGCTGGCGATTCCGGGGACTTCCGTGGGAACAGGGTTAGGGAACCTCTGATTAATTCGTGGAACGCCGCCTTGTGTTCAAAATCGCCCGTCTCGGCGTTCCGGATCTTGCCAATAGTCCCGGCTATTACCTGCGCGCCGCGCCTTGAGTCGAACCATTTTGAATCACAATCGGACTGTCCCAGAATGAATCAGAGGTTCCTTAGTAGAAGCGGTCTCAACGGCGCAGCGCGCCACAGCGCCAGCAGGCATTGAACTGTGGCTCGCACGCCTCCCCGCAATGATGGCATTCCCACGGCGCGGCATCCGGCGGCGGCGCTTCGAGTGCCTTTTTGACAATAGCGCGAGCGGCGGCGACATCCGTTTCGCGCAAGACCCATAGCTCCGGCCAGCATTCGTTCGGCGGCAACTCACCCGCGCCGCCGAGCAATGATTCGTTTCGCACGTCGCAGGGGATGCCTTCGGCCTCAAGCCGGGACTTCAGATAGCCGATAAAAATCGGGTCGTCAGCTGTATGGATCCGTTCCATTTTGCGAATACTCACAAATCGGACGAAAAGGTACAAGGTCCGAGAAGCGCGCTGAAAACCGCCGATCACCAAGAAGCGGCGGTCTGCTATGGTCGCGCTCCCCGACCGGCCTTATAATGGCGCGCCTTTCGCCCGCGGTGCCCCTCGAACTCATGAGTAACAATCTACGTAATATTGCAATCGTCGCGCACGTCGACCATGGCAAAACCACGTTGGTCGACCAGCTCCTGAAGCAGTCGGGCATGCTGTCGCGGGTTGCACAGCGACGCGAGCGGGTCCTCGACAGCAACGACCTCGAGCGGGAACGCGGCATCACGATCCTTGCGAAAAACACCGCGATCAAGTGGCGCGATTATCGCATCAATATCGTCGATACGCCGGGACATGCCGATTTCGGCGGAGAGGTCGAACGCATTCTGTCCATGGTCGACTCCGTGTTGCTGTTGGTAGATTCCGTTGATGGACCCATGCCGCAAACGCGGTTCGTGACGCAAAAAGCTTTTGCCCGAGGTTTACGACCGATCGTAATCATCAATAAGATTGACCGAGACGGCGCCCGCCCGGAGTGGGTACTGGATCAAACCTTCGAGCTGTTCGACCGTCTCGGCGCCACCGACGAGCAGCTTGATTTCCCGGTTGTTTACACCTCAGCTACGCTCGGCTACGCACGGACCGAGCCGGGCGGGCCTGAGACCGACATGACCTCCTTATTTGAACGGATCGTCGAATCGGTTTCACCGCCGGATGTCGCCGCCGCGGGGCCGTTTCAAATGCAGATAAGTTCGCTCGACTACTCCAGTTATGTTGGCGCAATCGGCATCGGCCGGATCCAGCGCGGCGCGGCGCGACCAGGACAGGCAATCACGTTGATACCGACTGACGGCGAACCGCGCGACGCCAGGATCCTCGAAGTACTGGGTTTCAGCGGCCTAACACGAGAGCGGCGCGAAAGCGCGCGCGCCGGCGACATCGTCGCGGTGACGGGGATCGACAACTTGCGGATCTCCGATACCTTGTGCGATCCCGGTGCGGCGGAACCGCTGCCGCCATTAGTCATCGACGAACCGACCGTCAGCGTATCTTTCGAAGTATCCGATTCGCCGCTGGTCGGACGCGACGGCCGATTCGTGACCAGCCGCCAGTTGGCCGAGCGGCTGGAGCAGGAATTGGTCCATAACGTCGCCTTGACCGTGGAACCCACCGACGATCCGAAACGCCGGATCGTCTCCGGGCGAGGCGAGCTGCACCTCGCAATCCTGATCGAAAACATGCGCCGGGAAGGTTATGAATTTTCGGTCGGTCGCCCTCAGGTCATTATTAAGGAGATCGACGGGCGCGCACACGAACCGTACGAGCAACTGACCGTCGACGTCCCGGTAGAACATCAGGGCGGAGTCATGCAGCGACTGGGTGAACGCAAGGGCGCTTTGCAACAAATGCAGCCCGACGGCAGGGGACGGGTCCGCCTCGATTATCGTATCCCGGCGCGCGGTTTGATTGGCTTTCGGACCGAGTTTCTTACCGCGACTTCGGGCGCTGGACTCCTGTACCACACCTTCGAATGTTTCGCCCCGTGCAACCCGGCGGTTATCGGTAACCGCACCAACGGCGTGCTGATCGCAAACGGTGCGGGCAAAGCGCTCGCTTATGCGCTGTTCAACCTGCAGGAGCGCGGCCGTTTATTCGTCGGTCACGGCGAAGAGGTCTATGAAGGCATGATCGTCGGCATCCATTCGCGCGACAACGATCTAGTCGTCAACCCGCTGAAGGCCAAACAACTCACCAATGTCCGGGCTGCCGGCAACGACGAAAACTTGCTGCTGACGCCACCGATCGACTTCGACCTGGAACAAGCGATGGAATTCATCGCCGATGACGAAGTTGTTGAAGTTACCCCGACGGCGATCAGGCTGCGCAAGCGCCGCCTGAAAGAAACAGACCGTAAGCGAGAGCAACGCCTCAAGAGTGCCTAACCCGTGATCGGCTTGCTACAACGAGTTACCGATGCGAGGGTCGAAGTCAACGGGAAAACGGTCGCAGAGATCGGCGCGGGTCTTCTCGTGTTGATCGGCGTCCAGCACGGCGACCGAGAGCAGCAAGCGGACCGCATGCTCGAACGCCTTTTGCATTTTCGAGTATTCCCCGACGAAGATGGCAAAATGAATCTGGACGTCGTCGAGGTCGGCGGCAGTCTGCTGCTAGTACCTCAGTTCACGCTGGCGGCGGATACGCGGAAGGGTACTCGGCCGAGTTTTGCTTCGGCGGCCCCCCCGGAAGAGAGCGAGGCGCTGTTCGCTTATCTGGTTCGCCAGGCGTGCAAGGCCCATGACCCGGTAGGCGCCGGTTCATTCGGGACGCAAATGCTGGTTACGCTGACCAACGACGGTCCGGCGACGTTTTGGCTCGAAGTCTAGCCCGGGAGATATAACGCCACCGGGTCAACCGAGGCCCGCGATAAATGTATCGATGTGCGCAGCGACCCGGGCGGCGCCGGCCCCCATCGTAATACTGTAATGATTCGTATCGGCGATCTCCGCGACCCGCAGATTTTCGTTGCGCTCACCTTTCTCCGCGACCGCGGCGGGCGGTAACAACGGCTCCGCCTGGTTGAGCAATCCACGCGTTGCCGTCAACAACAACATTGGATGCGCTACTTCGTCGACCCGGTTGACCATAGACGGCGAAAGCGGCCCGTAGGCGTCGGCGCGGACGGCCTCGGGATTCACCCTGGAGGTGAACCGCGGCGCGGCGCCGCCGAGATCGTAATCGGCGAACGCGACGACGTCCTCGTTCCATGCTCCCTCGTCCTGAAACGCAGGATGCGACTCCCAGAAACGATGGTAACTCGGGCGGTCCGGATAGACCTGCTCAAGCCGCGCAAGTGCCGGCCCGAGGACCCCCTTGATGACGTCCTCGGGGGTCGAACCGGGGCGCAGCGGCAACGCAATACCGCCGTCGACGAGCACCAGCCCCCGTAAACGTGAGGGCGCTGCTATGGCGAGGTCGAGGCCAATGTAGGCGCCAAGCGAATGCCCGACGTACACCACCGATTCAAGCTGGTAGAAATCGAGCAACGCGATCAGATCCTCGACGTGCGCGGCGAACCCGTATGGCGGTGGCAGAACGTTGCTGTCACCGCGGCCGCGCAGGTCCGGCGCATAGACGTCATAATCACCCGTAAGCGCACGGATCACGCGCGGCCAACCCATGTGCGAAGCGGTAATGCCGTGCACCGCCAGGACGGCGCTGTCCGCGCCGCGCCAACGGGCCACGCGGTAATCGCCCCCGGCAACGGGAACCGTGTCGACCGTTTTATCGCGCATAATTGCCGCCTTTGTTGTATTTTCGCGCTTTAGGAACGCACCAGAGATCGCTCGCCCATTTTAAGCTACCGTGCGGCGCTTACATACGATGGAGACTAAAAAACACCTGCTGATCGTCTATCACAGCCAATCGGGACACACTGAGGCGATGGCACACGCAGTGATCCGCGGAGCCGGCAACGCCGCGATCGAGGGGGTCGAGGTGACGGTGAAAGCGGCGCTCGAAGCCACGGCCGCCGACGTCATGGGCGCCGACGGTATCATCCTCGGGACCCCCGAGAACTTCGGCTACATGTCGGGCGCAATGAAGTATTTCTTCGACACCATCTACTATCCGTGCCTCGAACGGTCTCAGGGTCTGCCTTACGGCTTGTTTATTCGCGCCGGCAATGACGGCCAGGGAGCGCTCGCCAGCGTGACCCGTATTATTACGGGGCTCGGTTGGAAACTGGTGGCGCCGCCGGTAATCGTCGCCGGAGAATTCGACGAGCAGCGACTCGCTGATTGTACGGACCTGGGGATGGCGCTCGCCGCTGGGCTGGAAACCGGAGTATTTTGATTATGATCAAGAATTTACCGAAAGGCTTTTGCTTACAATGAAGCACTTTTTCAAAGTAACGCCGCCATTCGAACCATGACTTCCCCAAAAAACGCCACACACCCGGCGGAGGTTGCCGGCGACCCGCCGACTCGGGACATTCGCAAATCCGCCCTCCACCCGGATTTCTGGTACCCGGTCGCGAAGAGCAAGGACCTAAAACCTGGGAAGGCGCTCGGCGTGCGCTTTGCCGGCGAGCCTATCGTCGTTGTGCGTCCGAAAAATGGCGCCGCTTTCGCGCTCGAAGACCGCTGCGCCCACCGCCAAGTACCGTTACACGTCGGTGAAGTCGAGGGCGAATCGGTCAAGTGCGGCTATCACGGCTGGAGTTATGGCAAGGACGGCACCTGTACCGCGGTCCCCTATATCGATCTCTGCACGATGAAGCCCAACTGCGTACGCAGCTACCCGTGCCGGGAAGCCTACGGTCTGGTGTTCGTGTTTCCCGGCGACAAGGACAAGGCCGACAGCGTCGCCTTCCCGGAAATACCCTCCGCAGATGACCCGAATTACAAGACCCGTTACCTGGATGGCAGCGTAGACTGCCACTGGTCGTTCATGCACGAAAACTTGATGGACATGAACCACCAGTTCCTGCATCGGCGGATTATGGGCGGGATCAAAACGATCTTTCTGGGCGTGCGTCACGGCGCGAACTGGGTAGAAGCAGACTACAGCTTCAAACGTGCGAGCGGCAAACAACCGCTGGGTGAGAAATTCATTCTCGGCAAGCGGCCGGAAGCCGATCCCGGCGACCGTGACCTAATGACCGTTCGGACTGAATACCCGTATCAAACGCTGCGGTTTTCGACGGCCGGTAGCGAGTACCCCGTCTTGGACCTATGGAATGTCTATATTCCACTGGACAAAGACCAGCGCAGCCACCATACCTATAGTTTGATCATGATCCGGCGCGCGGCGATCCCCGGCCTGACCAGTCTGCTGTGGCCGGTTATCGTCTGGTTTACGAAAGGCATCTTCGCCGAGGATCGGTGGATTTGCGAACTCGAACAGGCCGCCTTCGATGCGCAGGGTGAGGATCAGAACCAGGAAATCTTCCCGGCGATCCTCGAATTGCGCAGAGTTCTCATTGAAAACGGGCGACCGATCGAACGCTAACCTGCCTGTTGCAACAGCCGATCGATGTTCGTCGGCGCAATCATTCAGGCGCGCTGCCATACTAGCGTATTCACAACCTTGGTACCGTCGACCGTGCGCATCGGCGGGGTCCTGAGAATCAGGCGTTCGTCGGCAAACTCAAAATAACGAAGTTGGTCACCGCCAACCCAGCGGGCGGCGAGGGACCCTTCGACGTGATGGGTAACGGTTTTTTCGTCCGCATTCAGCGTGTAAGTGCCATAGTAACTCGTGTAACCGAGATAGGCGGCCTTGAACTCCTCGAGCGCTACTTCGTCCAGATTTTGCGAGCTGAATGGTTTGCGCCCGGAGCTCATCAATTGCGCCGACATATGGCCTTCAGCATCGTACATGATCAATCCGTGGGCGTCGTTGCCGAGCGGGAACGGCTGCCGGCCTGTCGATGTCTCCGCATAGGCCTCCGCCAATCGCCACGCTCCGGTGAAAGAACCGGTATTGATTTCCTGAGCATCGTGCATTTTGTTGCCTCGTATTGGTCTGTGGGGTGGGGCGGCGCGACCTCGCCGTTGCACCCGTTTAAAAAACAAACTCTAAAGTAGTCGAGCGGTCGCCAGCCTCGATCCGGTCGCGGTGCTGTGAATAATTCAGCAACGACAAGAGGCTCGTTCCCTCGGCCAACTTTTCTACAACGACCTCTTCTATGCGCTTTATTTCTTCGGCCCGCATAAGCAGCTCGGGGAGTTCACCCGGGCTGACCACGACAATGCCGTCATCGTCGCCGAAAACGATATCTCCCGGATAGACGTCTACGCCGCCACAAACGACTTTTATCTGTCGCTCGCCGAGTGCTTTCGCGGCTCCCGATACCGGGGTCACGCTGCGGGCGTAGACCGGCAGGTCGAGGGTGGTAATCGTCGAGATGTCCCGGCAGGCGCCGTCGATCACGATGCCGCCCAGACGGCTGCGTGCCGCCTCCAGCGAAAACAGTTCACCGACGACTGCGGCGCGGCTGCCCCGCGTGTCGATGACGAGAACGTCGCCGGGTTGTGCGTCTTCCAGCGCCGCGATCACGGCCAAATAATCCTCTTCGCAGCGCACGGTATAAGCGGGGCCCAGGAGCTGCAACCCGGATCGCAGCGGGCGGATCTCCGGCGAGACGACTCGCAGCTGCTTGTTCGCGTCCGCCAGGGCGGCGGGATCGACACGACGGAGGCGCTCGAACATTTCTTCTCTATCCATTACCGTCACCTCCAGGAAAACACGTCCTCTCGCCTAAAGTCACAGCGTTCGGCCGCGGGCCGCAAATATCAATTGCCGGGGTATTTTGTTACTGTACGCGCCCTCATCATCAAGATCGATACGGCGTCGACCATGAGCCCCCGGACAGCCACGATTTCCCGCAACACTGCCGAAACCGAGATCAAGGTATCGATCACGCTCGACGGTCGGGGCACGGGCGCAATCGACACCGGGTTGCCGTTTCTCGATCATATGCTCGACCAGGTGGCCCGGCACGGCCTCGTTGATCTGTCGATCAGCGCGCGCGGCGATCTGGAAATCGACGCGCACCACACGGTGGAGGACATCGGGATCACACTCGGTCAAGCCTGCCTCGAGGCGCTCGGGCCAAAAACAGGGATCCGGCGCTACGGACATGCTTATGTACCGCTCGATGAGGCACTGTCGCGCGTCGCCCTGGACTTATCAGGCCGCCCAGGTCTCGAGTACCACGTTAAATTTCCGCGGGCGCGAGTCGGAGAATTCGATGTCGACCTGTTTCTCGAGTTTTTCCAGGGCTTCGTCAACCACGCTAAGGTGACGATGCACGTCGATACCTTGCGCGGTCGAAACGCGCATCACATCGTAGAGACCATATTCAAGGCCTTCGGCCGCGCTTTACGCATGGCGGTGGAGCCCGACGCGCGAATGGTGGGCGCAATGCCTTCGACCAAAGGAACGCTGTAAAAGCAACCCGATAGAACTCATGCCGCGCGTCGCCGTCGTTGACTATGGAAGCAGCAACCTGCGCTCGGTCGCCAAAGCGCTCGAATATGTTGCCGACGGGCAGCACGAGGTCGTCGTTAGCAGCAGCGCAGAAGAGATCCTAGAGGCGGCTCGCATTGTGTTTCCCGGTCAGGGGGCGATCGGAGATTGTATGAGAAGCCTCTATAATTGCGGGCTCATCGAGGTGCTCGTGGAAGGTATTCGAACCCGACCGTTCCTTGGGATTTGCTTAGGGCTGCAGTCGCTGATGAGTCGAAGCGACGAAGACAACGGGGTGGCGTGCCTGGACGTGTACCCCGGACAGGTCCGGCGGTTCCGCGATAATGCCGGCCCTGCCGCCGGCGGGTCCCCGCGAAAAATACCGCACATGGGATGGAACGAAGTCCGGTGGCGCAGATCTCACCCAGTGAACGAAGGGATCCCGTCCGGTACGCGGTTCTATTTCGTCCACAGCTATTACGTCGTACCGCGCGACGACGACCTGATCATGGGCGAGACGGATTACATCGATCGATTCGTCTCGGCGCTGGCCACGGGTAACGCTTTTGCCACCCAGTTCCATCCGGAGAAGAGTGCTGATGCGGGACTCCGGCTATTGCGGAATTTTCTCGCTTGGAACGGGGTCGCTTGAGACCGAACCTGGGCGAAGCCCGTTACGTCTTGTTCATCATTCCCTTTACGGCCGCCGGAATGTCGGCCGGGAAAACAATCGATTTGGTATTATCGGATTGTGATAATTGCTGGATAGAGTTGATGTATTTCTCGCCGAGCAAATAAACGACCGGCATTTCTTTCTCGCCGATAGCCTCGGTGACTAGCTGAATGGCCCGCTGGCTGGCCTTCGCCAGGATGACCTGCGCCTCGGCTTCCCGCTTGGACGCCTCGAGATCGCCTTCCGCTTCGAGGATTTTTGCCTGCTTTTCCCCGTCCGCCCGAGTTACCGTAGCGCGGCGAGCACGCTCCGCGGCAGCTTGTTCTTCCATCGCTTGCTGCATCGTGGGCGAGGGATTTACATCTTGGATTTCCACCGTTTTCAGGGTGATCCCCCAATCGGCGATATCGTCGGATATCGCCGCCTTCAACTTCGCCTTTATATGTTCGCGCGAGGACAGCGCGTCGTCCAAGGTCATTTCTCCGACGATCGAACGCAATGACGTCTGCACCAAAGTTTGTATAGCGATTACGTAATCTTCGACCCCGTAAACGGACTTTTCCGGAGAAATGATGTTGATGTAAGCTACCGCGTTGGTGATGAGAACCGCATTGTCTTTTGTAATGACTTCCTGCGAGGGAATGTCGAGCACGATATCCTTGGTCGTGACCTTGTACGCGACCACGTCAATGTACGGAATAATGAAATTCAAACCGGGGTTCAACGAAGATTGAAACTTTCCGAGCCGCTGAACGACCCATTTGTATCCCTGCGGTACCTGGCGTACGCCTTTGAGCGCTGTAACGACCACGAAAGCGAAGATCGCTAGCGTAATAAATAGTCCTGGACTCATCGTATTGCTCCCTTTTCTGTGAAGTAGGCGTTCCGAATATCGCGCAATATGCAAGCTAGGTGTCGGCCGGCTCCTTGGTGGCCACGTTTTTTACGATAAGCGAATTGCCGGAAACATCGACCACGGTTACTCGATCGCCTAGCGCCAGTTCATCCTGCGAAATAATGATCCATTCGTCGGCGCCTAACACAGGTGCCGGAAAGCGAAGTCTACCGCGTTTGTCTCCCGTCGGAACGACCAAGACCTGGCCGATTTCTCCCACGATCGCTTCTTTCGAAAGCCCGGCCTTGGTTTTATCGATCGAAAGCGGTTTTAAGTATCTGAACCAACCCCAGGCGAGAATGGAAGAAACGATCGTCCACGACAGAATTTGCCAGGTGGCAGAGAGTGTCGGTACGAAATACAGCATCACTCCGACCAACACAGCCGCCGCGCCAAACCACAAAATGAAAAAGGTCGCGAGAAAAATCTCGCCGATCATCAGCGCGATACCGAAAACGATCCAGTGCCACGGGAGGAATTCGAATGCCACGGGCTTGCTCCACAGGAATTTCCTGGATCAGTATACCTAAGGAACGTCTGAATAAGGCATCGATTTGAGAGCTGCGGTCGCGATTCA
>CAZFZX010000027.1:0-29341 GCA_964523765.1 uncultured Enterobacteriaceae bacterium
AATTCGACGCTGTCATCGATATGGTTCCCGTGATCATGATGAGAGGATTATTCAAGAAATATCCAGACAGCAAATTCATTCTAACGATCAGAGAATTGGATGCCTGGACGGCCTCTATGGAGGGTCTATACGACCGCGTTCTCAACAGGGTGTTGGAACGACAAGGCCATATACCGGGAACAATCGGGAATTTTATCAAGTTTTCTCATGAGAACATCTACGGAACCGAAAAATTCGACAAAGGAATTTATCGGGGTGTTTTTAAGAATTACAATAAAACGATGATTGAATTCTTCAAGGGTACCAATCGCTTGTTGGTTTTGGATATTTGCTCAGGAGAAGGATGGGCGAAATTGTGTTCGTTTTTGGAAAAGAAAGAAAAGAAAGAAAAGAAAGAAAAGAACGTTCCTTTCCCGCTGATAAAAAATGTGAGAAGCGAAGATAATAATTATGAATACCAGCACATCATGCGATAAAAATAGGACGTACCACGTCTACTTCCGACGGCAGAGAAGCTCCGCTTATCCGGTCCGCCGACGATCATTCGTTGAATCAATCCGGGTCCGTCCCACTGTTGTATTCCGCAAACGCGTTCAGATCTCCTCGCAATCGAAATAGTAGCGGGCGGTGTCGAGGCGGCAGAGCGAACGGCCGCCCATCCACAGGCTCATTATCTTCGAGTCGCGCCATATTTTTTCCAAGTCGAATTCATGTGCATAGCCGGCTGCGCCCATCAGATCCATGGCCTCATTGCAAATCTTGGTCAGGGCGTCGCTTGCGAACAATTTGGTCGATCTCGTTTTGGCCAGCATTTCGGCGGTGTGGCCGGGGCCGTACAAATCCGGCCGGTCGAGCATACGCGCCTTGCAGTAAGTGTCGGACTTGACGACTTCGATCAGGGTCATGATTTCGCCTAAATGCCCGGCGATGATGCTGTGTTCTTTCAGGATTTTGCCGGCAACGACCCGGTTGCTGACCCAATCGGCCAGGATTTCGTAGACCCGATTCATACTGCCGAGCGCATAGCCGCCGGTCATGACATTGCCCCAACTGATCATCTCTCGCGCATATTGGGCATCGAGTCCGGGGCCCTGCGCCCGGTTTTCGATCGGCACGCGAACGTTCTCAAACCAGATATCGCTGTTGAAGTCGGCATTCATGCCGGCCTTCTTGTACGGCTTCCCCTGCGTGACCCCCGGTGTATCGGCCGGAACATAGATCAGAGCGAAGGCTTCATCGTCCTCAACACCGGGTTTAGTCGTACAGAAAACGCCAAAGACATCGGCGAAGCCGCCGCTGTTGGTGCACCATAGCTTGTGCCCGTTGATGATCCATTCGTCTCCGTCCCTCTCTGTCCTTGTTTGTATGTATTGCCCGTGTGTGGCGTCGATGTTTTCGACGTCGGAGCCGCTGCGCGCGTCGGTGATCGCGGGGCAACCGATCACCATCTCATCGGTATCGCAGAACAGCGGGCCGAATTTCTCGATGAGCGCGTCGTTGCGGTGCCACGGGAGCGTGATATGCATGAACGGCCAACCGCAACAATTGGCGGCGGTACACATACCGGAGTCACCGCGGGCGATTTCCTCGCAACAGACCACGAAGCCGACACACGAACTGGCGCCGAGTCCGCCGACGTCCTCCGGCCAGATACCGCGTTGATATCCGATGTCGACCATGAGCTTTTTCATGATCGGCTTGATGATTTTGTGTTCCTGCCAGTCCTCATCGATGTCGTGGCGATTCGGCCAGACATCCTCGTCGACCCATTTTCTGATGGCCGCGGCAAATTGGCGGTCGGTTTCTGTGATCCATTCGTTCGGGCGGGCGATGTTTTCGTAAGTAGGCATTAGCTCAAATGTCCTCCGTCGGTTGAACGCGATAAGGTCTGTACCGCGTACTAAATAGGTGTTTCGAACTATCGATCACATTCTAATCCGGGGTTGACTGACGAATGTGATTACCGTCATGCCGGATTTAATCCGGCATCCGGTCAATAAAGCTGCCGCTTTCAGCGGCACATTTTTATCGTCGTTCCTGGGCGAGGATTGCTCCTGCAATCCTCGCCCAGGAATGACAATGGAATTGAAGCGTATTTCGGATCAGCAATCTAGCCCTTATAGCGTACTACTGTTCCGCCTTTCCCGTTGCGGTTACCCAATCGCGCATCACATCGCCCCAGCGGGCAGCCGTCGCTTCGTCCAGATCCAAGATCGTGAAACGTCGCCCTTCGCGGATGCGTACCCGCAGAAGGCGCATGCCGCTTTCGTGAGTAACGGCCTGCAGAACGACTTCACGGCCGTAAGGGGCGGCGAGATCCGCCAGCGCTTCGACGGTTTCCGTGCTCATCGTTCTTTCTCGGTGAACGCGGCCTCAAGCACCCACTGCCAGTTCCGGGGCGTATCCGGGTAATCGGGTTTGATGTCGAAATGCAATAGGATTTCGCCGCCCGAGCCGGAGCGGCGCACCACGGTCAGCAATTGGTCGAAGCTGTCGATCTGTGGGTTCTCGATGATCAGTCTACTGAGGTCAAGCATCGTGTCTCTCGGGTCTGTCCTTTGTCGTTTCGTTAATCGGTCGTTTCTATTCGGTCGAAATACCGGGCGCGGTAGACGAGACGTTGGTGCGGCGGGTCGTCGTCGAACGCCGCGCGATTATGCAGCACGTTGTTCGAGATGATCCCCTGTCCGGGATCCAGCCGGTGGCGCAAGGCCGGCCCGTTTTCATCCGCCAACAAATCCATCAAATGCGCAACGGCCGCGCGGGTAGCGGCGTTGTCCCGCCAGATGACGTGCTTCTCCCGCGCAGTGAAACGCATGTGGAGCGTCCCGGTAACGGGATCGACGGAGAACACGGGTCCGCTTCGCGCCGGCCGAATTTCGCGGCCGCTTTCTCGATTTGCAGGAATGGTCATGCATTGCGGGTGGGAGAGGGCCGCGATGAAGTCGGGATCGGTATCGTACAAGTTTATGTAGGCGATCTCGGGGTCGAGCAGGCCATTTTCGCCGCCGGCGGCGGCGGCATGCATGCAGTGTAGCAGTATTGCGCGTATCGGCTTGGTGCTATCGTTGTAGTAGCCGTCCGTGTGCCAACTCAGCGACCGGTTCGAATAGGGGATGTACCTTTTGCGCCGGCCGGAAACCGCTTTTTCGAGCGCCGTCACCCCGTCTTCACCTGCGCACAAGTGCCGATCGATCCGGCGTAGTCCGAAGGTCGCCGCAAAAGCATGGATCGTCGCGCGATCGACGGTGCGGTCGCGGCAGCGGTAGATCGCCATATTAAAGCGCCGAATGCGGTCGCGCAGTTCCGCTGCTTCGTTCGCGGAAATTTTCGCTAAGCGGTCGATGTCGACCATCAAAGCGTCCACGCCCTGGGGGCATGCCGACAACTTGGCATCCCGCCATCGGCGGTAGGGTGACGGTTCGCCAGGGTCGCGTTTCTTGCGCGAGTCATCCATCGACCAAATCTGCTTCCTCATTGTCGAGACGGTTCCCTAGCGGCCCGGCGCGCCGCTCGGTCGCGGTAATCGCGCCCTTGCCGCCACCGTACGGCCCCATCTCGGGTGAAAAAAAGCGTGCCGGGGAGCGGTGAACAAAGCACCCAAACTCCCGAGGATCGAATAGAATCTATCGCGGTCGCGGGCAAATTCCTAGATGCTGATTGGGATATTCTGATAGCTTTATATCTTTCGCGCATAAAGATATAATAATAGGTTATAAGACATCATTCCGCACCCGGAGATATTGTTGGACGACCGTCGCTGCACTGCATGGACGGCGCAAGCAAAGGGGACAATCATGTCGAAGAAACCGCACGATTCACCATTGCTCGACGAACTCGAGGACGGTCCGTGGCCGAGTTTCGTGACCGGGCTGAAACGGCTCGCGAGTGACGAGGGAAAACCGTACGCCGACATGATGAAGGACCTCGTCGGTCAGCTGGAACATTCCTACGAGACGCGGACCGGCTACTGGAAGGGCGGGACCCTCAGCGTGTTCGGATACGGCGGCGGTATTATCCCCAGGTTTTCCGAGGTCGCCGAAACGTATCCGGACTCTTCGGAATTTCACACCTTACGCGTGCAACCGCCGGCGGGTATGCACTATTCCACAGCGCTGTTGCGCCAGATGTGCGATATTTGGGAGCAACACGGCTCGGGCCTGATAGCTCTGCACGGGCAGAGCGGCGACATCATGTTCCAGGGTTGCACGACCGAAAACACTCAGACAGCTTTCGACGCGCTGAACAAAGCGGGATTTGATCTCGGCGGCGCGGGCCCGGCCCTGCGCACCTCGATGAGCTGCGTCGGTCACGCTCGCTGCGAGCAGTCCTGCTACGACGAAATTCGTGCTCACCGCGGCATCATCAACGCGTTTCTGGACGAAATGCATCGTCCTGCGCTGCCCTATAAGTTTAAATTCAAATTTTCCGGTTGTCCGAACGATTGTGTGAACTCGATCCAGCGTGCGGATTTTGCAGTGATCGGTACCTGGCGCGACGAAATTCAGGCGGACCAGGAAGAGGTGAAGAATTTCGTTGCCAAAGTTGGCCGCAAAGAGATGATCGATTCGGTCATTGCCAACTGCCCATCGCGGGCACTTAGCCTGAACGACGACGACACGCTGGACATCGACAATGATAGCTGTGTGCGGTGTATGCATTGCATCAACGTCATGACCAAGGCCTTGTCGCCGGGCAAAAAACGCGGGGCCACGATACTGATCGGCGGTAAGCGCTCGCTCAAGATCGGCGACCAGATGGGCAGCGTGATCATTCCGTTCATGCGACTGGAAACCGATGAGGATTTCGAGCAGCTTCAGGAGCTCGGGGAGACGGTGATCGATTTCTTCGCCGAAAATGCTCTCGAGCACGAACGCGTCGGTGAAACGATCGACCGTATCGGTATTGCTAATTTTCTCGAGGGGATCGGCGTCGAGGTTGATCCGAACATGGTGAGCCATCCTCGCACCAGCTCCTACGTCCGTACTGATGACTGGGACGAGGAAGCGGCGAAGTGGCATGAACGAAAGGCCGGCGGGGCCGCAACCGCCGCCACCGAATGACCTCGGCCAATCCGGACCAGGAGGCTTAAGTGAGTCAACAAACGCAACCGCGCCGCCCGGATGAAACGGGCGTTATGGATCCGTTTCCCCACATGCACCCGGTATTGAAAAAGAACTATGGGGAGTGGAAGTGGCACGACCGCCTGCGCCCCGGAGTTCTGCATCACGTTGCTAACGGCGGCGACGAAGTGTGGACTGTACGCGCCGGTACCCAGCGACAGCTGGACGTACATACGATCCGCAAGCTCTGCGACATCGCCGACGAGTTCGCCGAGGGCCATGTTCGCTTCACCACGCGTAGCAACATCGAGTTCATGGTCAGCACGGAAGCGCAGGTGGCGCCGCTCATCGGCAAGCTCGAGACCGAGGGCTTTCCCGTCGGGGGTACGGGTAATTCCGTATCGATGATCTCTCATACGCAAGGCTGGCTGCACTGCGACATTCCCGGTACCGACGCGTCCGGCGTGGTCAAGGCGTTGATGGACGATCTCCATTACGAATTCACGCACGAGGAAATGCCGAATCGCGTACGCATCACGACTTCATGCTGCCAGATCAATTGCGGTGGCCAGGGCGATATCGCCATCAACGTGCAATACACAAAGCCGCCGCGCATCAACCACGACCTGGTTGCAAATGTTTGCGAGCGTCCGGCGGTGGTCGCGCGATGCCCGGTGGCGGCGATCCGTCCGGCTATGGTCAACGGCAAACCGTCTCTCGAGGTCGATGAGAAAAAGTGTATCTGCTGTGGCGCGTGTTATCCGCCGTGTCCGCCGATGCAGATCAACGGGCCAGAGTCGACGAAGATAGCGATCTGGGTGGGCGGAAAGCATTCCAACGCACGCAGTAAACCAAGTTTCCACAAACTCGCCGTCGCCGGTTTGCCGAACAACCCGCCGCGCTGGCCCGAAGTCAACGAGGTGGTGAAGACGATCCTCTACGCGTATAAGGACGACGCGAAGATATGGGAGCGCATGGGCGAATGGATCGAGCGGATCGGCTGGGCCCGCTTCTTCGAGATTACGGGCCTGGCGTTTACCAAGCACCACCTCGAAGACTGGCGCGGTGGACGGCGAAGTTTGAACGCTTCGACCCACATCCATTTTTGATCGGGACGATTCAATGAAATTTGGAATTCTCGTGAACGAAGGTCCATTCACCCACCAGGCGTCGGATAGCGCCTACCACTTCACCAAAGCGGCGCTCGAAAAGGGCCACGAAATATTGCGCGTTTTTTTCTATCACGACGGCGTCAACAACGCGAACAAGGATTCCGAGCCGCAATCCGACGACCGAAACCTGGTCAAACTGTGGTCGGATTTGGGCGAGGCCCACGATCTCGATCTCGTCGTTTGTGTCGCGGCCGCACTCCGGCGCGGCATCAAGGACGACCTGTTGGCGAAAGGGTTTCACATATCCGGTCTCGGACAACTGATCGAGGCAGGCATTCATGCCGATCGGCTAGTCGTGTTTGGAGATTGAAGAACGATGGACGACATACATGACGACGAATTCGAACCGGAGATCGTAAAGCGGTTCATGTACGTCAATCGCAGGGCACCTTACGGCACGATTTACGCGCTCGAGTCCCTGGAAATGGTTTTGATCGCGGCCGCCTTCGACCAAGACGTGAGCGTGGTTTTTCTGGACGACGGCGTTTATCAACTGAAAAAGGGCCAGGACACCGACGCCATCGGCATGAAGAACTTTTCACCGACCTATCGTGCGCTAGACGATTACGACGTTGAAAAAATATATGTGGAAAAAGAATCGCTGGATGCCCGCGGCCTGACCGAAGACGACCTCGTTATCCCCGTACAGGTCGTCGACTCCTTATCGTTGCGCGAAATCATGGCCGACCAGGATGTCGTCTTAGGATCGTGAGGAAAATTTGATGCTGCACACAGTCAACAAATCCCCATTCGAACGGAACGGGCTCGATAGTTGTTTGCGGCTCGCGAAGTCGGGAAGCAGCGTGCTGTTGATCGAGGACGGGATCTACGCCGCTGTTAAAGGAACTGCTGTTGCCGATCGGGTGGCCGCAAGGATTGGAGAGCTTACATTTTACGTGCTTGGCCCCGATATAGCGGCCAGGGGTCTCAACGAGACGCCCTTGATCGACGGGATAACGTTAGTCGATTACGGCGGTTTCGTCGATTTGGTGGCGGAACACGATGCGTCGCACGCCTGGGTGTGAGCGATTGAACTGGAAGCGGTCTCAAGAATATCCGCGGCCGCGGATATATCTAAGACCGCTTCAAGCATACTAGAGGAATCTAGGAGGTCAAACCATGGCTTATCAACTGAACGGAACCGTCATAGAAGTCGACGAAGAAGGGTATATCATCGATATCGGTGCTTGGAATCCGGAGTTGGCCGATCTAATCGCTGCCGACGAGAACATCGAGATGAGCGAAGACCACTGGGAGGTCGTCAACTTCTTGCGGAATTACTACGAGGAATACCAGATCGCGCCGGCCGTACGCGTCCTGACCAAAGCGGTTAAGAAGTCGCTGGGACCGGAGAAGGGTAATAGCAAGTATCTCTACGAGTTGTTCCCCTACGGTCCGGCGAAACAGGCGTGCAAGATTGCCGGACTGCCGAAACCGACCGGTTGTATCTGATCAGGTCCCACCGGCGAACGGTGGCGGGGGAGCGAATTTCGGATGCTTACAGCGATTTTCGCCATCGTGTTCTACCTCGGCGGGGCGCTGCTGATCGGAGGTTTGCTCCTCCGGATCACACAATACGCGCGGACGCCGACGCCGTTGAAGATCCCGACCACCCCGGCTCCTTTAACTGGGGGCGGTGCGGCACTACGCGTAGCGCGCGAAGTTTTCTTGTTCGAAAGTCTGTTCCGCTCGAATAAATGGATCTGGCTGTTCGGCTGGACTTTCCATGTTGCCCTGGTGCTCGTGCTGGCGCGGCACTTGCGGTATTTTACAGAACCCGTCTGGGCCTGGGTCGCACTGATCCAGCCGCTCGGACTTTACGGTGGGATGGCGATGTTTGGGGCGCTCGTCGCGCTTTGGGTTCGGCGCCTGCTGGTCGAGCGCATTCGCTACATCACCGGCCCGTCGGATCATCTCATCTTGTTGCTGTTCGCCTCGATCGCTGCCAGCGGCTACGCCATCCAGTACGTCGCCCGCACGGACGTTGTTGCGCTGAAAGCGTTCGTGCTCGGTTTGATCGTTTTTGACTGGCGGCCGCTGCCGGCCGATCCGGTTTTGCTGGTACATCTCGCCCTAGTCGCCGTTTTGATGGTGGTCTTTCCTTTCAGCAAGTTGCTGCATGCGCCCGGCGTCTTTTTCAGTCCGACCCGCAACCAAGCCGACGACGCCCGCGAAAAGCGCCACCTCGCCCCTATTGCGCAGCCCGCCGGCGATTGAGTCGTGGCCGAGTTTAAGGTTCCAACACTGGATCGGGGCGAGGAGATCCCGGCGCTGGCTCCGGACTCGATGGCGCATTCGGGCCCGTTTCCGGCCGCGCCCCAACACCAGGAGGCGCTCGGCTTTCCGGGCGAACTCGTCGAAGACTGGCACGATAAGGCGCTCGAGAAATTCGGTGACCTGTTGGGACGTTCGCGGGCGCTACGGGTCTACATGGATGCCTGTGTGAAATGCGGAGCCTGTACCGACAAGTGCCATTATTTCCTCGGCACGGGAGACCCGAAGAATATGCCGGTAGCGCGCCAGGATCTGATGCGTAAAGTCTATCGGCGTTATTTCACCTGGCCCGGCAAGTGGTTTCCGCGGCTCGTCGGTGCCGAAGCGTTGACCGAGGCGGTGCTGGATGAGTGGTACCGCTATTTCCACCAGTGCTCTCAGTGCCGGCGTTGTTCGGTGTTCTGTCCCTACGGCATCGACACCGCCGAAATCTCGATGGCGGCGCGCGAGATCATGGCGCACGTCGGCAAAGGGCAGAAATACTGCAACGAGATCCTCGGCAAGGTCCACAAGATAGGCAACAATCTCGGCCTGCCCGAACCGGCGCTGGCCGATACCCTGGAGGGTTTGGAAGAGGACATCGAGGAAGAGACCGGCGTGGCTGTGCGTCTGCCTTTGGACGAACAGGGCGCGGATATTCTATTCATCACGCCGAGCGCGGACTTTTTCGCCGAACCCCACGTCGATGGGTTGATAGGCTACGCCAAAGTGCTGCACCACGCGGGAGCTAGTTGGACGCTCAGCTCCTATGCTTCCGAAGCCGCCAATTTCGCCCTATTCGTCGGTTCCCAAGAGCAGCTGAAATTGGTGGCCGATCGCATCGCGAAAGCGGCCCGAGATCTTGGCGTCAAGCGAATTGTCGTCGGGGAATGCGGGCACGCCTGGCGCGTCGCATATAATTTTTGGAATACGCTTAGTGGGCCGTTCGACTTCCTCGACCAGCGCTACCCGATCCCGCAGCACATTTGCGAGTTCACCTACGATTTGATCGAGCAGGGCGCTCTTAATTTCGACAAGTCGGCCAACGACCACATGACTTTGACCTTCCATGATTCCTGCAACGTGGCGCGCGGTTCGCGCATGGGCGATGCGCCGGGCGGCCAGTTCGAGATCCCGCGCGCGATCCTCCGCGCCGTGTGCAACAATTTCGTCGACATGGCGGCCGATACGATCCGCGACGCCACTTTTTGTTGCGGCGGCGGCGGCGGCCTGTTGACCGACGATCTGCTCGAATTGCGCGTTAAGGGTGCGCAACCGCGCATGCAAGCGTTGAAGCAGGTGGCGGACGACCACGGAGTGACGCACATGGCGGCAATTTGCGCCATCTGCAAAAGCCAGTTCGCCAAAGTAATGCCGGAATACGGTTTCCCGATGGACGCGATCGTGAGTTTGCATCAATTGGTGAGTAACGCGATCGTTCTCGATGGGCAGACGACGGACGAGGAGAGCGAATGAACGAGACGCTACTGACAAAACGCCGTTACGGCGATGGGGATAATGCCCATCTACCGTGGCAGGAGGAGATATTCCAGGCCGGTCATTCTCATCAATGTCCCGTCTACGTCCACCGCACACCACCGTGCCAGGGCAGTTGCCCGGCCGGTGAGGATATTCGCGGCTGGCTGAATATCGCCCGCGGGATCGAGAAGGCCCCGGGCGATATGCCGTGGCAGGAATACGCGTTCGCTCGGCTGACCGAGTCCAATCCGTTCCCGGCGATCATGGGACGGGTGTGTCCGGCGCCCTGCGAGGATGGCTGCAATCGCAACGAAGTGGAAGACCACGTCGGCATCAATTCCGTCGAACAGTTCATCGGTGATTACGCGTTGGCGCTTGGGTTGAAATTAGCACCGGCCGGCCCCGATACGGGCAAGCGCGTTGCGATCGTCGGCGGTGGTCCGGCCGGGCTCGCGTGCGCTTATCAGCTGCGGCGTCTCGGCCATGCCTGCACGGTGTTTGAATCGCACGAGAAACTCGGCGGCATGATGCGTTATGGTATTCCCGGCTACCGGACTCCGCGCGACGTTCTAGACGGCGAGATCCAGCGCATCCTCGCGCTCGGGGTGGAGGTTCGCGCCAACACCAGGATCGGTGTCGATGTCACTTTGGATGAACTCGAAGATGATTTCGACGCGGTTTTTCTCGGACCGGGAGCCCAGTCTGGTACAGCACTGCCCGTGCCCGGCGGCGATGCGTCGAACTGTATCAGCGGTATCGCCTTCCTCGACGCATTCAATCACGGTCGCCTGAAGCATTCCGCCGAGCGCGTCTTAGTGATCGGTGGCGGTGACACGGCGATGGACGTGGCCGCGGTCGCGCGCCGCCTCGGTCATATCGGCACCGTGCGCGAGCGCGACCGCCCGGAATACGTAGTGCTCGGACAGACCGCGCATGACGTAGCCGACATCGCCAACCGCCAGGGTGCCCGGGTGACGATCGTTTACCGCCGACCCGTGGAGAAAATGCCTGCCGCCGAGATGGAGATCGAGCACGTTAAGAGGGAAGGTGTCGAGATCCGGAGTTCGCTTGCGCCGGTTGAGGTGGTGCTCGGCGAGGACGGTCGTGCCACCGCCTTACGCGTAGTGGAAGTCGAATGGGTCGCGGGCAAGATGGCGGTGAAGGAGGGCTCCGAGTTTGATATCGAGTGCGATCTCATCGTCGCGGCCATCGGTCAGGTCTGTGATTTCACCGGCATGGAGGCTCTCGATAACGGCCAGGGCTTGATCAACGCCGACACTTTTTACCGTGTCGAAGACCGCCAAAACATGTTTGTCGGTGGCGACGTGATCAAGCCGCATCTCCTGACCACCGCGATCGGTCATGCTTCCGTCGCGGCGGTCGGGATCGACAAATTCCTTAGCGGCACCGATCCCGAGCAACGCCCGCGGGTCGATGTGCATCATTTCAATTTGTTGTCCAAACTGCGCGAATCGGATCTGGCGCCGGCGCAATACGATCACGTGCAACGAGGCGGCACCGACCGTGCGGGTTTCGCCGTACATAATTACGAAGACCGCGCGAGGGTCGAGATCGCCTCATCGGACCAGCTTTTCCTGGGGCACTTTAAATACGACGTGCGTCGCCTGCGCGTTGAGCGTGATATCTCATCAAAAAACGTGCTGGGCTATTTTGGCGAACGGATCGCGGGCTTGACCGAAGAGCAGGCCCGCGAAGAAGCCGACCGCTGCATGAGTTGCGGTATGTGCCTAGAGTGCGACAACTGCGTGATCTATTGTCCGCAGGATGCGGTGGTTCGGACCAAGAAGGGCAATGCAACGACGGGGCGTTATGTCGAAACCGACTACACGCGTTGCATCGGTTGTCGCATTTGTGCCGACGTCTGTCCCTCCGGCTATATCCAGATGGGTCTCGGAGAGTAATTCGTGCGTGGCGTCCTGGTGGTCGCTTTGGCGCTGGGGCTCACTGCCGCAAACGCTACGTTACGAGCCGATGAAGACCCATTGATGCCGGCGATCCCGAAAGCCGAAGGCGAACGATGCGTCGCCGACATTGCGCTGATGCGGCGCGAACATATGAATCTCTTGTCGCATGAGCGCGACGACACCATGCGTAAGGGCATACGGAAAGGCCAATTCAGTCTTAAGGAGTGCCTGGTGTGTCACGCGGCGGCGGGGCCGGACGGCAAAGCGGTGAGCGCCGAGAGCCCGCGCCATTTTTGTCGCGCGTGTCACGATTACGCGGCGGTGAGGGTCGATTGTTTCGAGTGCCACGCTTCGCGGCCGGGTGAAGCGGCGGTCGTCCGGCGCGCGGTGGGCCCGCTTTACGGCCTTGCGGGCGTGCGATCAAAATGAAAGACGACGGACCATGCGGCGGTATCGACATTAACCGGCGTCAGTTTATCGGCGCGGCCACTACCACTGGCGCGATGCTCGCGCCCGGCATCATTCTGTACGGCATTGCGTCCGGCGAAACTGCCCTCGCGCGCGCGCCCGACGAGGCTGTTTCGGGCGACGTCCGGTGGGGCATGCTGATCGATGCCAACAAATGCACCGCCGGTTGCGACGCCTGTGTTACCGCTTGCGCCACCGAGAACGGTTTGCGCGGGACGGGCCGGCCCGCGACCGACGCACAATGGATCCGGAAGGTCGAACTTCGGGATCCCGATACCGGCTATCAGCGAGCCGTGCCGGTTTTGTGTCAGCACTGTGCCAACCCCCCGTGCGTCGACGTGTGCCCGACCGGGGCATCGTTTAAACGCGCCGACGGCATCGTGCTGGTCGACCGACATACCTGCATCGGTTGCCGCTATTGCATGATGGCGTGCCCGTACAAGGCGCGGTCGTTTGTTCACGAGGTGTTAACGGATCAGAAACCGTACGCGCCGCGCGGCAAGGGGACGGTCGAAAGCTGCACGTTCTGCGTTCATCGTGTCGATGACGGCCGCGAACCGGCGTGCGTCGAGGCTTGCACCGGCGAGGGCGGGGGAGCCCTGCTTTTCGGTGATCTGCGCGATCCCGACAGTGAGATTTCCAGGCGCGTCGCGCGATACCCGACGCGGCGCATCCGTGAGGATCTCGGGACTGATCCCGGGATCCGCTACCGGGACCTGTAAGCGCGCTCGAATGAAAACAGTAACCTACACGGAAGTCAGAATCGCCGGCGCCGCGTATTACGGGTTGCTCGCGGGCCTCGGCCTCGGGATCGTCGGTGCTCTTGCTTCGGCCTGGCGGATGGAACATTACGGTCATTACGTCACCGGCATGTCGAATCAAATCGTGTGGGGCTTGCCGCACGTTTTCGCTGTGTTCCTGATCGTTGCCGCGTCCGGCGCGTTGAACGTCGCATCGCTCGGCACGGTATTCGGGCGCGACGCTTACAAACCGCTCGGGCGCCTGTCCGCACTCCTTGCGATCGCATTGTTGGTCGGCGGACTGGCGGTGCTGGTGCTTGATCTCGGGCGGCCGGATCGGCTGATCGTCGCCGCGACCCATTACAACTTCAAGTCGATTTTCGCCTGGAATATCTTTCTCTACACCGGTTTTCTGGCGATCGTAGCGGCCTACGTCTGGTTTCAAATGGAACGGCGAATGCACCGTTTTGTGCGCGCGACCGGTCTGATCGCGTTGATTTGGCGGCTCGCTTTAACCACCGGCACCGGATCGATTTTCGGATTTCTGGTGGCGCGTCAGGCCTACGACGCGGCCCTCATGGCGCCGCTTTTCATCGCCATGTCGCTGTCCTTCGGTCTTGCGATTTATATTCTGGTGTTGATTGGTGCGTGTCGTAGCGACAA
Organism: uncultured Enterobacteriaceae bacterium; assembly: GCA_964523765.1. GTDB lineage: Bacteria > Pseudomonadota > Gammaproteobacteria > UBA11873. The sequence continues at coordinate 13,764 of CAZFZX010000027.1, forward strand.
CCGAGAACTCGGTGCGATGTTACTCGGCCGGCTCGGCCGATTGCTCGGTCTGTTCGCCGCCGTCGTACTCTATTTCACGACCATTCAGCATTTGACGAACCTATATGCGGCTGAACATGCGGCGGTAGAACGGTTCATCCTGCTCGCAGGCGGCGTCCATACGTCTTTGTTCTGGATCGGCCAGGTGGGGCTGGGCGGGCTGGTTCCGATGGCACTGACCTTGCGGCCCGGATCGCCGCCGACTCCCGGCGCCGTGACGGTCGCTTCGGCTCTGGTGGTTCTCGGTGGCCTGGTACAGATTTATGTCATCATCATCGGCGGTCAAGCCTTTCCGCTGCTGCTGTTTCCGGGCATGGAGGTAACGAGCGGCTTTTTCGACGGCGTGGTTGCGAGCTATACGCCTAGCTTGCCGGAGATAGGTCTCGGCCTCGGCGGGGTTTCGTTGGCCGCCGCAATCGTCGTCTTAGGTCTCCGGCTGTTGCGTTTCCTGCCGGAGGATCTGTCTGATCCGCAATAAGCGCGCCGCTTGTTGGTAAACAAAAGAGTTAGACGTCGATGGAATTCGATCACCCCTTCGCTGCATACGTGCGTATCCTCGGGCGCGGCCGCAAGCTGTCTCGGTCGCTCACGATGGCGGAAGCCGAGGATGCAATGGCGATGATCCTCAAGGGGGCAGTCTTGCCGGAACAACTGGGCGCTTTCATGATGTTGCTGCGAGTCAAGGAGGAAACGCCGGAAGAGATCGCCGGCTTCGTCCGCGCCGCGCGGGCGAGTTTTGCGCTGCCCGATCCCGCGCCCCAAGCGGACCTCGACTGGTCGTCCTATGCCGGCAAGCGCCGCCAGTTGCCCTGGTTCCTGTTGGCCGCGCTGCTGTTGTCCCAAAACGGGGTGCGGCTGTTCATGCACGGAACCGAGGGACATACGCCGGGCCGGCTTTACACGCGCGAAGTGCTGGAGGCGCTGGGCTTACCTGTTGCCCGCTCGCTGGCCGAAGCCGGGCGTCACCTGGCGGCCCGGAACTTCGCCTACCTGCCGCTCGAGCATCTGAGCGCGATACTCCATCACATCATCGAATTGCGACCGATACTCGGCTTGCGATCGCCGGTACACACGGTCGCGCGACTGCTCAATCCGCTCGGCGCACCTTGTATATTGCAAGGGATTTTCCACCGAGCTTATATGGAAACCCATCAGCTGGCGGCCCAACTGCTTGGCGAGGAGCATATGGCCGTCTTCCGCGGTGAGGGCGGTGAAATCGAGTGCCGGCCTAACAAGTCCTTCGAGGTTCGGTCGCTCGAGGAGGGTGTATCGAGCCGCGAGCTCTGGTCGCCGCTACTGCCCGAGTCGCCGCAACCGGTGGACGAAGACATGGCGGTTGACCGGCTGCTGTCGATCTGGCGCGGCGAAACGCAAGACGACTACGCCCTCGCCGCCGTCATCGGTACGGTCGCCATCGCCTGCAAGGCGCTGGGTCGAGCCGGCACGTGCGCCCAAGCAAGAGACGCCGCGAAGGCAATGTGGCGGGCGCGCGATAAAGAACGGCTTGCCGCTTGACCACAATATGACCCGGCTACTGATCGCGGCGGCACACAAATCTTCCGGTAAAACCCTCATGGCCACGGGGATCGCAGCCGCGCTGGTCGGTCGCGGACTGTCGGTCCAGCCGTTTAAGAAAGGACCGGATTACATCGATCCGTTGTGGCTGGGCCGCGCGGCGGGCCGGCCGTGTCGTAATCTCGATTTTCATACCATGGCGGACGCGGAAATCGGGGAGGTGTTCGGGCGCCATGCGGCGGACGCCGATATTGCCATGATCGAGGGTAACAAAGGTCTTTACGATGGGCTCGATCTCGATGGGCGCGACAGCAACGCGGCGCTCGCTCGACTGCTCGGTGCGCCCGTTTTACTGGTCCTCGATACGCGCGGTATGACACGCGGGATCGCGCCGCTGGTTCGCGGCTACGTCGATTTCGATCCCGAGGTCGATATCAAGGGCATCATCCTGAACCAGGTCGGCGGGCCGCGTCACGAGGGTAAGCTGCTTGCCGCTTTGCAGCGATATACCGATTTACCGGTCCTCGGTGCCGTCGCGCGCGACCCGGCGCTGTTGATCCCCGAACGGCATCTCGGCCTGATTCCCGCCAACGAGGCGGCGGGCGCGGACGCTACGATAGTGCGTTTGGCCGAGGCGGTGCGCGCCGGCGTCGACCTGGATCGGGTCGTCGCGATAGCCGGCGGTGCCGCTGCCCTGGAACCGCTCCCCGTGCCCGCAAGGCCGCCATCGCCGGCCCGCGTTCGGATCGCTATCGCGCGTGATGCCGCTTTCGGTTTCTATTATCCGGACGATCTGGATGCTTTCGCGCGAGCCGGAGCGACCCTCGTTCCTTTCGACACGCTGTCCGACACGCGCCTGCCGGACGTCGACGGTCTATTCATTGGAGGCGGGTTTCCGGAAACGCAGATGACACCGCTATCGGCGAACGCCGGCCTGCGTGTGTCCATCCGCGAAGCGTTGGCGGCGGGCCTGCCGGCGTATGCCGAATGTGGCGGTCTAATGTATCTGGCCCGCAGCATCAGCTGGCGTGGTCACAAGCATGAGATGGTCGGCGCGATAGAAGCCGACGCGGTCGTTCACGATCGGCCGCGCGGGCGGGGCTACATGGTGCTGGCGGAAACCGCTGCGTGCCCCTGGCCGACCGTGGAAGAACTGTCGTCAACGCTCGCCGCGCACGAATTTCATTACGCTTCGCTAGAAAACCTGCCGGACGATACCCGCTACGCTTACCGGGTGCTGCGCGGAGCCGGGATCGACGGCCGTCACGACGGTATCGTCGTCGGCAATTTGATGGCGAGCTTCCTGCATCAGCGCGACGTGGCGGCAAACCGCTGGGTCGAACGTTTCGTGGCATTTGTGCGCGCTCGGAACTCGAAATCGGCAAAAGCGACCAGACAACCAGTAACAACGGGGGCCGCGCCCGTGCAACGGTAACGGGCCATCCCCTCGCGGAACCGCCGATTTATTTGACCGACCGGAGGTCGTATGGGCGATGCGGCGGCGGCGCTACTGCATCCCAGCCGCCGCCGAGGGCGAGATGGATGTCGATCAGATTCTGGGCGAGGCGGATTCCGGAAACGGCGCGTTGGTCCTCGACGATGAGCAGGTTGCGCTGCGCGTCCAATACGTCGAGGAAATCCTCGACTCCTTCGCGGTAGCGCAGGCGCGCGAGTTCGGCCGCCAGCCGGCTCGAACCGACGGCTTCGTTGAGCTGATGACGAACCAGGCGTTCGTTGCGATACGCGCTGATCGCAGTATCTACTTCCTCGAGCGCCCGCGTCACGATGCCCTCGTAGCGTGCGAGATTCGCCGCCGCTGTGCTATCTGCCTGGCGGATGTTCGCGTAGATCGCGGCGCGATCAAATACGTTCCAGGTGATCGACGGTCCGAGCGCAAAAAATGGGGCGCCCGCGTCGATCAGCCCCGAAAGCGGCGCGGCGCCGACCCCGACGCCCGCGCCGAAGGAAACCGTAGGAAACAGCGCCGCGGTTGCCACTCCGATTTTCGCCGAGGCGGCAGCGAGCGCTCGCTCGGCCGCGGCGATGTCGGGGCGCCGGCGCAACAGATCGACCGGACTGCCGACCGCAATGAATTCTGGAAGTTTCGCGAGTTCGGGGATTGGCTGCCACGCGGCGACGGTTGCGTCGAGCGCGCCTGGGGCTTGTGCGGTCAGCGTCGTGAGGCGGTTGACGGCGGCCCTCGCTCGCGCGTCGAGCGCCGGGATCCGGGCACGGCTCGTCAGCAGTTGCGTGCGCGCGCGGGCAGCGTCGAGTTCCGTCGCGGCACCCTCGGCCAGCAACACCTCAACGAGCTCCAGGGTCTGCTCCTGCACGGCGACGTTGCGGCGCGCGACGTCGAGCCGGAGTTGTGAGCCGCGCAGGTCGACATAGGCGCGCGCAACGGCGGCGAGCACGGATACCATCACGCCGTTGCGTACCGCTTCGAGCGAACCGAGATCCGCAGCAGCCGCTTCGATGGAGCGCCGCACGCGCCCGAACAGATCGATTTCCCAGCTCAAGTCCGCGCCGAACGCGCCGCTGCTCGTGCTCGGCAAGCGATCGTCGGGATCGGTGGCAACGTTTAACGCCGACGAATCACGGCGTTCTTCGAGTGTCCCGCCGACGTCAACCGTAGGGGCACGTCGGGTTGTCACCCCCGCGAGGATGGCGCGTGCCGCCTCGACGTTTGCGGCGGCGATGCGCAGGTCGTAGTTGGCCCCGACGGCGGTCGTGATCAACTCATCGAGCGCCGGGTCGTCGAGCTGGCGCCACCATGCCTGCGGCGGTTCGTCGGCAACCATTGCCGGCCCGTTGTCTTGTGCGACCGCAGATGGCCAGTCCGACGCCGTATGCGCCGTCGTCGCCGGCGGCCCGCCGTAATCGGGGCCCACGGCGGCGCAGGCGGCGAGCGCTCCGGCGATCATGGCCAGCACGACGAACCGCAACGTCATGAGCCCGCGCGCTCGGAGCGCCTATCTATTCCACGTCTGCGCTGCGCTCGCATCGCGATCGCCCGGCACACGATGTAGAAAACCGGTGTAAACAGGAGTCCGAAAAAAGTCACGCCGAGCATGCCGGATGCGACGGCCGTACCGAGCGAACGCCTCATCTCCGCCCCGGCGCCGGTCCCCAGTGCGAGCGGCATCACACCCATGATGAACGCGAAGGACGTCATCAGTATCGGGCGCAGGCGGGTACGCGCCGCGTGTTCCGCGGCGGCGATCCGGTCCATGCCGTCACGCTCACCCTGACGGGCGAACTCCACGATCAGGATCGCGTTCTTCGCGGCCAGACCGACCAACACGATGAAGCCGATCTGCACGAGGATGTTGTTGTCCATACCGCGCAGGACGACGCCCGTGATCGACGCGAGCAGACACATCGGCACGATCAGGATCACGGAAAGGGGTAGCATCCAACTCTCGTAAAGCGCCGCGAGCACCAGGAAGATGAATACGACGCCGAGTACGAAGGCTGCCGTCGCCGTATCCCCCGCCAGTTTTTCCTGCAAGGCGAGATCGGTCCATTCGAAACCGATCCCCTCGGGTAGGACTTCGTCGGCGAGTTCCTCCATGCGCTTGATCGCCGCGCCGGTAGAGACACCGGGCGCGGCGGTACCCTGTACTTCGACGGCGGGGTAGAGATTGTAACGCGGCACGCGGTAGGGGCCGGTCACATCGCGAAAGGTCGCGACCGATCCGAGCGGGACCATCGCCCCGCGATCCGAGCGCGTTCGGAGTTTCAGAATATCGTCGAGCTGGTCGCGGTAGCTGCCGTCGGCCTGGACGGTCACGCGGTAGGTACGCCCAAGGAAGTTGAAGTCGTTGACGTAGGCGGAACCGAGGTAGACCTCGAGCGTATCGAGGACGCGCTCGGCGGGGACCTGCAGTTTCTCCGCCCGCGTCCGGTCGATGTCGGCAAAGATCTTCGGCGTTGCGGTGTTGAACGACGTGAAGACGCGGGCGAGCGTCGGGTCGGCGTTCGCCCGCGCGATGAGTTCTTGGGTTGCTGCTTCCAGCGCGCGCAGGCCGTGACCGCCCCGGTCCTGCACGTAAAGCTTCCAACCGCCCGTGGTCCCGATCCCTCGTACCGAGGGCGGCGGCACCACAAAGGCAAGGGCCTCCTGAATCTGACCGAGCCGCGCCTGTGCCTCGTTCATCGTGTCCTGGATGCTGCGTCCCATGGCGGCCCGCTCGCGATACGGCGTCAACGGGGCGAATATGGCACCGGCGTTCGGCGCGTTGGTGCGTGTAGCGCCGTCGAGTCCGGCAAAACCCGCCGCGTGCGACATCTCGGGCATGTCCAACAGCAGCTCGGTCGCTTGCCGCACGACCGCGTCGGTACGGGTCACCGACGCGCCGGGCGGGAGCACATAGACCGTAATGAGGTAGCCCTGGTCCTGCTGGGGTACGAAACCCGTCGGCGTCGATTGGAACTGTATCCACGTGATCCCGATCAGGACGGCGTAGATCATCAGCATGACCGTCGCGCGGCGGAGCATCCGATGGGTGAGCATCCCGTAGGCGCCGGCGAATCCCGCGAAAAAACGGTTGAAACCGCGTGCTATCAATGTCAACGGCAGCATCAAGACCGCTAATGCTCTGTTGCGGTCGCGCCGCGCATCTTTCGCGTTCAGGAACAATGCGCCGAGCGCTGGTGAGAGCGTCAACGATACGGTCGCGGAGATCACTGTGGCCGACGCTACCGTTAGCGCGAATTGGCGATAGAACTGGCCGGACATGCCTTCGATGAACGCGCTCGGTACGAAAACCGCCGTCAGTACCAGGGCAATCGCGACGAGCGCTCCACCCACTTCGTCCATGGTTTTGTGCGCTGCCTCCCGTGGAGAAAGACCCGCACGCAGGTAGCGTTCGATGTTTTCGACCACGACGATAGCATCGTCGACGGCGATCCCGACGGAAAGGACAAGACCGAACAAAGTCAGGTTGTTAATCGAAAAACCGAATGCTTGTAAGACGGCGAACGTACCGATCAGCGCAATCGGGACCGCGACGATCGGGATGATCGTTGCTCGCCAGGACTGCAGGAAAAGTAGGATCACCAGCACCACGAGTGAGATGGCTTCGAAGATCGTGAAGTACACCGCTTCGACGGAATCGCGGATGAAATCCGTCGGATTGAACGCGAACTCGTAACCGACGCCCGCGGGAAAATCGCGGGCGATCTCGGTGACCAGGGCCTTGACCGCGTCGGCGGTCTGGAGCGCGTTCGTGCCGGGACGCTGGAACAACACTACCGGCAGCCCCGGTTTGCCGTCGAGGTAGCCGATGGTCGAATAGTCCTGCGCACCTAGTTCAATGCGCGCGATGTCGCGCAGCCGGGTCACGCGGCCATCGTCGGTACGCTTGACGACGATATCACCGAACTGCTCGGGCTCGATAAAGCGTCCCTGGCTCTCAACCGCGAGCTCGAAGGCCCCGGGCCTGGGAACCGGCAGTTTGTTCAGCGTTCCGGAAGCGACCTGCACGTTGTTCTGCCGTACCGCGTTGACGACTTCTACAGCTGTAAGGTCGAAGGAAGCGGCGAGTTCGGGGTCGATCCAAATACGCATCGAGTAGGCGCGTTCGGCGAAGACTCTGACTTGGCCGATTCCTTCCAGTCGCGCCAGGCGATCGACGATCTGCGTGCGAGCGAAGTTCGAGAGATAGGTTACGTCGCGCGACCCGTCAGGTGAGAGGACGTGCAGCACCATCAGCATATCCGGCGAATTCTTCGCGACGTTCACCCCGAGTCGGCGCACCTCTTCGGGCAGACGCGGCTCGGCGATGGCGACGCGGTTTTGTACCAGCACCTGGGCGATGTCGAGATCGGTACCGAGATTGAACGTCACGCTAACGACCAGTAGGCCGTCGCCCGTGGATTCGGACTTGATAAACAGCATGCCGTCGACGCCATTGATCTCCTGCTCGAGAACGGTCGCCACGGTGTCCGCGACCGTCTCGGCGCTGGCACCCGGGTACATCGCGGTCACCTGAATGGTCGGCGGTACGATCTCCGGGTATTGCGCCACGGGCAACCCGAAATAGGCGATCGCGCCGGTCAAGGTGATGGCGATGGATACGACCGACGCGAAGATCGGCCGGTCAATAAAGAAGTGCGAGAGACGCATGCTTCTAGTGGGTATTGCCGGGGTTCGGGATATCGACGTCCTGCGGCGTTACCGGCGCGCCCGGACGGGCGCGCAGGAGTCCGTTGACGATAATGCGCTCTTTCGGCGTCAGCCCCTCGCGCACCACGCGTAAGCCGTCGACCAGCGGTCCGAGTTTTACCGGCCGCGCCTCCACCAGGTTGTCTGGCCCGACCACCATGACGACCTTGGTCGCCTGGTCCGCGACGACGGCACTATCCGGGATCAGCAAGGCGTCGTGTTTGGCCTCGGCGAATAGCCGCACCCGGGCGAACATGCCCGGCAGGAACAGGAGATCCTTGTTCGCGAACGTCGCGCGCACGCGGATGGTGCCCGTGTCGAAGTCGAGCTGATTGTCGAGGAAGGTAACGTGTCCGCGATGCGGCCATCCTTCTTCGTCGATCAAACGGACCTGCACCGGGTTCGAACTCTCCTGAGAAGTTGGTCGTCTGTACACCCGATTTGTGCGCATGTATCTGAGCATCTCGGCCTCCGAACCTTCCCACTCGAGTTCGATCGGATCGAGAGAGACAATGGTGCTCAAGACGGTGGAGTCGGCCGTGCCGCCCGATATCACGTTGCCGACGTCGACCTTGACATCGGAACTGCGGCCGGCCAGCGGCGCGCGTACTTTGGTGAAACCGAGGTCGAGTTCGGCCGCCCGGAGCTTCGCCCGCGCGGCCGCGACCTCGGCTTGCGCGGCGTCGCGGGTCGCGAGCCGCTCTTCCATCGTCTCTTTGCTCATGGCGCGCGAGGACTGCAGTCGCTCGCCGCGCTCGAACTCGAGTTGCGCGCGCTTGAGGCCGGTCGCCGCGCGTTGCAACTCGGCGCGCGCCCGTTGGGCCTCGGCTTCGAAGGGGCGCTGGTCGATGGTGAACAACAGTTGATTTTTCGCGACCATCTGGCCTTCGGTGAAATGCACGGATTCTAAGTAACCGGACACGCGTGCGCGCACCTCGACTCGTTGTTTCGCGATGAAGCGGCCTGTGAACTCATCCCATTCCGTAACTTGTTTAAACAGGGGTTTTGCGACCGAGACGACGGGCGGAGCGTTAGTCTGTTGCGCCGAGGTAACCGTCAGCAGGCCGCCGCCGAGCACACAAACGGCGAGGAAGGCGGTGCGGCGTCGAACCCGTTCGCGGCGGCAAGCCGCCGGTAGGTGGTGTTTCGCCGTACTGTCTTTCATAGGGTTTTAGAGTCGGGCGCGGATCAAACAAGACAGCATAGCAAGTTTCTCGGATCTTGGCCGAGTTCGGAGGTTCGCCCTCTACCCGCATCACGCGATCATCGCGAACAGCGTGATCAGGGCCGCCACGAGCGCTAGCCCCGCGTAAAGGGGCAGGCCCTCCCGGGTCAGCAGGATCCAGCTGGCTCCGAGTAGACCGGGAATAACCGAGAAGACGCCGAGCACTAAGCCGAACATTGTGAGACCGTTGCCGGTCGTGATCTGGTCTAAGTACCAATGACCGTCGGGCGGTACACCCACTCCTTCGGCGCCGCCCCAGATGGCCTCGACCCCCTTGCCTTCCCATATGCTGCTGAGCAGGTAGTTGGGGTCGATGTAGTTGTCGGTCGTGACGAAAGTAACGATAGAGCCGGCGATCGCCAGGAACGCGCCGGCGATGGTTGTCCAATAGATAATGTCGCCGTAGACGACCCCGGACCGGGGGATCTCGACTGGATTGTGGTGCTCGTCGACGCTCATGTTTGGGTCCCGGGATCAGAGAAGTGGAATGTCAATGCCCAACAAAGCTTCAACGCCGCGCGAGATCAGTTTGAGGCTGGTCAGCAGCAGAAGCACGATCAGCAGGGTACGCACGAAGGCGGCTTTGATTTTCGTCAGGATGTACGCGCCGAGGATCCCCCCGACGATCTGACCGAGCATCCACGGTGCGGCCAAGACGGCGATGAGTGCGCCTTTCGTGATATAGGGCCAGATGGCCGCGGCGTTACCGATGGCGAGAAGTACACCGGATGACGCCGCCGACACTTTCAGCGGTACGCCCATGACCAGGTTTAGAACCGGAACGACGGCCCATCCGCCGCCGAGTCCGAAGAAGCCGCCGGTAAAGCCTACGGCCAGGAATAGCGTGCCGCCGAGCACCGCATTCGTCGCGTGAAACTCGACGACCTTGTGCAGAGACTCTTCCCAGTAACGCGAGCGTAGTCCGAGTTTCCGGCTCGTGGCATCAATCCGCGCGGGTTCGGGGTATTCGGTTTTGCTGCCCCCCAAGATGAACATGGCGGCGATAAACACCAAGACCAGCCCCAGGAGCAGGCGTACGATGGCATCGCCCGTCTCACCCATGGTGTCCGCCAGCAATATGGCCATCTTAGCACCGGCGATGGCGCCGACAATGATGGGGATGGCGCAGTAGAGCACCAATTTCACGTCTGCGAGACCCCGCCGCATAAAAGGCCCGGAGGACACCAGGCCGCTGAACATGGCCACGACCAGTCCGGTCGATCGCACGAGCAGGGTGTCGATCGAGGTGAAACCCAGCATGATGGGCGTGAAAATAACGCCGCCTCCCACACCGCCGAGCACGGCGATGATGGCGATACCGGTGCTGAGTACGAACGAGGCGACGACGATAAACCACGCCGCATTGGCCGAAAGGACAGCGCTACCGGCGACCTGGGAGCCCAAGCCCATGATCGCATAAGCGAGGATGGTGACCAGAACCAGAAGCGTGAGTTCGGGTACTCTTTTAGCGAATTCTATGATCACATTTGCCGTCCGTTGCAGCAGCAGCTGCGATTCTGCGGAGCTTTGGCGGGATGGCAGGAAAGTCGCGACATGCTAATGAGGTCGAACCGGGGAGTCAAAGCCGCTCGGCTTCGTTTGGTCGCGGGTATGGGTCTTCATTCGATCACAGGCGTCAATCATAGCTCCGGAACAACGGTTCCAAGGTGCGATCCTTGTGTTGTGGAACGCTGCGTTTAACGTTAGGGAACCTCTTATTAATTCTGGGGCAGTCGGATTGTGATTCAAAATTGTTCGACTCAAGGCGCGGCGCGCAGGTAATAGCCGGGACTATTGGCAAGCGCCGCAACGCCGAGACGGACGATTTTGAACGCAAGGCGGCGTTCCACGAATTAATCAGAGGTTCCCTGTTGTAATTCAGCGGTGAGCGCGGTCACCGCGCCGCGAAGCAGCGCCAGGTCGATGCCACAGGCAACCACTGAAAACCCCTGCCGGATCCGCTTTTTTGCATCATCGGCGTTGGGGCTGAAGCAACCCGCGGGCTTGCCGGCTTCGGCGAAGGCCTTGCGGATCTTCTCGATCGCTTGGTTGACCTCATCGTTGTCGAGTTGCCCCGGTAGCCCCATGCTCGCGGATAGGTCGTAGGGTCCGACGAGGACGCCGTCGATACCGTCGATACGGGCAATCGCGCCCGCATTGGCGACCGCATCGAGGTGTTCGGCTTGTACTAGCACCGCGGTGCCGGCGTTCGCTGCGGCCAGATATTCGCCTACAGCGTAGCCGTAGGCATTGGCCCGGCAGGCGCCCACGCCGCGTTCACCTGCCGGAGTAAAGCGTGCGGCCCGGGCGATGGCCGCGGCTTCGTCCGCCGTATTGACCTGGGGTACGATGATTCCGGCGGCACCGAGATCCAGCGCTCGCTTGATCCAAGTCGACTCGTGATTGGGCAAGCGGACCAGGCACGGTGTATCGCCCGCCGCTACGATGAGTCGTTCCAGGGCCGCCGTTCCGATCGGTGCGTGCTCGGCCTCGATGAAAATCCAATCCAGCGCGCCGCTCGAGAGGACTTCCATAACCGCCATCGAATCGACGCTCGCGATGGTCCCAATCAGCACCTCGCTTTGGCGCAGACGGCGACAGAATTCTTCATTCATTCGTTTATCCTTATTTGCGGCTCCGCATCGGGATTATATCGTTAGCGGCGGCCGCGCCGCCGGTTACGCTGCTATTATTGGTCCGGCGCACGCTATTGGAACGAGGTACCGGCATTGGATAGGTTGCAGGACGTTGTCGAGAACCACCGCCGAGCTGCACCGGCTCCGTCCGGTTCGTACCCGCGCGAACTCACCCGTCCGGCGCTCGCGGCTTTCGAGGCGGCCGTGATGGCTCGGCCCCGATGACCGGAGACAGCCGGACCGAGATTGGCCGTTTCAGTGCGGCCGATATCATCGCCGGGATCAGTGTCGGCCTCATCCTGGTCCCGCAGGCAATGGCCTATGCGGCGCTGGTCGGATTGCCTCCGGTCCACGGCCTTTATGCCGCCGCCGTTGCGCCGATCGCCGCCGCGCTGTTCACCTCCTCACCGTTCCTGCAAGCGGGACCGGTGGCGATGACCAGCGTGCTGAGCTTCGGCGCCTTGAGCGTTGTCGCCGTACCGCAGACCGCGGATTACGCGATGCTCGCGGCGCTGCTGGCCCTGGTGGTCGGCGTCGTGCGCGTCGCGTTCGGGCTGCTCCGCGCCGGGTTCGTCGCCGATTTGATGTCGCAGCCGATCATGATCGGGTTCACGCGTGCGGCAGGTATTTTGATCATCAGCTCGCAGTTGCCCAAATTCGTGGGCGCCGCGGCGCCCGTGGAAGGTATCTTGCACTCTATGTTGTGGACCGTATCGCATCCCGGCGCGTGGTCGTTGGAGACCTGTGCGATTGGGGGTGCGACTGTGGCGGTGATCATTCTCGGGCGCCGCGTGCACAAGTTGTTTCCGGGCGTTCTCGTTGCCGTCGCGGCGGGGATCGCCTACAGCTCGTGGGTCGCGTACGACGGCGCGGTTATCGGCGAAGTGCCGTCGGCCTATCCCGTACTGTCGCTGGCCTTACCGTGGACTTTTCTGCCGCATCTCATTTTCCCCGGCGTCGTTATCGCGCTCGTCGGGTTCGCCGAACCCGCCGCTATCGCCAGGACGATGGCGACCCAGACGCGAACCCGCTGGAGCCCGGACCGCGAGCTGATAGCGCAGGGCGCGGCGAACTTCTCCGCCGGTCTCGTCGGCGGATTTCCCGTCGGCGGGTCCTTTTCGCGGACGCTCGTCAATCGCGGCGCCGGTGCTACGTCGCGCTGGAGCGGATTCGTCACCGGACTGTTCGTATTGGCGACTTTTCCTTTCGCCGGACACTTTGCGCCGCTGCCGCTCTGCGTTCTTGCCGCAATCGTTATTCAAGCCGTCGTCAAGTTGCTGGATTTCGGTCCTTTGATCCGTCTGCCGCGAATGTCGCGTCCGCAGGCGGTTGTGGGTTGGACTACTTTTGTTCTGACCTTGCTACTCGCGCCGCGAATCGATCTAGCCGTGATGATCGGTATTGGTCTCGGCGTCGGTGTGCATCTGTGGCGCGAACGCGAGGTGCATTTGCAGACCGACTATCATAACGGCGAGCTGATGTTCGAACCGATCGGTGTGCTGTACTTCGGATCGGCCACGGTTTTCGACGAAGCCTTGATCCGGGAACTCGCCGCGCATCCCGACGCAACCCGGCTGACCGTCGACCTCCGTAAAATCGGAAGATTGGATTTAACCGGGGCGCAGGCCTTGAGGAGCATCGCGCTCGACGCGCGGTCGGCCGGCCTCACCGTCCGCATCACAACCGGTCACGCCGTACAGGGATCGGAACTCCTGCGTCGGGTCATTGGCGAGGACTCGAAGCTTCCGGGATCCGATGGCGGCATCGAGATAGACGCCGGGGCCGACCCTCAGTAATGAGCGGCCGTTATCTCCGGTTTGGTCAGAATCGAAGTCCGGCCCGCGCCGTACTCAGCGGACGAGCCGCACGGGAGAGTTAGTTAGCGCGGCAGTGCAGATCGCGAAAACGCCGTTCACAGGCGACGGCACCAGGGCCCGCAATGCGACGCCGGCGTCCAGGGCATTAGCGAACTCCGGATCAGGTTTTGCGGCCGCAGTCAGTGGGTGAAAGAAATCGGCCGCGAGCGAACTGGATCCTTTGATCGCCGGCCTGCCCGCGCGGTCGACGCTCAGCATCCCGCGTACCCGGACGATGTATTCACGACATAGGTCGTCGGCGCGCGCTTGTTTCATCGACGCGAAAGTGCGGCCGATTTCGACCAGAATGTGCGCATCGGCGTGTTCGTAGGATACGTTAATAAAAAATGGCGGCGAGCTCGTTTCGAGGGTAACGGGATCGATGGCGAACGTATCGACGAGCGCTCGTTCGAATCTTTCGAGCCCCCACTCGAGGCGCGAGACTGGTTCGTTCGCGAGTTTTTCAATCGCTGCGTTTGATGGTCGGTCGGCGCCGGCCGGGCCGCCGGCAAGAAGCATGATTCCGATGCACCAGAGCACGAGCAGATTTCGCGCAAGCATTTTGCTCTCTCGGTCTAAAGGTGGAAGGGGGCCTCAGTTTAGCGCACGTCGCCCGGAGCGTATTCCGGTGCGGGCGATCGCCCCCATAACCGCGGTTCCGTGGATCTTAACCATGCCGGCCGTTATGCTTGGCAGGATCTCGAAAAACGTCAACCGCCCGGGGAACGAACAATGAAATACAGCCTGCACGTATCAACCCGCATTTCCGACTGGAAGTTTGTCCAGGAACTAGAAGCGCTCGGCTACGATGCCGCGTGGATACCCGATTCGCAAATGATCTGGTCGGATTGCTACGCCACGATGGCGCTCGCGGCCGCCAATACATCGCGGATCCGGATCGGCACCGGCGTCGCGATTCCGGGGACGCGTATTGCGCCGACGAGCGCGGCAGCTATTTCATCGATCAACACGGTCGCCCCGGGGCGAATTTTCTGGGGGGTCGGTACCGGTCATACCGCTATGCGGATCATGGGCCACGATCCGATGCCAATCAAAGAATTCAGGGAGTATCTGAGTGTCGTACGCGCGCTGCTCGACGGCGACGAAGTCGACTATACCTACCGCGACAAGACGACCGCGATTCAGTGGGGAGACCACGGCGAAGGTTTTCGCAACGTCGAGGATCGCATCCCGATCTATGTCGCCGCCAACGGGCCCATGGCGCTGCGCACCGCCGGAAAAATGGCCGACGGACTGATCGCGGTATTCAACGAAAAGCCGGATGTGCTCGCTTACCACATGGGCTACGTGCGTGAGGGCGCGGAGAAAGCCGGACGGACCTTACCGGACGATTTTCACACCGTCTCGCTGACCAACGCCATCGTGCTCCGCCCCGGAGAGAAACTAACCGACGATCGGGTGATCGATGATGCCTCGTCCTGGTCGATCGCGGCCTTGCATTTCGTCTACGAGATCTGGGAGCTTCGTCAGGACGATTCGGTCGTGCCCGACTACATGAAGGGAGTGTGGGAAGAGTATCTCGACCACGTAGAGCAGATGGATATCCCGAAAGAGAAGCGTCACCAGATGATTCATACCGGACACTGCAGTTTCTGTCCGCCGTCGGAGCGCCGTTTTATCACGCCCGACATGATCCGGGGCGCAAACCTGGTCGGGACGCCCGAAGAAATCGCGGAGCAGATCCGCGCGGCGGAAGCCGCCGGACTCAAGGAGATTAGCATCCTGCCGGGGCTCGACTACGCGCGGGAAACGGCGCGCGACTTCATGGAAAAGGTCGTCCCGCTCGTTTAGGAAGGCAAATCGCCAGCGCCCGTGGGGCATCGCAATCGGGGGCAGCGATCGAGCCGGATTCGCAAATGAGACCCGAACTCAGGCTGGCAACGCCGGGAGACATCGGTATTCTGGTGTCATTGGTGGGTGCATATCACGAGTTCGAGGGCATCGATCTCGTTCCCGAAGCGAGGGCCGGCGCGATCATGCCGCTGCTCGAGCGCGACGATCTCGGTCGTATCTGGTTGGTCCTCTTGGACGACGTCGTTGTCGGCTACATCGCCCTCGGCTTCGGCTACTCGATCGAGTTCGGGGGACGCGACGCTTTCGTCGATGAGTTCTTTCTA